>JAJYNP010000016.1 GCA_021786265.1 Chloroflexota bacterium
CGTGTCAGCGCGGCCGAGTTGCGTCACATCCAGCGGAGCCTCAACGGCCGGCCGCGCAAGACCCTTGGCTACCTGTCACCATCAGAGAAGCTCGCAGAGATCGTTGCGGCCACCGGTTGAATCCGCCGCACCGAAAAGCTGCTGCCGACGCGCGGCGAGCCCGACAAGGTTTCCACGATCGAACGATCGTGGCCGTATCGAAGCGGGTTCAGTCCGGTCTGACGGGCCGAGGAATCGAATTGCCGAGCCGGAGCCATCGGCGCCGCCAACAGCGAGTGCTCACGTTTCGCAGGCCACGGCTCTGGCCCCCGTGGCGTCGGCGGCCGGGCGCGAGCAGCGGCGGCTCCCACGCGTCGTCCCACCAGCACGCGACCCACCCGATCCCGCGCGCTCGCAGGAAGGCTATGAGCCGCTCGCCACAGCTCGCCGCGCTGCCGTTGAGGTACGCCTGCGTCGGACTCGGGTTCTCGTCAATGTAGCCCCATTCGCGGTTGCCGGGGCTGGCCGCGCCAGCGCGATCGTCACTTGCTGCTCGACAATGCGGCGCTTGGCGCCGACCGCCGAGAAGCCTCGGCTGATCTAGCGGATCTGCTCGACGACGAGTCCGTCCACGCCGAGACCGCTCCACGCTCGCTCTGCCGTCAACGCGGGCGCTCGGATGGACATGGCCAGTGCGATGCACGCTCGATCGCCGAGCGACAGACCGAGCGAGCGCGTCCGGGGCGCCAGCTCGGCCACCGCATCGGCGTCCGATTCGGCGAACGGCACGATCTCGGCGTCGACCGCCGCCAACGCGTGGCGGACGATGGCAGGCGTCATCCGGTACTCCCGGAGCTTGCCGGCCGCCTCTGCCCAGTTCACCGCCGAGACGAGCACCCGTCCCCTGCTCCGCAGGCGCGTGGCGACCACCTGCGCGCCCGGCTCGTTGCGAGCGTAGGCCACGATCGCCGACGCGTCGAGGACGATGACCTCCGTCGTCGTCACGCGGGGGATTCCCGTTCGGCCTCTCGACGCCGCTCCTCGAGAAGCTCGGCGGTAGCGTCGCCTGGCCGCGCACGCGCAGCCGCCCGCCACATCTTCCGCTCGATGGAATCGAGCGGCTCAACGATGACGCGACCATGGCTGACGCGCACGGCGAGCGCGGTGCCCGGCGTCAGTCCGGCAGCGGCCCGCACTCGTGCGGGGACGACCAGACGTCCCTGGCGGTCGAGTCGAGAACGCTCCACCACATTCCGCATTTCATGGTGATGGTAGCAGACCATGGCATGCACTCTCGACCGACGGCAAGTCGCCCTCTCACGACCCGCCGTCGCTGCCCGACCGACCGCTCCGTCGCCGTTCGCGCCGGCGTTCCATGAGCTCGCCCAGCTGGCGCTCGAACCCCTGGTCCGACGGTTCGTAGTAGCGCTTGCCGGCGAGCTTGTCGGGCAGGTACTGCTGGTCGACGTCGGCACCCGGGTAGTCGTGGGGGTACTCGTAGCCGAGGCCGATGCCGTGACGCTTCATGCGGGCCACCGGGGCATTCCGGAGGTGCAGCGGCACGGGCAGCGGCGCCAGCGCCTCCGCGTCGGCCTTCGCCGCGAAGTACGCCCGCCCCGAGCGGTTCGACTTGGGGGCGGCCGCCAGGAACGCGGTGGCCTGGGCAAGCGCATATTGCGCCTCCGGCAGCCCGACGTATTCCAGCGCCTGCGACGCGGCCACCGCCAGCTGGAGCCCCCGCGGCTCCGCGTTCCCGACGTCCTCGCTGGCCAGGATGATCAGGCGGCGCGCGATGAAGCGCGGGTCCTCGCCGGCCACGAGCAGCTCCGCCAGCCAGTACAGCGCGGCGTCCGGGTCGTTGCCCCGGACGCTCTTGATGAAGGCGCTGATCGTGTCGTAGTGGCGGTCGCCGACCAGGTCGTACGCGGCGGCGCGTTGCTGCGCGGCCGCCTCCAGGTCCTCGCGGCGCGGGGCGGTCCTCCCCTCCCCGTCCCGGATACCCTCCGCGTCCGCGAGGGCACTCGTGGACTCGAGCAGGTTGAGCGCCTGGCGGGCGTCGCCGCCCGACATCTGGACGAGGAGCCCGAGCACATCGTCGGCGAGTGCGACGTGGCCCGCCATGCCGCGGGCGTCGACCAGCGCGGCCAGGATCACGGCCCGGATCTCGTCGTCGCCGAGCGGCTCGAGTCGGAAGACGCGCATCCGGCTCAGCAGCGGCGGGTTCACCGAGAGGTACGCGTTCTCGGTGGTGGCGCCCACCAGCGTGACCGTGCCGTCCTCGACGTGGGGCAGCAGCGCGTCCTGCTGGG
Source organism: Chloroflexota bacterium (assembly GCA_021786265.1). The sequence goes on from JAJYNP010000016.1 coordinate 2,289, forward strand.
CCCGGTTGAAGCGGTGGATCTCGTCGATGAACAGCACGCTCGGGGCACTCGACTCGCCCGAGTCCCGGCGCGCTCGCGCCTCCGCGATCGCGGCGCGCACGTCGGCGACGCCGCTCATCACCGCCGAGAGCGTGCGGAACTCGGCCCCCGCGGCGGCGGCCATCAGGCGTGCCAGCGTGGTCTTGCCGCTACCGGGCGGGCCCCACAGGACCATGCTGGGAAGCGAGCCGCGGGCGGCGAAGCGTCGGAAGGGGCCCTGCGGCCCGACCAGGTGTGCCTGCCCCACGAACTCGTCGAGTGTCCGGGGACGCATCCGTGCGGCCAGGGGCTGGTGCTCGGCGACCGGCCGGTGGGCGGCTGGCCGCGGAGCAGGCGACGGAGCGGCCAGCGACGGCGAGACGGGCGGCGGCGCGGCCGGATGCTCGCCGTACGGCGCGAGTCCTGTCGTGGAAAAGAGCGATGAGGACGTCTCGGGCTCGGGGCGACGGCGCGGCACGCCCGCAGTGTAGCCCCGGAGCCTGCTACGGGACGAGCTGGAACGGCGCCCCCGAGACGGAGCGCAGGAGCGAGTACGGCCGCCGGTCGAACGTGGCGACCCGGGCCACTCCGAGGCGCTCGACGAGCGCCACCGTCAGCGCGTCGGCGAGCGAACACCGCGGGTCGACGGCCAGCGTGCGCAGGTTCCTGGCCCGCTCGAGGTCGGCGCGGGTCGGCGCCACCAGGTCGATCGCGCCGCCGATGACGGCGCCGAGGAACGCATCCGCGGCGACGGGTCCGAGCGCGCGCTGGAGGACGTGCTCGCACTCCGCGAGCGTCACCGCGCCGATGGCGAGTGGCTCGGCGGCCGCCTCGAACCAGGCGGCGGCGGCGGCGTGGTTGAGGTCGGCGCGATCCGCGGCCGCGACCACCACGCTCACGTCCAGCAGCGCGGTCACCGCCGCGTGGTCCCCATCTCTCGCGCGGCGATCCGCCCGGCGTCGAGGGAGAGCCGGCCGTGCCCGCTCCGCCCGATCGCGATGAACGGAAGTGGGCCGCGGGGCGTCTCGGACGCATCGAGGTAGGCGCCGATCGCCTCGGCAATGAGCGCGGTCTTCGTCCGGCCCGCCGAGCGAGCCAGGCGATCGAGGCGGTCGAGCAGGTCGGTGGACAGCAGGATGGTCGTCCGCCGGGTGGTTGTCATATGCACCCATATATGCCTCACTGGACGCAGCCCGTCAAGCGTCCGTAGGATCGTCCCGCGCGTTCCCGCCGGCGAGGGGCCGCGCTCCTCCCCCACGCCGCACTGGGAGCACACCGTGGCCAACCTCGAAGCGCATCTGCGCGTACCGGGACCCACCCCGCTGCCCGATCCCGTCCGGGAAGCCGGAGCGTGGCAGATGGTCAACCACCGCGGACCCGAGTTCGCCGCCCTCATGGGGCGCGTGGTGCCCGCTCTGCAGCGGGGCTTCCGCACCTCGAACGACGTCCTCCTCGTGGGGGCTTCCGGGACCGGCGGACTCGAGGCGGCCGTGGTGAACCACCTCTCCCCGGGGGATCCGGTGCTGGCGGTCAGCATCGGCGCGTTCGGTGACCGGTTCGCCAGGATCGCCACGCGGTACGGGGCGGACGTCACGGTGCTCCCGGTCGAATGGGGGCGCGCCGCCGAGCCGGACGCGGTGCGGCAGGCGATCGCGGAGATGCGCGCCCAGGGACACGACCCGGTGGCCGTGTTCCTCACCCACAACGAGACGTCGACCGGCGTCACGAACCCGGTCGCGGAGCTCGCCGCGACGGTCCGGGCCGCGGCCCCCGAGGCGCTGCTCCTGGTCGACGCGATCAGCGGCCTCGGCGCCGTGCCGTTCGAGACGGACGCCTGGGGCCTGGACGTGGTCGTGACCGGATCCCAGAAGAGCTGGATGGTCCCGCCGGGACTGACCATGCTCTCCGTGTCCCCGCGCGCCTGGGCCGCCGCCGAGCGCGCGACCATGCCCCGCTTCTACCTCGACCTCAAGGCGCACCGCGATGCGGCCGAGAAGGGCTCCACGCCCTGGACCCCGCCCGTCAGCGTGTGTTTCCAGCTGGACGTGGCGCTCGGGTTGATCGAGGCGGAGGGCTACCCGGCGGTCTTCGCGCGGCACGCGGCCTGCGGCGCCGCCACGCGCGCCGGCCTGCAGGCCCTCGGCTTCCGCCTCTTCGCCGATCCGGCCCATGCCTCGAACACCGTCACCGCGGCCCACGTCCCCGCCGACCTGGACTGGAAGGCCTTCAACGCCGACCTTCGACGCCGCGGGCTCATGCTGGCCGGCGGCCAGGGCAAGCTGACCGGCCTGGTCTTCCGGGTGGGGCACCTCGGCCACGTCAGCGTCAACCAGATCCTCGCGGCGCTCGACATCCTCGAGGAGGCGCTGCTGGCCGCCGGAAGGCCGGTGGACCGCGGCGCTTCGCTGGCGGCCGCGGCACGCGCGGCGGACGTGGCGACTGCCGCGGCCGCCGCCGAGACGGGAGTCCGATCATGAGGCTGCTCGTCGCGGAAGCGCTCGCGGACGAGGGCGTGGCACTCCTCCGCGCCCACCACCAGGTCGACGTCCGCACCGGGCTGTCACGCGAGGAGCTCCTCGCCGCGCTCCCGGAGTACGACGGGCTGATGGTGCGGAGCCAGGTGAAGGTCGACGCGGAGGCGATCGCCGCCGGATCGCGGCTGGCGGTCATCGGCCGGGCCGGGGTCGGGGTCGACAACGTGGACCTGGACGCCGCGACACGGGCCGGCATCGTGGTGGTCAACGCGCCGACCGGCAACACCGTCGCCGCGGCCGAGCACACCATCGCGCTGATGTTCGCGCTCGCCCGGCGGGTCGCTGCGGCGGACGCGTCGGTGCGTCGCGGCGAATGGAAGCGGGGCGCGTTCACCGGCGTCGAGCTGCGCGGAAAGACGCTGGGGATCGTCGGACTCGGCAAGATCGGGATGGCGATCGCGGATCGCGCGCGCGGACTCCAGATGGAGGTGATCGGCCACGACCCATTCGTGTCCGCCGAGGCCGCCGCGCATCACGGGGTAACCGTGCGCTCCTTCGATGAGGTGCTTGCGGCGGCGGACGTCCTGACCCTCCACGTACCGAACACCAGGAGCACCAGGGGGCTGATCGGCGCGCCACAGCTCGCCCGGATGAAGCCGACCGCGTTCCTGCTCAACGTCTCGCGCGGGTCGGTCCTGGACGAGGCGGCCGTCGCCGAGGCGCTGCGCGAGGGTCGGCTCGCCGGAGCCGGACTCGACGTGTACGCGGCGGAACCCCCGACCGGCTCGCCGGTGCTCGACGCGCCAAACACGGTCCTGACGCCGCACCTGGGCGCCTCCACCGCCGAAGCGCAGGTGCGGGTCGCCGTCGAGGCCGCCGAGCAGGTGCTCGACGTACTCGATGGGCGGCCGGCTTTGTACGCGGTGAACGCGCCGCTGGTCACACCGGAGACGGCCCAGGCCCTGGCCCCCTTCCTTCCGCTCGCGGTCACCCTCGGACAGCTGTACGCGCAGCTCGCACCCGAACCGGCCGACGAGCTGACGCTCGAGGTCGCCGGCGAGCTCGCGGCCCACGAGACCGGGCCGCTGGCCGCGGCGGTGCTGCGTGGACTCCTGGAGGTGGGCACCACGGAGCGGGTGAACCAGATCAACGCGCCGTCCATCGCCCGGGCCCGGGGGATGGCCCTCATCGAGCGCAAGCTGCCCGACGCAGGGCCGTTCGCATCGCTGGTCACGCTCACGGGCGCGACGGCGGTGGGCGGCACGGTCGCCGGGGGGGAGCAGCGGATCGTCCGGCTGGGTGACCATTGGGTGGACATGGCCCCCACGCAGCACATGCTGGTCACCAGCCACCGGGATCGCCCGGGCACCATGGGCCGTATCGGGCTGATCCTGGGGGAGCACGATGTCAACATCAGCGCCATGCACCTGGCACGGCGCGGTCCCCGCGAGGAAGCCAAGATGATCCTGGCGCTCGATGACCCGGTGCCGGACGCCGCCGCCGCGGCCATCCGGGCGGATCCCGAGGTCCTGGACCTGTGGCTCATCCGGCTGGATGTCGGTGACTGACCGGCAGCTGGCCATTCCGCTCGGCCTCGACGCCACCTTCGTCCTGGTCCGCCACGGCGAGTCCACCTGGGTGGCCGAAGGGCGGGTCCAGGGCGGCGCGGATCCCCCGCTCTCGCCCCTCGGCGAACGGCAGGTCGCCCTCGTGGCAAGCAGACTGGTGGAGCCGCAGGCATCGCCCGCGCTGCCCGTGCCGGGCGGACGGCCGCAGGGCTGCTGGCACTCCCCGCTCCGGCGCGCCGCCGCGACCGCCGCACCGATCGCCGAGCGGTGGGTTCCGGCGCTGCAGGCCCGGCCGGACGAGCGGCTGCGCGAGATCGGGCAGGGCGAGTGGGAAGGGTTGACCGGTGCCGAGGTGCGCGCGCGCTACCGGGACGTGCGCGCCGGATGGCGGCGCGACCCGGTCCACGTGCATGCGCCCGGCGGTGAGTCGCTGCAGCATGCGGACGCCCGGGCGAGGTCGTTCGTGGCCGACCTCCTGGGCATGGCCGCGGCCTCGGGCGGCCAGCGGGCATCGCCGCCCGAGGCCGGCTCGGTCCAGCGTGGACCGTGGATGATCGTCGTCGCGCACGAGGGGATCCTCCGCGTGCTGGTCCTGGCGCTGCTCGATCTCCCGCTCGACGCGTTCTGGCGCTTCCCGTTCGGCCTCTGCGGCGTCTCCGTGGTCGAGATCCGCAACCGTCGCCCCGCACTGCGCGCCCACAACCTCCTCGAGCACCTGGCCCCACTCGGCCCCGGGGCGGACATCGCGGCCACCCAGGACCGCGGCGGCACCCTCTGAGCGACCGCACCCCCTGACGCGGCTCCGGCCTATCTCCCGTGCGGCCGGTACCGGAACGCCAGCCGCAGCAGCCGCACGCGGAGCCGTCCGTACGCGCGGCGCAGCGCCGCGGTCCCGGCGCTCCCCAGCGCGTGGTGCCCGTACGTGGCCTCCACCCGGGCGCGCGCGACGACCTCGAGATCGGGGCGCGCTGAGGGCAGGACCTCGCCCAGCATCGAGGAGTACTCGTACACCGTCTGGGCCGGGCGCGGCGCATACCCGAACCGGGCGGCCAGGCGGGCCACGCCGTTGTAGGCGACGGCGGGGTTGCTCGAGGTCCCCCACCGCAACCTCGCCCACACCACCAGGAGCAGGGCCAGCGCGATCAGCGCGACGCCGATCGCCAGGGAGAGCGGCCCCTGCGTGGCCCCTCCCACCCCACCGGCGCCGTTCCCCTGGCCCTCGTTCGGCAGGCGGCGCCGCGGGTTGCCGCCGTTCGCGCCGTTGTCCGGCACGAAGGTGGGGCCGGTGCGGGGCGTGGCGCTCGCCCCTGGCCTGGCGCTCGGCGTCGGGACGGGCGGGCCGGCGGGCAGGTCGGTCGGGCGCTGCCCGTTGGTCGCGTTCCCTGGAGTCGGGTCGAAGCGAACCCAGCCGTAGCCGGGGAAGTAGACCTCGACCCACGCGTGGGCCGCGCTGCGGTCGACCTCGAACACGCCGGATCCGGCCGGCCGCCCGGGCAGGTACCCCAGCACGTAGCGCGCGGGGATCTGCTGGGTGCGCAGCATCATCACCAGGGTCGTGGCGAAGTACTCGCAGTAGCCTCGCCGGCTCGTCAGCAGGCAATCGGGCACGGGCATCCCGGGCGCACAGACCCCGCGCACGTCCGTCTCGTAGACGAAGTTGCCGCCGCCGTAGAGCCAGTCCTGCAGCGCCTGCGCGATGTGATACGGGTCGCGACGGCTGGACGGGAGCCTCGCCACTATCCGATCCGCGTCCGCTTTCACGATGGGCCCGATGCTGCCGGGCTCGATCAGGATGTACCGCCTGGCCCACTCGGGATACACGGTGCCCGCCGCGGCCAGCTCGTTGCCCGTCACCTCGTCCACGACCCCGTTGCGCACGAGCGCCGTCACCTGGTACGAACCACCGTCAGGCAGCGAGGCGCCGAGCTGCAGATCGTCGACCGGACCCCCGGCCGCGGCCGTCTGCAGCTGGACCGGCAGCGAGACCGTGTACGGGGTCTGGGGGGACAGCACGGTGGGGTCGCCCACGTCGACGGGTGCGACCGTGACGGTCACGTCCTGGTACTGCTTGCCCGGCAGGACCTGGTCGCTGCTGCCCGCGAGCACGGGCTGGCCGGCGGCGATGGGACCGGTGGTCGAGGGGTTGCTCTGCTTCCACGTGTGCCCATCGAAGTCGTCGTACGTGGCGCCCTGCCAGTAATACCCCTGGCCGGTGCTGGTCCTGATCTCGTACGCCAGGTCCGCGGAGGACTGCCAGAAGCCCTGGATCGTCTGCGACGTCGTGAAGAGCCCGGAGGGCCCGCGGATCGGCGCCACGATGCCGCTCGCGAACCGATCGAAGTTCGTCGCCCACGAGTAGAACTGGTCCGCGCTGTTCGTCCAGTACGGGCGCAGCGGGTCTGAGCTGGCCGCGGAGGTCAGCACCATCGCGCCGAGCAGCGCGACCACGGTGAAGGTCGCCCCGTTGCGCAGGTACAGCGAGAACGCGGCGCTCTCGTCGCCCAGCCGCGTGTGTCCCCAGAGAAGGCGCTGTTCGGCCAGGCTCAGGCGAACCAGCAGGAACAGCGCGGCGGCCGCGAAGACGACCAGGTACGGGTACTGGTGCTGGAGGGTCAGCGACATGCTGGCGAGCAGCAGCAGCCCGAGGAACAGCACCGCGCTCATCGGCCGGTGATGCCGGAACACGGCGAAGGCCGCGAACTGCCCGCTCGCCCACCCCACGGAGGCCACGACCAGGAGGAATGCCGAGGTCTGGTCGGAGCGCACCTGCCGGATGAAGACGTCGCGCAGGAAGAACTGGATGGACGCGACCAGGTTCGCCAGCCGGAACGGGTCGTGCGACGGGAGCGTGGCCCCGGCCACCGGCGGGATGATCCCGGCCACGGCGTAGATGGCGAAGGCCGACCCGAGGACGGCCCCCACGACGTGCACCAGGAGCGGGTGCCAGCCCAGCTTCGCGCCGACCAGGCCCCACACCGCGCCGAGCACCAGCGCCGACGGCAGGAACTCCGTCTGGCTGACGCCCGTGCCCCGGACCCACCCCGCCCAGTGCGCGTTGTCGACGGCGTAGCCCAGCGCCAGCAACATCACGAGCAGCGCGAGGACGCTCAGCCAGCCCTCGGCGGGCCGCGTCGGCAGCGAGCGCTCCGGGTCCCGCCTGCCGGCCATCACGCGGGCCTCCGGGTCGACGCCAGCCCGGGCGCGACGAGCAGCTCCCCCAGGCGTGTCCGTGGCACGATCTCGTGGACCTGGAGGTCGTACTCCGCCAGTGTGTGGCGCATCGCCCGGACGCCCCGCAGCCGCTCTGCCTGCGCGTCGTCATCCTCACGCCGGCCGTCGGGGTGGGCCTCGACGGCAGCGTACGCCGCGGGGTCGAGGTGGCAGACCGCCACGCCCACGCCGCGCGGACGGAGCGAGGAGAGCGGGCGGATCCAGGTCGGGTCGAGCGACGGCGTGATCACCAGCGCCGTCATCCCGCGCCGCAGCCTGCCGAGGCCGTGCACCAGGATCTCCACGAGCGGAACCGTGGCGTTCGCCTGTGCTGCGGCCAGCAGCTGCATGAGCTTCTGGTGTTGCCTCGGGCCGCGATCCGCAGGGAGGACCGGCAGCTGGCGACCGGCGGACGTGAGGCCCACGGCGCGGTTCTCCGAGAGCGCCTTGGCGCCGATGGCGGCCGCGACGCGCACCGCCGCCTCGAGCGTGGACTCGTCGCCCCGTCCCGCCTGCCAGGTGGGGTCGAGGTCCAGGAAGATCCAGACGTCGGCCGCCTGCTCGAGGTCGAACTCGCGGACGTACAGCTCCTGCTGGCGGGCGGTGGTGGGCCAGTGGATCCGGTTGTAGGCGTCGCCCGGCACGTAGGGCCGTACCGACGTGACGAGCGGCGTGGTCTGGAACGTCCGCTCGCGGCTGGCGTGCGTACCCTCGAGCGAGGTTGCCGGCACGCGCCAGAACGGGAGCGGCTCCACGCGGGGGTACACCACCAGCGTGGCGCCTCTGCCCACGCCGGCGGACGCCTCGAACAGCCCGAACGGGTCGCTGGTCCGGATCTGGAGCGGGTCGATGCGGAAGTGCCCCCGCCGCGTGAGAGGAACGCGCGTGAGCCAGGAGCGCTCCCCGCGCGGCGGCAGCGCGAGTGCCCGGCCGGGGAGCGGCACCGGCAGCGTGGAGGCGTGCTCGATCTCCAGCCACGGCTTGGGCAGGTAGCTCACGTTGCGCAGCGTATAGGTCACGCGGAGCTGCCCGCCCACCGAACCGTGGAGCTGGCCCAGCACGTACCCCGCCTCCAGGTCGGCCAGCCCCAGTCGCGTCACCACGTACGCGCCGCCACCCACGAGCAGCAGCAGGTAGACCAGGAAGAAGAGGAAGTCCGCCCCGGTGGAGAACGCACCGACCACCAGGATGGCGCCGAGAACCAGGAGCTGGAGTCGTGCGATCATGTCGCCGCAGCCCGCCGGTTACGCCGACCGCACCCGGGGCCGCTCTGCCGCGCCGGCCTCGACGGGCACCGTCTCGAGGAGCTCGCGGACGACCTGCCGCCCGTCGACGTCGCGGAGCGTCGCCGCCGTCTTGACGATGATCCGGTGGGCGAGCGCCGGCTCGGCGAGCATCTTCACGTCGTCCGGGATCGCGTAGTCGCGCCCTTCCAGGGCGGACACCGCCTGAGCCGCGCGATAGAGCGCGAGCGAGCCGCGGGGCGAGGCGCCCAGCTGGACGTCCGGGTGCGACCGGGTGGCGGCGGTGAGGCGGACGATGTAGTCGGCGACGACCGGATCCACGTACATCTCACGTACCGTCGACTGCATCGCGAGGAGTTCCTCGACGCCGACCACCTCGCCGATCTCGCCGAGCGGGTGCACGCGCTTCTGCTGGTCCATCACCACGATCTCCTCGGACGGCGAGGGGTAGCCGAGCCGAAGCCGGAGCATGAAGCGGTCCAGCTGGGCCTCCGGCAGCGCGAAGGTGCCCTCGTACTCGATCGGGTTCTGCGTCGCCAGCACCAGGAACGGACTGGGCATGGCGTACGTCTTGCCATCGATGGTGGCCTGGCGCTCCTCCATGCACTCGAGCAGCGCGGACTGGGTCTTGGGCGTGGCGCGATTGATCTCGTCGGCGAGGACGACCTGGGCCATGATGGGGCCAGGGCGGAACTCGAACTCCTGGGTCCGCTGGTTGTAGATCGAGAGGCCCGTCACGTCGGATGGCAGCAGGTCCGGCGTGAACTGGATCCGGCGGAACGAGCAGCCCAGGCTGCGTGCGAGCGCCTTGGCGAGCACGGTCTTGCCGGTCCCGGGCACGTCCTCGATCAGGATGTGACCCTGGCAGATCAGCGCCACGAGCGCCAGGCGGACGACGTCGTGCTTGCCGACGATCACGCGCTCTACGTTGGCAACGACCCGTCCCCCGAGCGCCCGTACGTCCGCCATTCGACACTCCCCCGCTGCAACGGTGTCTGCCTGGCCGCCCGCCGTTCGGTCGGGATCACCCGGTCATGGTACGTCACGTGCCCCCGGGGGGTCTCGAGCGTCCCTCCCGGCAGGGTGCCGGACCCGGTCAGCCGTGCCGCAGGGTGAGCGCGCCGACCCAGCAGCACGCGTTCGACCATGGGACGCCCCAGGCGCGGGCCGCTCATCGGGTCACCAGCGCCAGGTAGTCGGCCATCACGCGGCTGGCAAGCGGCGCCGCCTCCGTTGCCCCGGAGCCGGCGCGTTCGAGCAGCACGGCCACCGCGATCCGGGCCCCCTGGACCGGCGCGAACCCCACGAACCACGAGTGCGGCTCGCCGGAGCCGCCGAGCTGCGCCGTGCCGGTCTTGCCGGCGGTCGGGACGCCCGGGACCTTGCCGAGCCCCGCGAACGGGATGCCCCACGCGCCCTCGACCGCCTGCTGCATGGCATCTGCGATCGTCGACGCGATGGCCGGATCGATGACGGTCCGCCATGGCGCGGGGTCGACGGGATGCAGGATCCCGCTGCTGTCGCGCGTGCCGATCACGAGGTGGGGCTCCATCAGCACCCCGCCGTTCGCGATCGCCGCAGCCACCAGCGCCATCTGCAGGGGCGTCACCAGCACCTCGGCCTGCCCGTACGCGGCGTTGGCAAGCTCCACCCGATCCTTGAACCCGCCCAGCGGGCCGCCGCCGCCCGTGACCTGGCTGGCGGCGGTGGGCAGGACGAAGGGAAGAGGCGCTCCGAACCCGAGCCGGGCGGCCCACTGGACCAGCGCCGGGCCGCCGACCGCGAGCCCGACATGGGCGAAGTAGATGTTGCAGGAGACCTCGAGCGCCTGCGTGTAGTCGAGCGCGATGCCGTCGGTGAACGGATGATGGCCGTCGATCACGCGGTAACCGTCCACCAGGAAGCCGGTCTTTTCCTCCGCCGGCTGATCGGGATAGGTGGTCTGCGCAGTGATGGCGCCTGACCCGAGCCCGGCGATCGAGGTCACCAGCTTGAAGACCGACCCGGGCACGAAGAGCCCCTGGGTGGCCCGATCGAGCAGCGGGGATGCCAGGTCGGTCGAGAGGCGCTGGAATGCGGCCGCGCCCGTGGTCGGGTTGGCGACCTGGTTCGGATCGAACCCTGGGCTGCTGACGAGCGCCAGGATCTGCCCCGTCGCGGGGTCGATCGCCACGACCGCGCCTCGCCGGTTGCCCATCAGCTGCTCGACGTCCTTCTGCAGCCGCATGTCGATGCCGAGCACCACGTCCTGCGGCCGGTAGAGCTGGAACCGCAGCTTGCGCAGCAGCAGGTCCGCCTCCGACTGGCCCGACAGGCCGATCAGCACCCCGTTCTCGGCCGCCTCCAGGCCCGCCGTGCCGAACTGCGCGCTCCGGTACCCGAGCAGCGGCCCCAGCGACGGGTCGGCCAGGTACTGGCGCACCACCGTCCCATTGCCCAGCCGCACCGACTTCGCCAGCACCGTGCCCCGGGCGTCGAGGATGCGGCCGGGGAGGTTGGACTGCTGTGCCGCCTGGACGAGCGGATTGGCCGGGTCGAGCGTGAGGGCGTCGGCACGCACCACCTGCCAGTAGGTGAGCGTCCCGCCGATGAGGACGTACGCAAGACCCAGCGCGAGCGCGACCCGCAGGACCGATCGGCCGATGCGAGGCGCCACGAGGTCGTGCGGCGCGTCGGCCGGACGCACCGCGGCTCCGAGGCGGCGGCGCAGGCTCACGCCAGGTCACCCGCCGGCTCGGCCCCGAGCAACCGGCGCCGGGGCTTCGGCGGTGGCGGAGGCTCCACGCCGCGATCGCTGAGCGCGAGCAGCAGGCCGACGACGAGCGCGTTGGCGACGAGCGAGCTGCCCCCGTAGCTCACGAACGGCAGGGTGATGCCGGTGAGCGGCACGAGCTTGATGTCCCCCCCCACGATGATGGCGGCCTGCACCACGACCACCAGGGTGAGGCCGGCGGCCAGCAGCGCCCGGAAGTCATCCTGCGCCGTGGCGGCGATGCGCAGCCCGCGTTCCGCGATCACGAGGTAGCACGCCAGGACCGCCAGTGCGCCGAGCAGCCCCAGCTCCTCGGCGATCGCGGCGAAGACGAAATCGCTCTCCATGACGGGGATCGCGGGAGCCGACCCGACCGACGGGAGGCCGGCGCCCAGCCCTGTGCCGAGGATCCCACCGGTGCCCAGCGCGTAGAGGGCCCGCAGGGTCTGATATCCGGCACCCTGCGGGTCCACCCAGGGGTTGAGCCAGATGTCGACCCGGAGCCGGACGACGGGGTAGACCTCGTACAGGACCGCGCTCCCGGCCAGGAACAGCAGCAGCCCCAGGGCCACGTAGCTCACCCGGGCGGTGGCGATGTAGAGGAGGAACAGGAAGACCACGAAGTACAGCAGCGCGGACCCGAGGTCGTGCTGGAAGGTCACCACCGCCAGCGCGATGCCCAGCATCGCGAGCATCGGCACGAGGTAGGGCACCGGCGGCAGGCGGAGCGGCCCCACGCGCGTGCTGGCACCGGCGAGGAGCTCCCGGTTCTCAGCCAGGTAACCGGCGAGGAACACGACCATGATCACCTTCAGGGGCTCGGAGGGCTGGCCGCAGACCGGGCCCAGGCACAGGTCCAGCTGGGCCCCGTTGGCATCCCGGCCGAACACGAAGACCGCCAGGAGCAGCGCGATCCCGGCCGCCGCCCACGTGTACTTGTACAGCCGCAGCCAGTTGTCGCTGCGCACCACGATGGCGAGCAGGCCGAGCAGCATCAGCGACAGCAGCAGCCAGCCGAGCTGGAGCTGCGCCAGCCCGAAGTCGCGGCCCACGAACCGCTGAACCACGAGGTCCTGCGGCAACCGCTCCATCACCAGCAGCGAGAGTCCCCCCAGCAGGGTGACCGTCGGGAGCAGGATCTGGTCCATGCGGCGGCCGGTCAGCACGAACGCGACGTGGAGGGCCAGCACCCCCACGAGGTACATGCCCAGCAACCGCATGTCGCCCAGCGCCAGGTGGCCGGCCAGGGTCGACGCCAGCGACGCCCGGCCCAGGACGAGCGCGGCCGCGACGATCGCCAGCAGCGCGAGCTCGCGACGGCGAAGACGAGGCCGCACCTCGATGCCGAGCTGCCGCGCCGTGACGGGAGAGATCGCGTTCATGCCGCCCGCGGCGGGCGCGGCCGGTCCAGCCGCACCCGCAGCTGGCCCGCCTGCACCTCGTCACCGAATCCGAGCGGTGCGACGCCCACGACCGGTGCGCCGTTCAGGTACGTGCCGTTGGTGCTGCCCCGATCCTCCAGGTACCAGCTCCGGCCTCGAAAGGTGAGCACCGCATGGTCCGCCGACAGGAACGGATCGTCGATCGCGATGGTGTTGTTGATGTCACGCCCGATGGTGGTCACCGCGTCCAGGGCGTAGGACGCGCCGGCCGGCGGTCCGCCGGCGAACGACGTGACCACGACGAGCCGGCCGAGCTCGCCCGGTGCCGTCGCGGACACGCTGCGAAGGTCGCGCAGGAGCAGGCGCGCGACCGACAGCAGGAACAGGTAGAGGGCACCGAGGAACGCGAGGCGCAGCAGCCACAGGCTCAGCGCGAACGTGTCGATCCCGCCCGTGAGGTTCATCGTCCGCCGGCGATGGTCACGGTCGAATCGCCGAGCCGCAGGACGTCCCCGGGCCCCAGGGCCACCTCCCTGACCCGGGTCCCGTTCACGAAGGACCCGTTCGTGCTGCCCAGATCGGTGTACACGAGGCCGCCCTGACGCGCCGAGACGAGGCCGTGCGCGCGCGAGATGCGGGAGTCGGGCAGCACGAGATCGTTCTCCTCGCCGCGACCGATCCGGACGCTCGGCGCACGGACCGGGAACTCGCGCGGCGCGACACCCGGCGTCTCCACCCGGAGCGTCGCGTACGGCACGCGGGCCTTCGGTACCTCGAACACCATCGTCGCGCCGGCCGGCGCCTGCCCGAGGTCGCCGACCGGTGCGCCACCCGGCCGGCCCACGGCTCCCGTCGGTGCACGGCCGTCATCGATCCCGAAGCCCGTCTCCACTGCCAGGTCGCCGGGGGCCACCCCGGGATCACCGGCGAGCTGGACGGTCGGCTGGCCCCGGAGCCGGTACCCCTGGCTGCGGGCATGCGCCACGAGGGCGGCGGCAAAGGCCGGGACCAGGTCGCCGAGGCCGGCCAGGTCGCCGGGATTCACGCGGACGGTGTACCGGTGCGGCGCGTATCCGCCGGGCGCATGCTGCGCGCCGTCCATGGCGCGTTCGAGTCGATGACGCACCTGGACAGGCTCGACGCCGGTCCCGAACAGCCGCGCTGCTGGACGCTCGAAGATGCGCTCGAAGAGCCGCTCGAGCGCGGCGAGTGGGCCGCTCATCGGATGGCCGAGTCTAGCACCCGGACCCCGTGGCCCCCGGGAGCCTCCGGTGGCGTGCGGGCCCCGGGAGCCGGACGTTTGGCCCGCCCGGGGCCGACGGATGTCGGGGATGCCGCACGCGCAGATGCCTGTACTCTGTAGCTGCTCTGCCAAGCGAGGGTTCGTCGCGGGATGTCCGAGATCCTCACCGAGTCGTACTGCGAGCGGTGCGGCGCCAGGTTCACGTTCGAGTCCGCTGCGGCCACCAGCAGCCCGCTGACTCGTGCCCGGACGTTCGCGCACGGCCTCCGCAACTACCTCACCTCGGACGAATCCCTGGACGAGGCGCTCGCCGAGGCGCGTCGCGAGCGTGAGCGGCAAGCATCCGGGATCCAGCTCCAGGCGTTCCACGACACCTTCAACTTCTGCTTCACCTGCCGCCAGTACACCTGCCGCGATTGCTGGAACGAGGCTGCGGGACGGTGTCGCACGTGCGCGCCCATGCCCGGCGTCCCCGACCCGCTCGAGCAGCGGGAACTGCAGGCCGCCTTGAGCAGACTGGAGGCCACGGTCGAGCCGGTGCCCTCGTACGCCGAGAAGCCGGAGCCGTCCGCAGTGGAGACGGTTGCCGCACTGCAGGCAGAGCGAGAACCGGACCTGGCGGCCGCAGTCGAGGCCCTGGCCGAGACCGAAATCGGGGCCTCGGTCGCGATCGAACCACCGACCGTGCTCGAGGCTCCCGCCGGAGGCGCGCGGCAGGTCGCCGTCCCGGTCGAACCGGCGGCCGAGGTCGAGGTCGCCGTCCCGGTCGAACCGGCGGCCGGGCTGCCCGAGCCCCCGTCCTCCCAGGCCGCGACGGAGTCCCCCCTGGAGCCCGAGACTCAGGCGCCGCTGCAGCCGGCGGAGCCACCACGGGCGCCGGTCGAGCCGGCACCTGCGCCCGTGGAGCAGCCGCGGGCCCCCCTGCGTCCACCCCGCATCCCGCTGCGCCCGCCCCAGCCCGCGGCTCCCGGCACGACACCCTGGCAGATCGTCGCCCCGGACGAGACACCGGCTGCCCCCGCCGGCTGGCCTCCCACCCCCCGGGAGCGCCCGTACGAGCCCGGTACGGCGTCGTCCGCTTCCATGGCCCGCCTGCTCCATCGCAGCGAGACCCCGCATCCGCAGGTCTCGTTGCGCGTCACTCGGAGCGTCTGGGAGGAATCCATGCGCGATCTCGTGACCCGTCCCGGCTCCGGGATCCAGGCATGTACCGGCTGCGGCCTGCCGCTCTCGGCGAGCGCCCGCTTCTGCCGTCGCTGCGGGGCGCGCCAGGCCTGACACCCGGCGCGGGGTCGTCGCCCGCGCCGCCGAACGCCTCAATCCATCCCGGGCGTCGCCGGGACCCCCTGCGCGTCTCGCCGCCTGCACGCCCACAGGCCCGCCAGCAGGATGACTCGGAAGATCCAGGCGAGCCAGAGCAGCGTGCCGATGACGGCCGCGACCGTCCCGAACACGTTCAGGGCCCCCACGAGACGCGGCGCGATCAGCGCGTAGGCTGCGGTCATGACCGCCACGGTGGTCCCCGCGACGAGCGCGGGCAGACTCGCCTCGCGCACGGTCGGGGGCGCCGTCGGAACGAGCCGGTACACGACCAGGATGACACCGCTCGCGATCACGGCGCCGGCGATCGGGTTGGCGATCCGCCAGGCGGTGACGTCGGCCGGGAGCAGGCTGCTCTCGACCGCCGACCATGCGGCGCCGAGGACGAGGAGGATGGCGACGGATCCGAAGATCAGCACCACCGCCAGCATGCCCCGCACCCGGCGTTCGACCATGCCACGCGGACGCCCACCGGGGAAGACCCGGCGGAGCGCGCTGTCGAGCGCCCCGTACACCCCGCCGGTGGTCCACGCGAGCCCGAGGAGCGCGAGCGCCGAGTACGTCGCCCGGCCCGAGGACAGCTCGCGCAACATGCTCCGCACCGGCTCCTCCAGGCCCGGCACCAGCCGCGACGCCCGCTCGACGATCGCTGCTCGCACGGCTGGATCGTCGGAAAGGACGCCGACCCCGACGGCCAGCAGCAACAGGGTCACGAGGAACCCGACCAGCGCCCGCAGCGCGAGGGCCGCCGAGAGCAGATCCCCTCCGATCTCGGAGAACTCGTCGAGCAGGTCGCGGAGCTCAACCGCGTACTCGTCGCCTCCGACACGCGCGATCAGCCGCGCGAGCCTGGACCCCGGCTGCGGCTCGAGCCGCCGGAGCCGGGCCCTGTCCTCGCGGGACGCGGCCAACTAGTCCTCCAGCCCCTTGAACAGCGCCTCCTGCCCGGGCGCGTCGGAGGGCGCCGGGAGCGGCACGTCCGGTATCCCTCCCCGTCCCCGCGGTCGCAGCATCGCCCGGATCTGCGATCGCCGCACGTAGATGAGCCGCCCGGGACGCGCGCTCTGGATGCGTCCCTCCCTGGCCCACCGCGCCAGGGTCGACGGGCTCACCTGGATGTTCGCGGCGGCCAGGATCCGTGTCGCGTCCGCCAGGGTGATCCAGTCAGACGGCGGCTTCGGCACGTCAGTGGGCGTCCGACCCGCCCGCGTCGCCCCCGCTCGTCTTCGGTGCGCCTGCGCCGGCGTCCCCCGCCGAGGTCGCGTCGCCGGATCCACCCGACGCGTGCTCACCCGCGTGCTTCCGGCCCGCCCTCGCGTGGCTCGACGCCCGTGCGTCCTTCTTGGCCCAGCCAGAGCCCTTGAACACGATCGCGGGCGGCGACAGCAGCTTGCGCATGGGCCCGCCGCAGACCTCGCACGTCGACGGCCCGTGGGCGTGGATCCCATGCGTCACCTCGACCGTGCGGTCGCACACCGTGCAGGCGTAGTCGTAGACCGGCACCCTGGACCTCCTCGTCCCCTACCCGCGCAGCAGGCGCATGCCGCATTTCGGACAGTAGAAGGCCCGCTCGTGCCCTGACACGAACCCGCACGAGGCGCACACCAGACCCCCGGCACCGGCGGCCGGTACGGGGCGCTCCGACGGCGCCATTCCGATCGCGTACTGGCTCGCGAGGACGTTGGCCAGCAGGTTGGACAGGATCTTCTGGGCCGTGCGGTCGGTGTCCCCGCGGACGCCCTTGCCCCCCCACCCGACGACGGCCCGGACCAGCATGTCGCCGGTCGCCTCGTCCCAGTGGGACGCGACGCCGCCCACGATGGCGTTGTACTCCGGGTACCCGGACGTGTCGGTCTCGCCGTGGAGGAGCGCCACCGCGAGCGAGTCGAAGGCCAGGTCGACGGCCCCGAGCGTCTCAAGGACCAGCAGCGCGTGCCGGGCGATGGGGCTGTCCGCCTGGTGCGCCGTGAGCCACTGCATCGCCTCGGACGGCTGCACGATCACGGGGGCCGCGTCGCTGAGCTCCACCGGCAGCGGATAGAGCAGGTCGATGTCGGTCTTGGCCACACCCGCGAGCATGGCCGGCAGCTCGCGCAGCGCGGCCTGGCCGTTCTGCATCCGCACGCCCTCGGTGCTCTTCGCACGGTAGTGGATGCGAACCTCGAACTCTTCGGGCTCGATCTCCTCCGGCACGGCAGGCTGAGGCGCCGGCGGCTCGTCCGTCCTCTTTCGGCGCTTCAGGAACTCGAGCGGCAAGTCAGGACCTCCCGGTCGGGCCGTGACAGGCGTCGGCGTTCGACCACGCGCATCGTACCAGCCACGCTCATGGCCCCGGTCGTCGCGCGGCGTTCCACCCGGCGCGGGGCGGTCGGGCCGTGGGACCCGCCCGTCCCGTCACGCGCGGTCGCCCAGCCGATCGGCCAGCGCGGCGGCCCGCTCGCGGAGCTCCTCGGCGCGGGCCCTCGCGCCATCGACCACGCTCGCGGGCGCCCGCGCGACGAAGTCGGCGTTGGCGAGCCGGGCGTCCGCGGCGCCGAGCAGCCGCCGCGTCTCCTCCAGCTCGCGCTCGAGCCTGGCGCGTTCACGGGCCAGGTCGGCGGAGCCCCGCGTGACCCGGGCGACGTGCCGGCCCACCACCACCGAGAGCCCGTCGCCGGCGTCCTCGAGCGCGTCCTGCATTGCGACCGGGACGAGGCGAGTCCGCGCGAGCGGCGCGAGCGATGCGGCGAGCTGTTCGAACGTCTCGCGCGTCTCCCGATCGTCCAGGTAGAGCCTGCCCTCGAGCCACTCGCCCGGGTCTATCCCCGATTCGGCCCTTGCATTGCGGATCCCGCGGACCACTTCGACCAGGTCGCGCACCGGCCGCTCGGCCGCGTCCTGGTCGGGCACCAGCGCCCGCTCCTCCGAACCCGTCGGCCAGTCGGCGACGATCAGCAGGTCCGGGTCGCCGGGGTGGTGCGGCAGCCGCTGCCAGATGTCCTCCGTGATGAACGGCATCACCGGGTGCAGGAGCCGCAGGTACCGATCGAGGACCCAGGCCAGCACCCGCCACGTGGCGACCCGCTCCGCGGCGGATGCCTCCGACCGCAACCGGCTCTTGGAGAGCTCGATGTACCAGTCGCAGTACTCGCTCCACACCGCCTCGTAGAGGGACCACGCGGCGTCGCCGACGCGAAGCTCCTCGTAGGCGGCAGAGATCGCCGAGATCCTGGTCGCCGCCCGGCTCAGGATCCAGCGCTCGGCCGGGCCGAGGTCGGAGCCCGAGGGCAGCTCGAGCGGGGCGTCCGGGTCCAGCCCGGCCGGCCGCGCCCCCAGCACGAAGCGTGCCGCGTTCCAGAGCTTGTTTCCGAAGTTGCGCGCGCTCTCGAGCTTGGTTCGGCCCAGCCGCGTATCCGCGCCGGGCGCCACCCCGTACACCACCGCGAAGCGCAGCGCGTCCGCTCCGAGCTCGTCGATCACCGCGAGCGGGTCGATCACGTTGCCCTTCGTCTTCGACATCTTCTGGCCGTACGGGTCGCGGATGAGACCGCTCAGGTACACGTGGCGGAACGGTGCCTCTCCCATCAACCACTCGCCGAGCATCATCATCCGGGCGACCCAGAAGAAGATGATGTCGTAGGCGGTCTCCAGGACCGTGCCCGGATAGAACCGGTCGAGATCGGGCGTGGGCTCCGGCCAGCCCAGGGTGGAGAACGGCCACAGGCCGCTCGAGAACCACGTGTCGAAGATGTCCTCCTCCTGCACCAGCTCGGCCGCAGGACGTCCGCAGGTGACACACGCGTCGGGGCCCTGCTCCGCGTCGGAGACCGTCACGTGCCCGCCCGGGCAGTACCAGGCCGGGATCCGGTGGCCCCACCACAGCTGCCGGCTCACGTTCCAGTCGCGG
This sequence comes from Chloroflexota bacterium, assembly GCA_021786265.1. The sequence continues at coordinate 21,386 of JAJYNP010000016.1, forward strand.
ATGTTCTCGAGCCAGTCGAAGTACACCTTCTCGAAGCGACGGGGCACGATCCGGGTCCGGCCGGACCGGACCGCCTCGAGGGCCTTCTCCGCCAGTGGGCCGGTCCGGATGAACCACTGCGTCTTGAGCCGCGGCTCGACCACGTCGTCACTGCGCTGGCAATGCCCCACCATCATGTCGTGGGCGGTCACGGCCTCGAGGTCGCCCATGGCCTCGAGGTCGGCCACGATCCGGCGACGCGCGGCGTAGCGGTCCAGGCCGTCGCAGGCCGTACCGGTGCCGGACACGCGCCCCTCGTCGTCCAGCACGGTCACGAAGGCCAGCCCGTGCCGCTTGCCGGTGGCGTAGTCGTCCTGGTCGTGCGCCGGCGTGATCTTGACCGCGCCCGTCCCGAACTCCCGGTCCACCACGTCATCCGCGATCACGAGCACGTCGCGATCGACGAACGGCACGCGCACCGACCGCCCGACCAGCGCGCGGTAGCGCGGATCCTCGGGGTGGACCGCGACCGCCGTGTCGCCCAGCAGCGTCTCGGGCCGGGTCGTGGCCACCGCGATCCACGCGCCGGGATCGGCCGTGCCGTCGGTGCGGACCAGGTGGTAGCGGATCGTCCAGAGCGAGCCCTTCTCGGGCTTCGGGATCACCTCCAGGTCCGAGACGCTGGTGCGGCATCCCGGACACCAGTTGACCAGCGCCTCGGTCCGGTACGCGAGGCCGTCGTCGTGCAGCCGCTTGAACGCCACACGGACCGCGCGGGCTGAGACGGCGTCCATGGTGAAGCGCTCCCGCCGCCAGTCCGCGGACGCCCCGATGCGCCGGTGCTGGTCGGCGATGATGCCCTGTACGCCCCGCACGAACCGCCACATGCGCTCGAGGTACCGCTCCCGACCGAGTGATTCCCGGCTCGCGCCCTCCTCGGCGATCAGGCGGTCCAGCACGTACTGGGCGGCGATCGAGGCGTGGTCCTCGCCGGGCAGCCACAGGGTCGGGCGGCGCGTCATCCGGGCGTGACGGATCAGGGCGTCCTCCACGGTGGCCCGCTGCGCATGCCCGAGGTGGAGCGCTCCGGTGACGTTCGGCGGCGGCTGGATGATCACGAAGGGCGGCTTCGACCAGTCCGCGCGGCTCCCGGTCCCGTCGGGGGCGAAGACGTCCGCGGCCTCCCAGCGCTCGTACAGGCCGGGCTCGACCTGGTCCGGCTGGTAGGTCTTCGGCAGTTCGTGGCGGCCGCCCGTGCCGGCCGTCCCGGTCGGCTCCGACTCCTCGTTCGTGTCGCTCATCCTTGCCTCGGTCTCCCTCGCGTCGCTGTACGCCGCCCGCCCCCGGTTCGGTGGCCGGGAATCGCGAACCCCGCTCGCCCAGCGGACGAACGGGGTCGTGGTACCACCTGCTGGTTCGACGCCCGGCCCGACCGGTCATCCCGGTCGGGGCACCTCACGCCCGCGCCGGCCCATCCCGCCGCCTGCCCTTCAGGCCCCGCGGATCCTGGCCGGCCCGGTCGCGTCGCGCGCCCGGACGTCCTCTCGACGCCATAACGGGCGTCAGCCGCACGGCTCGCGGGCGACCTTCGCGCCGCCCGTCTCCCCGCGGCTCACAGCCTCCGGCACGCGGTCTCTGTGGTCGGTGCGGCGCTACTCTTCCCGGTCGTCGTCGTGAAGGATGAGAGGGTAGCACAGGCCGGCGAGTGCCCCGCGACCCGGCTCCATCAGGCGCTGGCACCCTCGATCAGCGCGTCGTAGTTGGTCTCGTCGACGCCCTTGTCCAGCTGCGCCTGCGTGAGGAGCAGCGGGGGGCGCCGGCCGCGGATCGTCTCCTCGGTGATGATGCACTTGCGGATGTCGGCACGCTCCGGGATCTCGAACATGACGTCCAGGAGCGCCTCCTCCACGATCGATCGGAGCGCCCGGGCGCCGGTCTTACGGGCCAGCGCCAGCTCCGCCGCGGCCTCGAGCGAGGCCGGCGTGAACGCCAGTTCGACCTTGTCGAGCGAGAGGAACTTCTGGTACTGCCGCGTGACCGCGTTCTTGGGCTCCCTGGCGACACGCACCAGGTCCGCGAGCGTGAGCGGGGCCAGGGTGACGATCACGGGGAGGCGGCCCACGAACTCGGGGATGAGTCCGAAGCGGAGGAGGTCCTCCGGCATCAGCTTCTCGAGGATTCGCTCGCGCTCGACCCTGGACATGTGGGCCTCGGAGCCGAACCCGATCGAGCGGCGGCCGACGCGCTCCTCCACGATCTTCTCGAGTCCCTCGAACGCCCCGCCACAGATGAACAGGATGTTGGTGGTGTCGATCTGGATGAAGTCCTGGTGGGGGTGCTTGCGGCCGCCCTGGGGCGGCACGTTGGCCACCGTGCCCTCGAGGATCTTGAGCAGCGCCTGCTGGACCCCCTCCCCCGACACGTCGCGCGTGATCGAGGGGTTGTCCGCCTTGCGGGCGATCTTGTCGATCTCGTCGATGTAGATGATCCCGCGCTGTGCCCGCTGCACGTCGAAGTCGGCGGACTGGATGAGCCGCAGCAGGATGTTCTCGACGTCCTCCCCGACGTACCCGGCCTCGGTCAGGCTGGTGGCGTCGGCGATGCAGAAAGGCACGTCCAGGATCTTCGCCAGCGTCTGTGCGAGCAGCGTCTTGCCGGACCCGGTCGGACCGACCATCAGCACGTTCGACTTCTGGAGCTCCACGTCGTCGACCTGGTGCCCCGCGTTGACGCGCTTGTAGTGGTTGTACACGGCCACCGAGAGCACGCGCTTGGCGCGCTCCTGGCTGATCACGTACTGGTCCAGCGACGACTTGATCTGGCTGGGCGCGGGGAGCTTTGCCGGCTGCTGCTTGAGCCGCGGGGTCTCGAGGAGCTCCTCCTCGATGATCTCCTGGCAGAGGTTGATGCACTCGTCGCAGATGTAGACGCCCTGGCCCGCGATGAGCTTGCGCACCTGGTCCTGGCTCTTGCCGCAGAAGCTGCAGCGATACGGGACCTTGGTGCTCTTGGTAGGAGGCGTGGACATCGCAACTACTCCGTGCGCGGGATGGCCCGCGTCACCGCGCCTGCGGTTCCGGGGCGTCGGCCTGACCGTGTGCCGGGGCGGTCGTCTCCGTCCGGGCCGTGTCGTGCGCCTGCGCGATGAGCGAGTCGCCCCGCACCGCGTAGACCTCGTCGATGATGCCGTAATCCTTCGCCGCCTGTGGCGACATGAAGTAGTCCCGGTCCGTGTCCTTGATGATCTTCTCGATCGGCTGTCCGGTGTGGCGGGCGAGGATCTGGTGGTTGGTGTTGACCAGCTCCTCCATCTCCTTGACCTGGATGAACACGTCGGGCGTGTTGCCGCGGAACCCGCCGGAGCCCTGGTGGATCATGATCCGGCTGTGCGGCAGCGCGTACCGCTTGCCCTTCTCGCCGGCCGCCAGGAGCACGGCCGCCATGCTGGCGGCCATACCGACGCACATCGTGCTGACCGGCGCGCGCAGGTACTGCATGGTGTCGTAGATGGCGAGCCCATCGGTGATGACGCCGCCCGGCGAGTTGATGTAGAGGTTGATGTCCTTCTCGGGGTCCTCGGACTCCAGGAAGAGCAGCTGCGCGATGATGAGGTTTGCGATGTGGTCCTCGATCGCGTCGCCGAGGAACACGATCCGGTCGCGCAGCAGCCGGCTGTAGATGTCGTACGCGCGCTCGCCGCGGCTCGAGGTCTCGATGACCATCGGCACGAGCATCCCGGTGGTTTCCTGCGCGGCACGCAGCGCGGCCGAGCGACCCGGAACGACGACGCGGCTCATGCCTGCTCCTCCTTGACGGCGCCCGCGGCTGCCCGGGCCGGTTCGGCCTCGACCTCGGGGACGCCGCCCTCGGCCAGCGCCGCCACGCCGGGGTCGTCCTCGAGATGAGCCAGCGGCCCGACCTCGGGATGGGCCTCCAGCCATCGATCCACGAGCCGCTCCACGATCCGGGTACGCCGCATGGTCGAGCGCAGGTACGAGCGGCCGCGCGCCGACTCGAAGTACCCCACCAGCCTGGGGTTGTCCGTGTAGCGCGCCCGCGCCCGGGCGATCTCCGCGTCGATCTCCTGCTCGGAGATCTCCAGCCCCTCCTGGTCGGCGATCTTCGAGAGGACCAGCAGGACCTTGACGCGGTGCTCGGCGGGCTCCCGGTACTCGGCGTGGAGCGCCGCATCGTCCTTGCCCGTGACGCGTGCGTACTCCTCGTAGGGGATCCCCTGCTCGGCGAGCCGCATGCGCAGCTCGTCGTGCATCACCTCCACCTCCTGGTCGACCAGCAGGTCGGGCACCTCGAGCGTCGCGTTCGCCACCGCGTACTCGATGACCCGGTCGGCAAACGCGTGCCGGGCATGGTCGCGGGCGTTCGCCTCGAGCCGGCGGCGGATGTCCGCCCGCAGCGCGGCCATGTCGGGGAGCGACGCCCCGATCTCCTGGGCAAAGGCGTCGTCCGCGTCGGGGAGCACCTTCTCGCGGATCTCGCGCACCGTCACGTGGAAGTGCGCCGGCTGTCCCGCCAGCGCCGCGTCCGGGTAGTCGTCCGGGAAGACGACGTCGAAGTCCTTCTCCTCGCCGGTGGAGAGCCCGACCAGCGCTTCCTCGAAGCCGGGGATCATGCGGCCCCCGCCGACGACCATGGGGAAGCGTTCCGCGCTGCCTCCCTCGAACGGTTGACCGTCCCTCGTCCCCTGGAAGGCGATCACGACCCAGTCGTCGGTGCGGATGGGCCGATCCTCGACGGCGCGCAGGCTGGCGTGCTGGTCGCGGAGCTCGTCGAGGACGCGTTCCACCCTGGCGTCGTCGACCTGCTCGATCTCGACGCCGAACGGATAGCTGACGTAGTCCCCGAGCGTCACCTCGGGGCGGACCGGCACCGAGACACGGTAGGTCGCGCCCGCGCCCTCCTCGAAGCGGATCCACTCCGGGTCCGGGACCGTCAGCGCGTCGAGGTCCGCCTCCTCCAGCGCACCGCCCATGGTGGCGGTGAAGAGCTGGTCCTTGGCGTCGTCGTAGATGGGGTTGGCCGCAGGGTTGTCGCGCTGCACGCCGAGCGCGCGCTCGAGCATCACGCGGGGCGCCTTCCCAGGGCGGAAGCCGGGAACGCGGGTGCGGCGGCCGAGGCGCCGGACGGACTCATCGATGGCCTTCTGGAGGCGATCCGCCGGCAGCTCGACCTCGAGCACGACGGTGCTGCGGGGGGCAGGAGTGGTGGTCACGTTCATCGTCCCGCAGTATAGGGGGTGCGTTCGGGTCGCCGCCCCGGCTCCGCTACTTGAGCAGCAGATGCTCCAGGCGGCGCGAGACGACCGCCAGGCCGACGATCCCCATCCCGACCAGGTACGCGACGTCGAGTCCCTGGGCGAGCCCGATCGACCCGGTGGTCAGCCCGCGCAGCAGGTCGACCCCGTGGTACAAGGGGGTCAGCTGCACCACCACCTGGAGCGCCGGCGGGTAGGCGGTCATGGGGTAGAAGGTCGCCGAGAACAGGAACATGGGGAGCAGCACCAGCTGGAGCTTGTCGAAGTCGGCCCAGCTGCGGACCCAGGTCGAGAGGGCCATCCCGACCGACGCGAAGGCAAAGCCGATCAGGATCGAGCCGGGGAACGCCAGCAGCCAGGCCGGGGACCGGACCAACCCCAGCATGAGCATGACCGCCATGAACCCGATCGCGTACAGGGTGCCCCGGATGAGCGCCCAGGCGATCTCCCCCACCGCCACGTCCGAGATACCCACGGGAGTGGTCAGGATGGCGTCGTAGGTGTGCGCGTACTTGAGCTTGAAGAACACGTTGGTCGTGCTGTCGTAGATCGCACCGTTCATGGCCGACGACGCGAGGAGGGCGGGCGCGACGAAGACCTGGTAAGGGATGGCGTGCCCGTCTGGACCGGTCACAGTGCCCACCAGCGCACCGATGCCGAAGCCGATGCCCAGCAGGTAGAAGAGCGGCTCGAAGAAGCCGGAGAAGAGCACCATCCAGGTGCGCCGGTAGACCAGCAGGTTGCGCTCGACCAGGCGGCCGGAGCGGACGGGAGCCGCCAGCGGAACGATCCGGGACAGCGTCAGCACCTCACACCACCAGCCGCCGGCGAAACGAGATCCCGGCCAGCACACACCCCACCGCCACGAAGGCCGCCAGGGCGGCGAGATGGCCGGCCGCGGCCGCGGGGTCGAGCGAGCCGAGCGTCAGCCCCCGGGTCAGCGCGACGCCGTGATACAGCGGCGTCAGGTACGCGATCGGCCGGACCACCGCGGGCAGCCGGTCGAGCGGGAAGAAGGTGCCGCTCAGCAGGAACAGCGGCGTGATCCCGAACCGGAAGATCACGTTGAAGGCGGAGTCCTGGCGCTGCGTCGCCGAGAAGGCCATGATCGGCGCCGCGAAGCCGAGCCCCGTGAGCACCGCGACCGGGAGGGCCAGCAACCCCAGCGGCAGCCGCACAGCACCAAAGCCGATCGCCACGACCAGGAACGCGGAACAGACGATCGTGAGGCGCACGACCAGCCACTCCAGCTCGCCGGCCAGCAGGTCCCGCACCGTGAGCGGGGTGGCGAGCATCGCGTCGTAGAGCTTGTCCCAGACGATCTTGCCCATGATCGGGTACGTGGTCTCGAAGGCCGCCGTCTGCATGGCCTGCGCCGCGAGCAGCCCCGGCGCGAGGAACGCGAGGTAGGAGACGCCGCCGAGGGCCCCGGCGCCGCCCCGGTTCACGTAGCCGCCCAGGCCGATCCCCATCGCGGCGAGAAAGAGGATCGGCGAGACCAGCGAGCCGAGCACCGACCCGTGCCAGACCCGCCGGTAGACCATCAGGTTGTGCTCCAGGACCCGCGTGCCGATCGCCATGGCGCCCGCGCCTGCTCAGTCGACCAGGGAGCGGCCCGTCAGCCGCAGGAAGACATCCTCGAGGGAGCTGCGACGGACCAGCACGCTCTCGGGCCGCACGCCGCGCGCATGCACGCCCTCCGCCGCCTCCTCCCCGTCATCGGCGTAGAGGAGCACCCGGTCGGGCAGCCACTCCACGCGGTCCGCGAGCCCCTCCAGCCGACCGTCCAGCGACTCCTGCACCCCGGGCGGGAACCGCAGCTCGGCCACCTCGCGGCTCGAATACCGCGCGATCAGGTCGCGGGGAGATCCTTCCGCGACGATGCGCGCCTTGTCCATCACCACCAGCCGGTCGCAGAGCTGCTCCGCCTCGTCCATGTAGTGCGTGGTGAGGACGAGCGTCACGCCGCGCTGCTTGAGGCGGTACAGGCGGTCCCAGAGGAGGTGCCGTGCCTGCGGATCCAGCCCCGTGGTGGGCTCGTCGAGCAGCAGGAGGTCGGGCTCGTTGATCAGCGACCGGGCGATGGTGAGCCGTCGCTTCATGCCGCCCGACAGCGGCTCCACCCGGTCGCCGGCCCGATCGCCCAGCTGCACGAACTCGAGCAGATCGCCCGCGCGGCGCAATGCCTCGCGCCGGCTCAGGTCGAAGTACCGGCCGTAGATCAGCAGGTTCTCGCGGACCGTCAGCTCCATGTCGAGGGTGTCCGCCTGGGGCACCACGCCCAGGCGTGCCCGGATCCGCGGGCCGTCCCTGCGCGGGTCGAGCCCGAGCACCCGGAGCGAGCCGGAGGTCATGGGCGAGACGCACCCGATCATCCGCATCGTCGAGGTCTTGCCGGCGCCGTTCGGCCCGAGAAAGCCGAACGCCTCGCCGGGAGCGACGTCGAAGTCGATCGCGTCGACCGCGGTGAACGACCCGAACCGCTTGGTGAGCGCACGGGCCTCGATGAGCGGCGAGAGCGCCGGCGCACCGGCGGACGGCACGACGGCCGCGGCGGCGTCGAGGTGGGGCATGGGAGGCTGATGGTACGCCGGGCGGGGGGCCTGACGCGGGGAACGGCCGCGAACCGGCAGAATGACCGCGTGTCACGTCTCAGTGAGCGGCACCGGCAGCCGGCCTCCACGGCCGCCGTGCTCGTCGCCGGCACGCTGCCCAACCGGCTCCTCCGCGCCGGACTCGCGGGCGCCGCCGCATGGTCGAGCCTGGCCACGGCGTCCGCGCTCCTGCGCACCTATCCCCTGGCGGTCGACCTGCAGATTCCGATGCAGGCCGCGGAGCGCTGGATCCACGGCGCTGCGCCGTACCTCGCCTCGAGCTTTCAGGTCACGGACGGCACAGGCCAGCCGTTCCTGTACCCTCCGTTCCTGCTCCCGGTCCTCGCCCCGTTCGCGATCATGTCGCAGGGCATCGTCACGCTGGCCTGGGCGCTCGTCTGCGTCTCGGCTGCCGCCTGGACCTGCCGGCGGCTCGGGATCCCCTGGTGGGCATGGCCGTTCGTCCTCGCCTGGCCGCCGTTCGCCGAGGCGCTGCTGGGGCTCAACGTCCAGGTGCTGCTCTTCGCCGCGTACGTGGCGCTCTTCTTCGATCCTCCGGTGGGCGCCGCCCGGCTGCGCGATCACGAGCTCGCAGGCGACTCGAGACCGGCCATCGTGGACGGCTCCCTCGGGGTCATCGTCGCCATCCTGAAGACGTCCCAGATCCACTCGTGGGTCTACCTGCTGCGGCGCCGCCGGCGTGCGGCCGTCCTGGGCGTCGCCGCGGCCGCCCTCTTCGTGCTCGTCACGCTCCCGCTGACGGGTCTGGGCCTCTGGGTCGACTGGCTGGAGCAGCTGCGACGCGCCGCCCAGCCAGGGCTCGCGGTCGGCGGGATCTCCCTGCAGCACCTCGTCCCGCTGCCGGTCGGGCTGGCCATCTCCGCCGCGACCGTGCTCCTCGTGTTCGCGGTCCCGCGCCGGCATGCGGGCGCCTGGATCGGCCTGCTGACCCTCGTCGGTTCACCCGATCTGCACGTCTTCGGGCTGCTCTTCGCGCTGCCGGCGATACTGACGGTCCGCCGGGAGGTCGGCCTGGCGGCCGCCTTCGCGATCGGCCTCTACACCACCGAGGGGTCGTGGGTCGGGGTCGGGCTGGTGGCGGGCGCCCTGCTGCTCTCGGCCCGATGGGAAGGGCTGCTCGAGCCCCGCGTTCCCGGCCACGCCCGGGGAACCCCGGAGGACCATCGCGCCCAGGGCGCGGGCTGACGGTTCCTGGGCGACCACCGCCCTGCCCGCGCCGGTGTCCGGGGATCCGACGGAGTCGCCGATCGGCGGCGCGGGAGCGTTGCCGGCGCAGTCGATGCCGCTCCTGATCGTGTTCGTCGCGATTCTGCTCGCAGGGCTTGGTACCATTGCCCGCAACGTCGTCGCAATGCCTGCCGGTACCGGGGGCCCGTGCCACTCCCGGCGCCGGGCGGAAGCACCGCGTTCGGCCACTTCGGCCCTCGCGGCGCAGCCGCCTCGTCCGGACCGCGAGCACGGGAGAAACCGAATGCAGAACCTGCATCGCCGGTGGCTCCCGGCCCTCGCCGCAGTGCTCCTCGTGCTGGCCCTGTTCCCCCTGGTGACGAGCGGAGTCGCCGCCGATACCGGTTACGCCGCCAGCTGCACCGTCCACCTGCGGGCATCGCCCTCCACGTCCGCAACGTCGCTCGTGTCGATGCCGGCCGGGACCGTGGTCTCCACCGTGGGCACCGTGGCGGGCGGGTCGTGGTCGGCCACGTGCGTGACGTCCGTCTCGGGCAGCACCTGGTACGCGATCACGGCCGTCAACGGCGCGAGCGTCTCGTCCCTGTTCGGCGTGAGCGTGGCGTACGCGGCCACAGGGCTGTTCCAGCCGTCGACATCGCCGCCCCCCACTCCGCCGACCTACCTCGAGGGGATCGACGCCAGCCACTACCAGGGGACGGTCAACTGGCCGGCCGTCGCCAGCGCCGGCAAGCGCTTCGTGGTGATGAAGGCCACCGAGGGGCAGACCTACGTCGATCCGACCTACGCGGCCAATCACGCCGCGGCCCGTGCGGCCGGGCTGCTGGTCTCGGCCTACCACTTTGCCGATCCTTCGAGCTCCCCGGATGACGCGGTCCTCCAGGCCGACTGGTTCGTCAACAACGCGTACCTGCTTCCCGGCGACCTGGTCCCGGCGCTCGATCTCGAGCAGACCGGCGGTCTGTCCACGGCCGCGCTGCAGGCCTGGGTCGGCGCGTGGCTGGGCGAGGTCTATGCGAAGCTCGGCGTGCGGCCGATGATCTACACGAGCCCGACATTCTGGACGAACAACATGGGCGACACGGCGACGTTCGCCAGCGAGGGGTACGCCGTCCTGTGGATCGCCCACTGGGCGACGACGACGCCGACCGTCCCCGCCGGCAACTGGGGCGGGCATGGCTGGACGTTCTGGCAGTACTCGAACTGCGGCTCCGTCCTGGGGATCTCCGGCTGCGTCGACCTCGATCGGTACAACGGCACGGACCTGTCGCCGGTCTCGTTCAACTACACGTATGTCCCGCCGCCCACCGTCACGCCCCCCAACGCGCCTCCCGTCCTCGCCACCATCACGCCCAACACCGCGCCGGCCGGTGGCGCTGACCTGGACCTGACGATCCAGGGGGCCAACTTCGCCTCGGGAGTCTCCACGGCCTACTGGAATGGAACCGCGCTCTCCACGGCCTTCGACTCGCCCACGCAGTTGACCGCCGTGGTGCCGGCCGCGCTCACCGCCATGCCCGGTGCCGGCTCCGTGACAGTCCTGAACCAGCCGCCCGGCGGCGGAAGCAGCGTCCCCGCGACGTTCACCGTCACCGTCCCCGCGGCGCAACTCGGCATCACGGCGGGCACGAACGTGATCGCCTGGGGCCAGCCGGTGACGCTCGCCGTCCAGTTCGGGCAGAACGGCGCCAACCGCACCGTGTCGCTGCAGCGCATGCAGCAGAACGAGTCCCAGTGGTCGGACATCGCCACCGCCACCACGGACGCCACGGGGCGCGCCACGTTCACCTGCACCCCGCCCGTCAACACGCAGTTCCAGGTGACCTACGCAGGCACGCCCGACCTTGGGCCGGGGACCAGCTCGCCGACGCGCGTCGTGGTGCGCCAGCTCGTCGTGCTGCGCCCGACCAACCTGGGCAAGGTGAAGAACGTGCCGGCCGGCACGCGAGTCACGTTCACGGCCACCGTCCGTCCGATCGGGCCGACCCTGGCGCCGGCCAAGGTCACGTTCCAGTTCTGGCATCAGGTGGGCGGGCACTGGGTGTTCGTCACCAAGCGCGACGTGTACGCGGACGCCAGCGGGCGCGCCAGCTGGACCTGGGCCTTCACCACCCGCGGGCAGTGGTACGCGCGTGCCATCGCCGATCCGACCAAGACGAACGCCAACAGCTACGCGAGCCCGCCGGAGCGGTACTCGGTCTTCTAGCCCCGCGTGCCCAGACCCGGCGTGGTCGGGACGGCCACGCTCACTGCCCCGGGAACGACACCGCGGACCAGGTGCGGCCGCCGTCACGCGTCATGTAGAGCGTGCCGACGTTCTGCCCGTTGCCCGTCCCGGCTCCGGACTCCGTGAGCGCCACGCCCTGCGTCGACGTGGTGAACCCGAGGTAGGTGAAGACGGCGGCCTGGCCGCCCGGCTGTCCGGACTGCAGCACCGTCTGCCACGTCTGGCCACCGTCGAACGAGCCCGCGACCGCCGCCGCCTGCGCGGTGGTCCCGGCCACCAGCACCGATCCTGCCGCCGGGCTCGCGACCGCCGCTGCGCCGTTCAACGGCACGGCCGTGCCGGTCTGCGCGAAGGTCGCCCCGCCGTCGTGCGAGGCGTAGAGATGCTCGCCCTGCTGCCCCGCACTCGGCGGCGTGCCCCAGATCCCGCCGTCGCAGGCGGCCACGAGCTCGGTCGCGCTGGATGCCGCGAGCACCGCCGGGCCCATCACGGTGGCGCAGGGCGGGGTCCAGGCGACCCATGCGCCGTTGACGAGCCGCGCCCCGCCGACCACCGTCCGGTCGACCTGGAGGACCCAGCCGCTGGCCCCGGAGAGCACCAGCTGCGTCTGCGGCACCGGTCCCGCGCCGATCGGGACCTGCGTCGGCGACAGCGTCCAGGCATCGCGCCCGACCGGGCTTGTCGCGATCCGAACGGCCACCTGCGTCGCCGTCTGGTAGAACACGGCATGCACCGAGCCCGCGGAAGCCTCGAGCGCGACCACCGGCGCGGAGGCCATCCCCTGGACGGTCACCCTGTGCCAGGTCGCCCCGCCGTCGTGGGTCGCCCACAGATCGGGACCAAAGGCCCAGCCATCGAGCGGGTCGGCGAAGCGCAGCCCGCTCACGCCGGGAGTCGAGCCCGGCTGCACCGGCCCCTGGCTGATCGGCGTTCCCGGGGCTGGGATGCTCTCCCACGTCCGTCCGCCGTCCGACGTGCGGAGGATCGCGGCGCACGACCCGGTCGCGCACGGCCCGGAACCCAGCACCCAACCAAGGTCCGGCGACGCGAATGTCGCCGACACGGCCTGGAAGCCGGCGGGCACGGGGCCGCCGGCCGGTCCGACCGATACCGCCGGCGAGCCTGACGGCGACGCGGCCGCCGGTGACGCCGTGGGCGAAGGCGTGGACGATGTGGATGGCGATGTGCCGGCAGCCGGCCCGCCACCGGACGGCGCGCCCGGCCGCGTGACGATCACGGCGCCCGCCATCACGACGAGGACGGCGGCCGCCGCAAGCGCCGTCGCCAGCCGGGCGAAGGATCGGCGCGGTGCGGACGCCGGGCTGCCCGCGGGAATGGAGGCCACCCGCTCCACGAGCCGTGCGGGGGCCGGATCGGCGGCGAGGTCGTGGAGGACGGAGCGGAGCTCCCGATCGAACCGTTCGTCACCGCTCATGGTGCGTCTCCTCGGTGGCCAGTGCGTCGCGCAGGTGGCGCAGTGCGTAGTGGAGGCGTGACTTCACCGTGCCCGAACCGACGCCGGTGCGGTCGGCGATCTGATCCACCGTCAGGTCGGCGTAGAAGCGCAGCACGATCACCTCGCGGTGATCGACGCTGAGGCTCCTGAGCGCCTGGCCGAGTGCCTGCCGGCTCGCGATCGCGTCGGTGGAGTCGGCCGTGGAGCCGACGGCCTCGTCACCGAGGATTTCGTGCAAGGTCCGACGCCGGGCCCGCAGGCGGTCACGGCACGCGTTCACCAGGATGCGCCCGAACCACGCGTCGAACCGGTCCGGGTCCCGCAGGTCTGCGAACCGCCGCCACGCAGCCAGTGCGGCCTCGTGAGTCGCATCCTCCGCCTCTGTGGGGTCGCCCAGGATGAGCGTGGCGTACCGGTACGCCGCGTCGAGCGCGCCGCGGTCCAGCAGCCCGAAGAAGGCCCGCTCCCGCGCGCCCTCCTCCGGCAGCCGGCGTCCCATCGGTACCTCCACCGCCGTTCGTCCCTCAGTGCCGATCATGCTCAACTGACGACGCGGCACGGCGAATCGTTCAACAGTTCGCGGAATCCGTCAGGGCGTGCCGCACCCGGCGTGCGGCAGCCGTCGCCGACACCGGGAGGACGGGAAGAAACGGGGTGCTGACGGATGCCATTGCCTCGGCGCGCCCGGGGCACCACGTGCGCTGGTAGGCGAGGTCGGGGTCGAACCGACACGCCGCTCGCGCGGCACCGGCTCCTAAGGCCGGCGCGTCTGCCATTCCGCCACTCGCCCGCCCGGCAAGTCTATCGGACGGGCGATACCGGGCGTGGGGGGCAGGCGAGCCGGTCCTGGTCCGGGCGCTCGTTCAGGCGGGCCGATCCTCGTCGGTGCCCGCACGCGCCCGATCCGGCTCGGCGGCGAACAGGCGCTCCGCGGCCCGTTTCGCCGCCCGCGCGGCGATCGGCGCGCTCACCGTGTCGAACAGGTGCCAGAACGTCTCGCCCCCGGTCCGGCGCTCGCCCTTCTTTCCCTTGCCCCTGGTGCCGGCGCGGCCCTGCTCGAGCCAGTCGGCGAACCCGCGCTCCAGCGCGGCCCTTGCGTCGCCGCTCTCGGCCCCGAGCCGCTCCACGATCCGCTCCACCTCCTCGGGCAGCAGCGATCCGACGGGGGCCGCCCTCGGTCGACGGACCAGCCCGGCAAACCGCCTGGCAGCCCGCTTCGGCCCGCCCGCGGCCAGGAACACCGCGCTGCCCGCGAGCGCCGCCACGCGCCCCGGGTTGCGGCGGATCTTGGCGGGGATATCGACGGCGGAGCGCACCGCGAGCTCGAGCTCGTCCACCTCCGTGGCGAGCCGATCGCGCGCCTCCGCTACGCCCTGCCGAGCCTGGCGCGTCGTTTCGCCCATTCGCTCTCCAGCCAGTCCTTCGTCTCCATCGCCGTCTCGTACGACTCCTTCGGCCACAACCGCCGGAACCGCGCCGTCGGGTCGACCCCGGCCCGGAGCATCCAGACCGGCATCAGCACAATCCACGCCAGCAGTCCGACGGTGATCCCGATCGCCACGGCGCCGTGCCAGCTGAACGTCAGCCCGGTCCAGCCCCAGCCGATCAGCCCGCCGGCGATCGCGCCCAGGACGAGCCCCGCGACCGCGCCGCCCGGCCCGCCGACCCGGCCGAGCGCGATGAGTCCGATCACCCCGAGCACGATCGCGACGGCCACGGTGCCCACCACCGCGGGCGCCCAGGCCGGATCCAGGCTGGGAAGCGCGCCGGAGCGCAGCTGCGTGCCGACGTGTTCGGCTGCCCGGCGCGCGAGGTTCGCGCCAAGGACCGCCGACACGACGATGCCCGCCACCACGCCCCAGCCGAGCGGCGTGACGAAAACGCGGCGTGGCGCACCGACGAGCACCATCGCCGCCGCTTCGATCAGGGCGACCGACAGCAGCGCGCCGAGTGCCACCCCCCAACCGATCGAACCGAACAGCCACTCCCCGAGGAACAGCGTCCCGCCGATCGCGAGCAGCAGGGACAGGAAGAACGCCACCGCCAGGATCACGCCCGCCAGCGCGGCGATGACCTTGATCTCCGCGACGATCCCGTCGAGCTCCGCCTTCAGCAGGTCGACGTGGGCCCGCGCCAGGCCCATCGCCGCCTCCCGCATGCGCCCGATTGACTCCCGGACGCCGGGTGCCGGGCGCGTCGGCTCGCCCGCGGTCGGTGGGGTGCCGGGGCCGGGCGCTGCGGGATCCTGCGGGCGATCGGTGGTCAGCGGACTTCCCCCTTGGTGCGGCGTCTCGCGCACGTCGTGCGTGGGCGTGGGCGCGGCTCGCTCGCGACAGCATACCGCGCGGGCACCAGCACGAACCGCCCATCCCGGGCTCCCGGGTCCCGGGCATGACTAACGGGCGGCGGAAGGCCCGCCGCCCGTTCTGAGCGTTGCGAGGTGCGCCGGCCGCTGCGGCGGACGACGCCGGACCTGGCGGCCCGATGCCGGACCTCGACTAGAAGTCGCCCATCCCGCCGCCGGGCGGCATGGCCGGGGCGGCCGACTTCGGCTCGGGCTTGTCGGTCACCATCGCCTCGGTCGTCAGGACCATGGCCGCAATGGAGGCAGCGTTCTCGACGGCGGAGCGCGTCACCTTGGCCGGATCCACGATCCCGCGCGTGAGCATGTCGTCGTACTGGCCGCTGATCACGTCGTACCCGAGGTTGGAATTGTGCTTCTCCACCTGGAAACGGCGCACCGTCTCGAGGACCACCGAGCCGTCCATGCCGGCGTTCCTGGCGATGATCCGCATGGGCTCCTCGAGCGCCCTCCGGACCGACTCGGCGCCGATCTTCGCATCGCCGTCCAGCCCGAGCCCGTCGATTGCCGAGGCCGCATTGATAAGCACGACGCCTCCGCCGGGGACGATCCCCTCCTCGACCGCCGCGCGGGTGGCCGAGAGCGCGTCCTCGACGCGGTGCTTCTTCTCCTTCAGCTCGACCTCGGTGCCCGCGCCGACCTTGATGATCGCGACGCCGCCGGAGAGCTTGGCCAGGCGCTCCTGGAGCTTCTCCTTGTCGTAGTCCGAGGTGGTCTCCTCGATCTGCGCCTTGATCTGCTTGACGCGCGCGTCGATGTCCTTCTGCGCGCCCCGCCCCTCGACGATGGTGGTCTCGTCCTTGGTCGCCACCACGCGGCGGGCGCGACCGAGGTCGCTCACCTGGGTCGTGTCGAGCTTCTTGCCGAGCTCCTCGCTGATCACCTGGCCGCCGGTGAGCACCGCGATGTCGCGGAGCATCTCCTTGCGCCGGTCGCCGAACCCGGGGGCCTTCACGGCCAGCACGTTCAGGATGCCGCGGAGCTTGTTCACCACGAGCGTCGCGAGCGCCTCGCCGTCGACGTCCTCGGCGACGATCACGAGCTCTTTCTTGCCCAGCTGCAGGACCTTCTCGAGCACCGGCACGATGTCCGCGATCGCCGAGATCTTCTTGTCCGTGATGAGGATGTAGGGGTCGTCGAGCGCGGCCTCCATGCGGGCCGTGTCGGTCACGAAGTACCCGGAGATGTAGCCGCGGTCGAACTGCATGCCCTCGACGTACTCGGTCTCGAAGGCGAGCGTCTTGGACTCCTCGACCGTGATCACGCCGTCCTTGCCGACCTTGTCCATGACCTCGGCGATGAGGTTGCCGATCTCGTCGTCGGCGGCGCTGACGGTGGCCACCTGCGCGACCTCGTCGTGCCCCAGAACCGGCGTAGCCGCCTTCTTCACGGCCTCGGCGACTGCGGCAGCGGCCTTCTCGATGCCGACCTTCATCTGCATCGGGTTCGCCCCGGCGGCGACGTTCTTGAGGCCGTCGTTGACGATCGCCTGGGCCAGCACGGTCGCGGTCGTGGTGCCGTCGCCGGCGACGTCCTCGGTCTTGGTCGCGGCCTCTTTGAGAAGCTGCGCGCCCATGTTCTCGAACGGATCGTCGAGCTCGATGTCGCGCGCCACGGTCACGCCGTCGTGGGTGACGGTCGGGGCACCGAACTTCTTGTCCAGGGCGACGTTGCGGCCCTTGGGCCCCAGGGTCGTCTTCACGGCGTCGGCGAGCTGGTCGATCCCGTGCTTCAGCGATCGCCGTGCTTCCTCGTCGTAGGCGATGAGCTTTGCCATGGCCTCCTCGTTGTCCTCTCTGCGGCACGGCGGATCGATCGACCGGCGCCGTGGCGGGTATCCGGGCTCCCCGCGTGGGACCTCCCCGCGTGGTTAGCACTCTCAGGGTGAGATTGCTAACACATGTCGGCCCGGGCGTCAAGGTCAAGCCCCGGAGTGTGTGGACGGCCAGGTTCCGGGCGCGCGCGGTTGGGCCCCCGGCCGACTCGGCGGGCCCGATGGCGCCACCTGCGCTACGCTCGCCATATGGCGCCCCTTGCTCCCCGCCGGGCCGTGATCCTCGCCGTCGGCAGCGAGCTCACCACCGGCGAGACCCGCGACACCAACGGCGGCGACCTGGCGGCGGACCTGAGCCGGATGGGGGTGCACGTCGTGCGCATCGTCGCGCTCCCGGACGATCTCCGATCCGTCGCGGCCGCGTTTCGCGGGGCGCTCGCGGACGCCGACCTTGTGGTCAGCACCGGTGGGCTCGGCCCGACCCCGGACGATCTCACGCGCGAGGCGCTCGCCGAGGCCCTCGGCGAGCCTGTCCATGTCGACGCGGACCTGGAACGCTGGCTCTCGCAGCTGTTCGAACGGCGCGGGGTGCGCATGCCGGACGCGAACCGGAAGCAGGCCTGGCTGATCCCGGGAGCGGAGCCGCTCGGCAATGACCACGGCACGGCACCCGGCTGGTGGGTGGAACGCGGCGAGACGATCATCGTGACGCTGCCGGGTCCGCCGCGCGAGCTGCGGCCGATGTGGACGAGCGCGGTGCTGCCGCGCCTCCACGCCCGCGGGATCGGTGCGGAGGTCGCCGTGCGGACGCTCCGCCTGACCGGCATCGGTGAGTCGTACGTGGCGGAGGCACTGGGCGAGGAGCTGCTGCGAGCGGCGAATCCCGTGGTGGCGACGTACGCGAGACCCGATGCCGTCGACGTGCGCATCACGGCTCGCCCGGAACCCGCAACGGGAGGCCTGCCCGGCCGTTCCGCGGCGGAGCTGCTCGCCCTCACCCAGCAGAGGATCGAGAGACTCCTGGGCGCTCACGTGTTCGCGTACGACGACGAAACGTGGCCGGACGTGCTCGGTCGCCGGCTGGGAGCCCGCCAGGTGGCCAGCTGGGAGCGTGGCACGAGCGGTGCACTCGCCGCGTTGCTGGCCGAGGCACCCTGGTTCGCGCACGGCGAAGTGCTCGGCGCGGCGTCACCGGACGGCACCGACGACCTCCCCGGCCCGGGACCCAGGGGTCTGTCCGAGATGGCCAGCTCGATCCGCCAGCGAGCCGGGGCGACGGTGGGCGTCGCGATCGACGCCACCCTGCAGGATGGCGACACGCAGGTGCGCATCGCCGTCGACGTCGACGGCGTGACCCGGGGCGAGGCGAGGACCCTGTTCCTGGGCGGCGAGCAGGGACGGCGGCGGGCCGCGCTCGCGGCCTGCGGTGCGCTCTGGGAGGCGCTGGGCTCGGCGGAAGACCGCGAGTCCAGCGGCGCGAGCTCTAGCTGATCGAGAGGACCGGTGCCGACCGGGCCGCCCGGACGCTCATGCGTGCCGCGACCGTCCGGGCGAGGGCGCGCATCGCGTCCGCGGCCGGACCGCCGTCTCGCTGAGCGACGGCGGGCACCCCGGCATCGCCGCCCTGGCGGACCCGCGCGTCGAGCGGGATCCCCCCGAAGTACTCCAGGTCGTTCTGCCCGGCGAAGCGCTCGCCGCCGCCGCGCCCGAAGATCTCCGTCGCCTCGCCGCAGTGCGGACAGACGAACGCGGTCATGTTCTCGACGATGCCCATGACGGGCACACTCAGCCGGCGGAACATCGCGAGCGCCTTGGTCACGTCCAGCAGCGACACGTCCTGCGGCGTCGTCACCAGCACCGCGCCGCTGATCGGCACGGCCTGCGCCAGCGTCAGCTGCGCGTCGGAGGTGCCCGGCGGCAGGTCCACGACCAGGTAGTCGAGGTCGCCCCACTCCACGTCGCGGAGGAACTGCTGGATCGCACCGCCGACCAGCGGGCCGCGCCAGACGATGGGCTGCCCCTCGGGGACGAAGAACTGGATCGAGATGACCTTCACGCCGTACCGCTCGAGCGGCACGATCTTGTTGCTGGGGCTGGCGACCGGCTGCCCCTCCACGCCGAGCATCAGCGGGATGTTGGGACCGGTGATGTCGGCGTCGATGAGCCCGACGCTGGCGCCGTCCTGCGCGAGCGCGACGGCGAGGTTGGCCGCCACGGTGCTCTTGCCGACGCCGCCCTTTCCCGACGCGACCGCGACGATGTTCTTGACGCCGGGCAGGAGCTGCTGGGGCTGAACGGGCGTCGTCCGGCGCACGTTGCTGGTCCACGTCACGGCGACCGCGCGGGCACCCGCGGCCTGGAGCGCGGCGCGCGCGTTGCGCTCGATCTCGTCCTTGAGCGGGCACGCCGGCGTCGTCAGCTCGATGGTGAACGCGACGTCGCCCCCATCGGCGACGACGATGTCGCGGACCATGTTGAGGGTCACGATGTCGCGCCCGAGCTCCGGTTCCTGGACGGTCCGAAGCGCGTCGAGCACCCGGGTGTCGGTGAGTTCGTTCATGCCTGGCGGTCTGGCCTCGTGGAGCGTCTGTCGATGTGCGTGCGGCGCCCCGGCCGCGGGCGGGACATCGGCACGATGGCTGGCCGGGGTCGCGCCGGTGCGCGACTGCCGGCGATTTCGTGTGTCCGCAGCGCCGGAATCATACGCGCCAGGCGACGGAATCACCGGCCGGCCGGGCGGTCCGGCGGGCCGGCCGCTCGCCCCGGGGAGTGCCGGGCCCGCGGCGCCCTGCGGGTGCCTCGTCATGACTCACGGGAATCTGCGGAATCCGGCCCGTTCAACCCAGAGACAGTGCGATTCTCGGCAAGATGGCCCCCTGTTGACACGCCTTTCGGCATGTGCCGTATACTCCCGACCCTACTGAAACCCGGCAGGGTTGCAGTATCCCGCGTACCGGTCGGCTTCCCCCCGCGCGCCCCAGAAGGAGTGGCCAGGTCACGTGCCGGAGATCGACGTCCGTCTCGTCGACGTCACCAAGAAGTTCGGCCCTGATGTCGTCGCGGTCGATCGCATCAACCTCGAGGTCAGGGACGGCGAGTTCTTCTCTCTGCTGGGGCCGTCGGGCTGTGGCAAGACGACGACCCTGCGGATGATCGGCGGCTTCGAGGAGCCGACCAGCGGGCTCATCGAGCTGCAGGGCCAGGACGTCACCTGGCTGCCGCCGTACCGCCGCAACGTCAACACCGTCTTCCAGAACTACGCCCTCTTCCCGCACCTCTCGATCTTCGAGAACGTGGCGTTCGGGCTGCGACGGCGCAAAGTGCCGGACAAGGAGCTGCGCCACCGCGTGGCCGAGATGCTCGAGCTGGTCGAGCTCCCCGGCTACGAGAAGCGCCGGCCGGGCCAGATCTCCGGCGGGCAGGCGCAGCGCGTTGCGCTCGCCCGCGCCCTCATCAACCGCCCGGCGGTGCTGCTGCTCGACGAGCCGCTGGGGGCGCTCGACCTCAAGCTCCGCAAGCAGATGCAGGTCGAGCTCAAGCGGATCCAGCAGGAGGTCGGGATCACGTTCATCTACGTGACCCACGACCAGGAGGAGGCGATGACGATGTCGGATCGTATCGCCGTCATGAACCAGGGGCACTACGAGCAGCTGGGGACGCCCGAGGAGCTGTACGAACGGCCAACCACGCGCTTCGTGGCGGGGTTCCTCGGCGTCAGCAACATGCTGCGCGGCCGGCGGCAGGGGGAGGACGGCGGCTACGCCGTCGTGCAGGTCGTGGGCGGCGCGCGGGTGCGCGTCCCGCGCGACCGGCTCAACGGGCGCGCGGACGTCGAGGTCGGGGTCCGGCCCGAGAAGATCCGGATGCTGCCCGCCGACGCGGCCACCGAGGATCGCCTCAACAAGCTCGACGGCCGCATCGTCCACGCGAGCTACATGGGGGTCAGCACCCAGTACATCGTCCGTGTCGCCGACGAGGCCGACCTGACCATCTACGAGCAGAACGTCGAACGGACCGAGGAGGGTTCCATCCACCGGCCGGGCGAGATGGTGAGTCTCGCCTGGCCGCCGGAACACACGTTCGTCATTCGCGAGGCCGGCGCCGCCGACGGCGCTCACGAGGCCTGAGGATCTTGCGGGGCAGTCCAGAGGAGGAGACGCACGCGATGGATGAGATGGGCGAGAAGGGGCTCGGCAACGCGCTCGAGACACGGCTTTCCCGACGCACGCTCCTGCGCCGCGGCGGGCAGGTCGCAGGCCTCGCCGGTGTGGGAGCCTTCCTGGCCGCCTGCTCCGGCGGTGCCGCGACCCCGGCGCCGACGCAGGCCGCGGTAGCGGCGACGACCGCCGCAGGCACCGCGACACCGGCATCCGCCGCCCCGTCTGCGGCGGCGAGCGCGGCTCCTCCGAGCGAGGGGCCCATGGGCACCATCCTCAACTTCGCCAACTGGCCCGCCTACATCGACGTGGCGACGAGCGGGCCGGACAACGGCAAATCGCCGACGCTGCTGCAGTTCGAGAAGGCGACCGGCGTCCACGTCAACTACCAGGAGAAGATCGACGACAACAACTCGTTCGTCGCGACGATCCGGGACCAGCTGAAGGCCGGGCTCGACACGGGCTGGGACCTCATGGTCCTGACCGACTGGATGGCGGCGCGGCTGGTCGGCCTGGGCTGGATCGCGAAGATCAACCAGGCGAACGTTCCCAACTGCCAGGCGAACCTGGTCGACTCGCTCCGCAACCTGCCGTGGGACCCGCCCAACGACTACCACTACACCTGGCAGTCTGGCATGACCGGCCTGGGCTACAGCAAGAAGTCGGTCGCGAAGACGGGCATGCCGCCGCTCACGAAGCTGGCCGACATGTGGAACAGCAAGCTCGCCGGCCACGTGACGTTCCTGACCGAGATGCGCGACACGTTCGGCCTGGGGGCCCTCAAGCTCGGCATCGACCCGGCGACCATCACGCTCGACCAGGTCAACCAGATCGTCAACGACATGCAGCCGCTGGTCTCGCAGGGCCTGCGCTTCACCGGCAACTCGTACCTGCAGGACTTCGCCAACGGCAAGGTGTGGGCCGCCATGGTCTGGTCCGGCGACCTCGCTTCGTCGGGCAGCCCCGACGACACGTTCGTCTTCCCCGAGGAGGGGACGATGATCTGGTCCGACAACATGCTCATTCCGAAGGGTGCCCAGCACCAGCGGGCGGCCGAGGCGATGATGAACTGGGTGTACGACCCGAAGATCGCCGCGCAGATCGAGGACTACGTCTACTACGTCTGCCCGGTGAAGGGCGCCGACGCCGAGATCAAGAAGATCGACCCGGCCGCGGCGACGAACCCGCTCATCTTCCCCACGCCGGCCGTCGTGGCCAAGCAGCACGCCTTCAGGATCCTGACGTCCGACGAAGACACGCAGTTCAACAACGCGTTCAACACCCTGATGGGCTCCTGACAGGCTCCACCGGCACCGGGCCGTCGAGGGGTGACGGCCCGGTGACCCTCACCAGCTCGGGGATCGCCTGATGTCGCGGACTCGCCACTCGCTGCGACGACTGCTGTCGCCCTACCTGCTTCTCGCGCCCGGCCTGCTCTGGCTCATCGTCTTCTTCGTGCTGCCCACCATCCAGATGTTCCTGTACGCCGTGTCGACCGGGAGCGTCGACTTCGGGTACCGCGTGACCTGGACGTTCGACGCGTTCACGAGCATCCCGAGGTACTTCTCGCGGCAGTTCGCGAACTCGCTCATCTATGGGACCCTCGCGACGGTCATCACGTTCCTGATCTCCTACCCCCTGGCCTACTTCATCGCGTTCCGGGGCGGCCGGTACAAGAACCTGATCCTGTTCCTGGTGATCGCGCCGTTCTTCACCAGCTTCCTGATCCGCACCATCTCCTGGCAGATCATCCTCGGCAACAACGGCCCGGTCATCGGCCTCATCCACGCGGTCGACATCTTCCGGCAGGTGCCCGAGAACTTCACCTTCATGGGCGAGCCGGTCGCCGTGGTGTCCGGGCTCGTGTACAACTTCCTGCCCTTCATGACGCTGCCGCTCTACGTGGCGCTCGAGCGGATCGACCCCCGCCTCATCGAGGCCGCACAGGACCTGTACGCGGGGCCGTGGCGGCCACGCGGCTGGATCTACGGCGCGGTCGGTGGGGGCCTCCTCGGCGCACTGGTGGGGTTCGGTATCGATTGGGACGTCGTCGTCTTCGCCGTGATCGGGGCGATGGTGGGGGCGATCGTGATCGGGGCCTTCGTCTCCGAGTCGTTCCTGCGCGTCACGTTCCCGCTGTCGCTGCCCGGCGTCTTCGCTGGCTCGTTGCTGACCTTCATCCCGGCGCTCGGCGACTACGTGAATGCCACCCTCCTGGGGAGTCCGAAGACGCAGATGATCGGCAACGTCATCCAGGCACGCTTCCTCGAGTCCAACGACTACCCCACGGCCTCGGCGCTGTCGATCGTGCTGATGGTCGGGATCATCGTGGCCGTCATGGTCTACGCGCGCATGCTCGGCACCGAGGACCTGAGCGGAGGGGTGACGATATGACCGCCATCGCGCAGTCGCTCGCCCCGGCCAGGCCGCGGCCGACCGCACGGCGCAGGATCGGTGCCCTCGTCGACCGCTGGGGGCTCCCCGCGTACACCGTCGCCGCCGTCGCCTACCTGCTGATGCCGATCGCGGTGATGATCCTGTTCAGCTTCAACGAGCAGGTCGGCAAGTTCAACTACGAGTGGCACGCGTTCTCCCTCGCGGCGTGGGCGAACCCCTTCGGGCGCCCTGGCATGGCCTCGGCGATCGAGACCAGCCTGAAGATCGCGTTCCTCTCGACCCTCGTCGCGACCGCGCTCGGCACGCTCATCGCGGTCTCGCTGACCCGCTACCGGTTCCCCGGGCGGTCCGCCACGAACCTGTTCATCTTCGTGCCGATGGCGACGCCCGAGATCGTGATGGGCGCGAGCCTGCTGACCCTGTTCGTCAACACCGCGCAGGCGCCGTTCGACACCATCATCCCCAAGGGGCTCCTCTTCCCGCTGGGGTTCAACACGATCCTCATCGCGCACATCATGTTCAACATCAGCTACGTCGTGGTGACCGTGAAGGCGCGCATGGCGGGGTTCGACCGGCGGCTGGAGGAGGCCGCCATGGACCTCGGCGCGAACGAGTGGACGACGTTCTGGCGGGTCACCTTCCCGCTGATCTTCCCCGGAATCCTCGCCGCGGCCCTGCTGGCGTTCTCGCTCTCGATCGACGACTTCGTGGTCACGAACTTCACGTCGGGCCTGACCAACACCTTCCCGATCTGGGTATGGGGGTCGATCCGCAACTCCCTGCCGGTCCAGATCAACGTCGTGGGGACCATCATCTTCGGGACCGCCGTGCTGCTGGTCCTGGGCTCCACGCTCCTCCAGCGGCGCGGCCAGTAGGCCCCCGCCGTGGGCCAGTCCGCCCCGCGTCCGCGCCGCCGGCCCGGTCTTCCCTCGCCTCGCAGCCGAGGCGAGGGAGCAGACGGCACCGATGAGGCTGCCGGCGCGCGGGGGCCACGCGCCGCTGGCCGGCCCGGAACCGGCCGCCTCCGGATCGCCGAGGCCGCGCGCCTCGTGGGCACCAGCGCGTCGCGCCTCCGGCAGTGGGAACGCGAGGGGCTCCTGCGGCCCTCGCGGGGACAGGGCGGCCAGCGGCTCTACGAGCCGGGCGACGTGGACCAGGCCCGCGAGGTGGCGCGGCTCCGTGCGGAGCAGCTCAACGCCCCCGCGATCCGGCGGCTCCTCGGGATGGCGCCGGGCATTCCGGCCGCGGAGCGCCCGTGGGCGCCGCCGGCCGACGGCGCGGGCGCGCGCCTCCGCGAGTTGCGCCTTCGGCGCGGCATGACCCTGGGCGACACCGCCACCCGCACCGGTCTCTCGTCGAGCTTCATCTCGTCCTTCGAGCGGGGGCTGTCCGGCGCGTCACTCGCGGTGTTGCACCGGCTCGCCACCGCCTGCGGGACGACCGTCTCGGCACTCACGCGAGGGACACCGGCGAGTGCCGGCCGGGTGGTGCGGGCGAACGAGCGCCGCGTGGTCGAGCTGGGCGGCCCGGCCATCCGCATGGAGGACCTCTCGAACGCCCCTACGGCGCTCGAGGCGCAGCTCTTCGTGCTCGCGGCCGGCGCCGGGAGCGACGGGTGGTACGCCCATCCCGGGGAGGAGCTCATGCTGGTGCTCTGCGGGCGCGTGGGCGTCTGGCTCGGGGAGCAGGAGTACTACGAGCTGGCCGAGGGCGACGCGCTCACGTTCCCCTCGACGCTGTCGCACCGCTTCCGTGCGCTCGCCGCGACCGAGACGCGGCTGGTCTGGGTCAACACGCCGCCGACGTTCTGAGGAGGGAGCCGTGATCGAGTCCACCACCGCCGCCACCGCCCTGCCCGACCGGTCGGTCGTTCCCGCCGTCTGGTCGCGGTACACCGATCTCGTGATCGACCGGGGCGAGGGATCCTGGCTGATCACGGTCGACGGCGAGCGGTACCTCGACTACAGCTCGGGGATCGGCGTCACCAGCACCGGCCACGCTCACCCCAGGGTCGTGGCCGCGATCCAGGCGCAGGCGGCGAAGCTGCTGCACGGCCAGCAGAACATCGTGTACCACGAGCCCGGGCTCCGGCTCCACGAGCGGCTGCGCCACGTGCTGCCCGGCGACGACTGGCAGGCGTTCCTGACGAACTCCGGGGCCGAGGCGACTGAGGCCGCCGTCAAGCTCGCCCGGGCCGCCACGGGCCGCCCCGCCATCATCGCCTTCCGCGGCGGCTTCCACGGCCGCACGGCGCAGGCCATGGCCCTCACCACCTCGCGCGTGTCGATCCGCGGCGACTTCGAGCCCCTCCCGGGCTCCGTGTACCACGCGCCCTATCCGTACTGCTACCGTGCCGCCGGGGGCCCGCACGACCCGGGCGCCTGCACCTGCGACTGGGAAGCGCAGCTCGAGCTGCTGTTCGCCCAGGTCGTGGCGCCGGGCAGGGTGGCCGCGTTCGTCGTCGAGCCGGTCCTCGGCGAGGGCGGCTACGTGGTGCCGCCGCCCACCTTCCTGCCGCGACTGCGTGAGATCGCCTCCCGGCACGGCATCCTGCTCGTGGCCGACGAGGTGCAGACCGGGTTCGGGCGCACCGGCGAGCTGTTCGCCGTGGCCCACACCGGTGTCGCGCCGGACATCATGATGGTGGCCAAGGGGATCGCGTCCGGGCTCCCGCTCGGCGGAATCGTGGCCCGGCGTGAGCTGCTGGCACGCTGGTCGCCCGGGGCGCACGGCGGCACGTACGGCGGCAACGCGGTCGCCTGCGCAGCCGCCAATGCGACCCTCGACGTGATCCAGGATCAGGGGCTCGTGCCGAACGCGCGGGATCGTGGCACACAGCTCCTCGCGGGGTTCGCCGCGGTCCGCGGGCGGTTCCGCCGCCTCGGCGACCTGCGCGGGCTGGGGCTGATGGTCGGGCTCGAGTTCGTGCACCCGGATGGAGGCGACGGGCGTGCACCCGACCCCGAGCTCGCGAAGCGGGTGATCGCGGCCGCGCTGGAGCGCCACCTGATCGTCCTGTCGGCCGGGACCTGGGGCCAGGTCGTGCGACTGATCCCGCCACTCGTCACCACCCCCCGCGAGATCGACCACGCGGTGGCGGTACTCACGGAATCGATGGGGGTCGCCGGGGCGTGACCCGGGCGGGCCGGCGCTGGGAGGGCGGCCGCCGGGCGGGCCGCCCTCCGGGGCGGGTCAGGCGGTGACGGCCCGCCGGAGCGCTTCCGGCAGCGGGCGGTGCCGCTCGGGGGCGGCGATGTACCGGGCCAGCAGCTCGCGGGTGCCGTTCACCCGCAGTTCGTGGAACAGCAGCTCGAGCTTCTGCGCCTGCGTGGCGAGGATCTCGTCCCTGGTCTCGAGCTCCCACAGGCGCCGCTTGAGCGGGCCGAGCGCCTTCTTGCGCGTCTTGTAGACGAACTGCTGCTCGGTCTCGCCCTCTCGCCGCTCGTCTGCGGCGTTGGCGTGGACCCACACCTCCACCTCGTCGAGGAGCGCCTGCGGCGTCGCGGGATGGTCGTAGAGGGTGTTCTGGAACCCCGTGGCGAGATGGATCTCGGCGGCTTCGACCTCGGGGAACCGGTGGAACAGCTCGTCGGGAAGCGTGGACGCGCCGTGCTGGACGGCGCCCGCCAGTCCATACGCCCGACACACCGCGGAGAGCCGCCTGATCGTGTCGAAGTCGACCTTGACCTGGGCCACGCCGCCGCCCGGGAGCGGCACGCCGCCGTGGCTGGTACCGGTCTGGATGCTGACCTTGGAGAGGCCGACCGCGTCCCGTCCGGCCCTCCGGTCGAGCTCGCGGCGAAAGCCGTCCAGGAACGCGCGCAGCTCGGGCTCCGTGGAGTTCTGCTTGCCGACCTCGCCGATCTCCCCACCGATGCTGATCGTCAGACCGGCCGGCTCGACCTCACGGATCAGCGCGGCGAGTTCCGCGGCCCGCTCGTAGTTGCTGCGCTGCTGCTCGTCGACGGTCGGCTTCGACAGGTCCACCAGCGTCGAGCTGTCGATGTCGATGTTCCCGTAGCCCACGGCGATCGCCGTCCGGTTCGCCGTGCGGAGCGACTCCGTCACGGCCTCCGGGTCGGCCGCGTACTTCTTCGCGTTGAACTGGTAGTGATCGCCCTGGACGAAGACGGGACCGCTCCAGCCCGCCGCGATCGCGCCGGCGAGGCAGCTGGCGATGTACTCGCCGGGACGCTGGTACGTGTACTCCTGCTCGCTCCGAGCAAGCTCGAGGATCAGCGGCCCCACGTCGTGACGGAGGGCCGTCTCGTACACCGTCCGCGCCATGTCGAACACCTGGGTCCGCAGGTTCATCGCCGGGACGGTGAAGCCGCCGATCTCGCCGCGGCCGCGGGCCATGTACAGATCGTGGATGCTCGCCGAACGGATCCCCAGTGCCTGCGCGGCCTCCCAGACGATCCACTGCGCGGCCTCCACGGTGGCCGGATCCTGGCTGAACGTAGCGCTCCAGGCGAGGTCACGGATGCCGCGGCCCCGGAGGGCCGCCTCGTCCTCGACGGCGAGCCGCTCGCCCTCGATCCGGGCGATGCCGCGGAGCAGGTCCAGCAGCTCCGCGAGAGAGCCTGCGACGGTGGGCTGGGTCATGGCGTTGCCTCCGGTCGGGGGACGCGGTGGAGTGGGCGATGCTGTACGCGGAATCCTACCGCGACGAGCGGGCGACCTCGGCCGGGGGATCTCGGCCGGGGGATCTCGGCCGGGGGATCTCGGCCCGCCGTCAGGTCACGTACCGTGTCCGACGGTCCAGGTAGTCGACCAGCACGAACTCCTCGAGCCGCTCGGGGCTCGCGTAGAAGGCCCGTCCGCGGTTCATGCGCGTGACGCGATCCACGAACTCGCCGAGTGCCCGTGAGCGCTCCAGCATGAAGGTGTTGATCGTGATCCCGTCCCGCGTGCAGCGCGCCACCTCGCGGAGCGTCTCCTCGATCGTCCGACGCGTCGGCGGGTAGTTGAACTCGACCCGGCCGTCCTCGATGTGCGCGGTGGGTTCGCCATCGGTGATCACCACGATCGAGCGATTGGCCGGCGAGCCGCGGGCCAGCAGCCCACGCGCCAGCAGCAACGCGTGCTGGAGGTTCGTGCCGTACTCGTGCCCGTGCCACGAGAGGCTGGTGAGGGCGCCCGGGGGGATCTCGCGGGCCACGGAGGCGAAACCGACCACGTGGAGGGTGTCGTGCGGGTACCGCGTCCGGATCAGCGCGTCCAGCGCGATCGCCACCTTCCTGGCGGCCACGAAGCACCCGCGGAGCAGCATCGAGCGACTCATGTCGAGGAGCAGCACGGTGGAGGCCGAGGTCGTCTCCTCGGCGTCGTGCACCCGGAAGTCGTCGGGCTCGAGCCGCACCGGAAGCCGGCGACCCAGCTCGGGCGGCGCCCCACTCGCGTCCCCGGCCGGAACGGAGAACTCCCTGGCCACCGCCCCGTCGAGGGTCCCGCGCAGATCCAGGTCGAAGGCGCGGCCGAACTCGTATGGGGACGAGGTCCCCGTCCGCTCGCCGGTCCAGCCGACCCGGGCGAGCCGGTGCCCGCCGAACGCGTCGCGTCCCAGCCGGCCGAACACCTTGTCCAGCACACGCTGGCCGATGCGGCGCTGGCCGCGGGCCGTCAGCTCCAGCCGGTCCCCGTCGCGGGTCGCGTAGCCCGCCTCTTCCAGCGCCCGCGCCGCCTGCTGCAGTGCCGCGAGATCCTCCGCCGATTCGTCGTCGAGCACCCGGCGCACCTCCTCGGGGTCGACCCGAGCCAGCGCGGACGGCTCGCCGGCACCGGCGAGCACATCGCCGAGGCGGTCCATCTGCTGCAGCGTTGCGATCTCATCGAGCGCCTGCTCGACGCCGATGTCGTCGCCGCCGCGAAACGGGAACGGCACGCCCAGTCCCTCCGGGAGCACCCGGTCCAGCAGCGAGGCGAGGCGGGCCAGGTCGTAGCGGAGCCGGTCGTCGCGGAGCAGGGCATCCATCAACGAGCCCAGCTCGTCGCGCTGCCCCGGGCTCAGCGACCGCAGGAGCGACTGCATCGCCGCCATCCGCTCTGCCAGCTGCTCGATGACGTCGTCGAGGTTCCGGGCCCCGGGGAACGAGTCGCCGAATCGCTCGAGGAACCGGCTCGCGTCCGGGCTGCCGCCCGCGAGGCGATCCTGCAGCAGCTGCTCGAGGTCGCGCACCATCTCGCGGGTCGCCCGCAGCTCCTGTGGCGTGGTCGCCTTCAGGCGGTCCGCGAGTCCGCGGAAGGTCGAGTCGAGCATGCGTCCCCGCAGCCGCTCCAGCAGCTGCTGGAATGCGTCGCGGGCCGCCGGATCGAGGAACTCGTAGTCCTGCAGTGCCCGGATCCGGCCGCCCACGTCCTCCGGCAGCGCGTCGAGCGCCGCCCGGTGCCGGCGTGCCAGGTTCCCCAGCATCCGTCGCATCGAGTCGACGGCAGCCCGGCGCGTGCCGGCCTCGTCGCCCTGGGAGTCGGCGGCGCCCCCGGGTACCTCGCCGGCCTCCGCCAGGCGCCGCTCGATGCCCTGCCGTTCCGTGTCGGTGATCTCCTGCAGCTGGCGGCGCAGGTCGCCCAGCACGTCGTCGAGCCCGTGCCGGTCCAGCAGGTCCCGCCGCCTGCCGGCCAGGCGCCGGAGCAGCTCCCGGAGTCCCGTCAGGCCGGCGCGGTCACGGCCTCCCGGGAGCCCGTCCTCGAGCACCCGGCGCAGCGCGTCGTCCAGGTCTCCCTCGGCCAGGACGTCCTCGGAGAGCGCGTCGAGCAGCTCGTCTGCCCCCATGCCGCCCAGCCGCTGGCTGCCGTCCCAGCGCGTGTACCGCGCCCGGCCACGACCCGTGGAGTCGCCCGGGGCGGGCTTCCACTCGTCGCCGGCCGTCACCGCCGCACCCTCTCCGGGACGCGGCCGGACCCGTCCGTCGCGGCGGCGGGTTCGGTCATCGCCGGTACGTCCCGCCGCTGCCAACCGCGGCGTGCCGCTCCTTGTTGAGGCGCCGCTGCAGGTGCAGCCCCTCCAGGACGAACTCCACGGCGGAGGCGATCGACGCCGGCGATTCCGCGGCCCCGAGCCACGCCGCGGCTGCGCCGAGCCCTGGCACCTCGTGGGCCCACCGCACGTAGGCCCGGGCCGGGACCAGCTCGCCGGTCTCCACCGTGAGCCCGGCGTCGAATGCGCTCACGATGTCGTCGAGCGCGTCGGCGGGTACGAGGCGCCCGAAGACCGCGAGCACCGAGCGGTTGACGAGCCGCTCCACGATGCGTTCCTCGGGCACGTTGTCGCCGATGGTCTCGAGCTCGATCTTGCCGGTCGCCGACGGAAGCAGCGCCGCCAGGTCGCTGACCCGCGGTGCGGCGCCTGGCTCGCCCAGCCGGACGGCCCTCCGGTAGGCGTTGGCGAGCAGTGTCTCGAGGTTCGCGATGCTCACCCGCACGCTCACCCCCGAGCGCTGGCTGATCTCCGGGGCACGGCGCGCGAGATGCGAGAGCTCGGCCACCACCTCGAGCATGTAGGGCGGCTCCTCCAGGTGCGGTCCGCCCGGCACATCCTCGAAGCGCATCCGCTCCTGGCGCATGATCGAGATCTCGTGCTCCAGGGTGTGCGGGTAGTGCGTCCGGATCTGGGATCCCAGCCGGTCCTTCAGCGGCGTGATGATCCGCCCCCGGCTCGTATAGTCCTCCGGGTTGGCGCTGGCCACCACGAAGAGGTCCAGCGGGAGGCGCAGCGTGTAGCCGCGGACCTGCACGTCGCGCTCCTCGAGGATGTTGAGCAGTCCGACCTGGATACGCTCGGCGAGGTCGGGGAGCTCGTTGATGGCGAAGATGCCCCGGTTCGTGCGCGGGATCAGCCCGAAGTGGATGGTGGTCTCGTCCGACAGGTAGCGGCCCTCGGCCACCTTGATCGGATCGACCTCGCCGATGAGGTCGGCGATGGTGATGTCCGGGGTCGCGAGCTTCTCGCCGTAGCGACGATCGCGCGGGAGCCACTCGACGGGAGTGGCGTCCCCCTGCGTCGCGACGATCTCGCGCGCCGCCGCGCTCAGCGGGGCGAGCGGGTCGTCGTGGAGCTCGCCGCCGGCAACCAACGGGATCTCCGGGTCCAGCAACCCGACGAGCAGGCGGGCCATCCGCGTCTTGGCCTGGCCGCGCTCGCCGAGGAACACCAGGTCCTGGCCGGCAAGGATGGCGTTCTCGACCGCCGGCACCACGGTCTCCTCGTATCCCACGATGTCCGGGAACAGGCGGCCTCCGGACGAGAGCAGCGCGACCAGGTTGGCGCGCATCTCCTGCTTCACGGTACGCGACTGGTAACCCGCCGCTCGCAGCTCGCCCAGGGTCGCCGGTCGCGGACCGACGGCGGAGTGCCGCCTCCCGGTGCGAGGGCCGGTGGCGCCCTGAACGACCGCCCGCGGGTCGACTGCCCGCGGGTCGACTGCGCGCCGGTCGGCTGCGCGAGGATCGCCTGCGCGAGGATCCTGCGCCCCCGGGGTGCGGCTCACGCGTCACCCCCCGTCCGGGGTCGGGGCCGCCGCGACAGCAGTGCGCCGAGCGCCTCGGGCGAGGTGCGCCCGGACGCCACCAGGCCGGCCACCAGGCGCGACCGTGCGACGTGCTCGTGCTCGAATTCATCCCTCGACATCCCGACGCGCATCGCGAGCTCCGCGGTGATCCCCCACTCGAAGTGCTCGAGCTCGTCGTGCTCGCGGTCCCAGGTGGCGAGGATCGCGGGCGGTCGGCGCTGCAGGTGCCCTGCCACGTCGCGTTCGACCGGCCGCACGTAGTGACAGGCGACGACGCGGAAGGCTGCGGGATCCGGCGCGCCGATGTCCGTGCTGGATCCTTCGGGCGCGCCGCCCGCCGCTGCACCGGGATCTGCCCGGGCGCGGCCGCCTTCTCCCGCGCCCGGGGCGGCGCGCGCCCGGCCCAGGACGAGGACCACGCCCAGGCGCCGGAGCTCATCGGCGCCCACGGACGCCGGCGGGGCGCCGAGGACGGCGAGCACCTGCTCCAGCGACGCGGCGTGCACGGTCGCTGCCAGCCCGTACCCGCGCTGCAGTGCCCGGATCAGGACGCGCGCCCGCATTCCCGAGATCCCGGCGGGCGTCTCCGCGCCGAGATCGCCGGCCACCAGGAACGTGGTCTCGGGCGGTGCGGGCCTGCGCGGGGGAGGCGCAAGGCCAGGACCCCGTCCGGGTCCGCCGGCGACCGCGTTCGCGCCCGCGCCCGCGGGCTCGCTGCCCGCAGGCTCCCAGCCGAGGGCCGCCGCGTCTGCCAGCCAGTCGAACGTCTCCCGGTCTCCCTGCAACTCCAGGCGCCTGGTCGCGGGCGGGACGAGGTCCAGGAACGCGTCGAGGACGGCCCGGGCGAACGCGGGCCGTCCGGTGCCGGCCACGATCAACGGCAGGTTGGCCTCGACCGTGATCCAGAGGAGGGCGGCCAGCTCGGCATCCAGCGCGCGCGCCGCGACGAGCGCGGGGACGGTGATCGAAGCCGGCGGCTCCAGCGCAGGGGACCACCGGCCTGGATCCTGCGGGAGACGATCCACGTGGCCTCCAGGACGACTGGCAGGAGATCAGGGCCGGGAGCGTACGCGCGCTCCCGCACCGCGTCAAACGCGCCCGGAACGCCCGTGCCGGCTCTCCCCGAGCGTGCGGATCGGGGAGAGGGGTGGCCGGTGGGTCCTCAGGCTGGCAGCCGGCCTTCTCGGACGATCAGCTCGAGCAGCGGCCGCTCCCGGCCGATCGTCGTCGCCGCCCCGTGGCCTGGCAGCGCCCGCAGCGGATCGTCCAGCAGCGCGAGACGGCCGAGCGAGGCGACCATCGCGTCGGTCGAGCCCCCTGGCAGGTCGGTTCGACCCCAGCCACCGGCGAACAGCGTATCGCCGGTGAAGAGCAGGCCGTCATCGGGCGCCAGCAAACACACCGAGCCCTCCGTGTGGCCCGGCGTGTGCAGCACCTGGAGCCGGATCGACCCGAACCGGATCAGACCGCCCTCGGCCAGCTCGATCGCCGGCACCGACGGCGGGATGGGAAACGGCGCGAAGAGCGGCTGCGGATCCTCGAGCCCGTGCCGGTCGAGCGGGTGGCACGCGATCGGTGCCCCGGTCGCCGCCTGTACCGCCGCGTTGTCGCCGACGTGGTCCCAGTGGCGGTGCGTGCTGACGATGAGCCTGAGCGTCCACCCCCGCTCCGCCAGCCGCTCCCCGATCCACGCCGCCGACGGGATCGCGGTGTCGATCGCCAGGGCCTCCAGGGTGGCCGGGTCGCCGAGCAGGTACACGTTGGTTCCGAGCGGACCGGTGGCGCGCTGGATCAGCTCCATCGTGGTCGGCTCACGAGCCGGCAGGTCGGGAAACCGCCGGCCCGCCCGGATCGCCCATCTCCCGCCGGCTGGCGGCGGTCAGGCGCCCGCGGGCCGCGGGGCCCCGAGCGAGCGGCCCGGCGTCGGTCCGGGCTCCGGAAGCTCGTCGCCGATACCCCGCTCGGCACGAACGCGCCGCACCGCCTCGACGACCACGCGCATCTTCTCCTTCGCCTCCTCGACCGTGCGGGTCTTGAGCCCGCAGTCGGGGTCGACGAAGATCCGCTCCGGAGGGAGGACCTCGAGCGCGCGCCGGATCCCGTCGGCCGCCTCGTCGACCGACTCGATGCGGTGGCTGTGGACGTCGACCACGCCGAGCCCGATCGCCTTGGTGAAGGGAACCTCCCGGAAGCGCTCGAGCAGGTGGTAGCCCGAGTTCGCCATCTCGAGGTCGACCTGGTCGACCGGGATGTCGAGCATGGTCGGGTAGGCGTGCATGAAGTCGCCGTAGCAGATGTGCGTGATCGCGTGCGCGTCGAGCCCGTCCGTGACGATCGCCATCGCCTCCGCCACCAGGGGCAGCTCATCCATGCGCGCCGACGCCGCGGGTTCGTCGACCTGGATGAAGCGCGCCCCGGCGGCCGCCAGGTCCACCGCCTCCTCGTGGATCGCCCGCGCCAGGTCCAGTACGAACTCTCGCCGCGAGCCGTAGTGCTCGTCGAAGCTCCAGTCCGCGATGGTGTACGGGCCGGTGAGCATCCCCTTGACGGGCCGCGCCGTGAGCGACTGCGCGTACTCCCAGGCGTCGACGGTGATGGGATGCGTGCGCCGCACCTGGCCCACCGCGATGGGCTTGTGGTAGTAGCGGTTGCCGTAGCTTCGCACCAGGCCGCCGATCTCGAAACCGGCCATCTCCTCGGCGAAGTACGTCGCCATGTCGCCGCGGTACATCTCGCCGTCGACCAGGATGTCGACCCCCAGCTCCTCCTGGAACCGGATCCAGTCCTCCGTCGCGCGGCGCTCCAGCGCGTGCAGCTCGTCGTCGCCCAGTCGACCGGCCGCGTGCTCGGCGCGCGCCCTGACCAGCTCCGGCGGCTTGGGGAACGATCCGACCGACGTGGTCCACAGCCCGTTGCTCATGACCGGCCTCCCCGTGCGGCAGCCCCCGGTCGCTGGGACGGCGGCTCGTAGAACCCGAGCGCGGCGCTCCGCGCATCCACGGCCCGCGGGTCGATGACCTTCGCGAGCTCCTCGGGATCGGTGATGGCGGCCTTCCTGGCGGCCTCCGCCAGCGCCTCGATCTTGGCCTTCGCGCGGTCGCGCGGCAGGTACTCGAGGCTGGTCGAAGGCGCCAGGGCGACGCGGTCCAGGCCCCGCCCGCCGGTGGACGCGGCATAGTGCGCGGCCCAGATCATCACCGGCTCGTCGTCCGGGCGGGTGTTCCGGGCGTTCGCGACGCCGCAGACCATGCCCCGCTCACGGGGCGCCCGCGCGATCAGCTCCCAGTTGTCGGGACCCGCGATCAGGTCGAAGAGGTAACTCCGGAACGGCAGCCCGAAGAGCAGGTCGGCACCGGCACCCACCGCGTCCCCCATCGTGATCGACAGGCAGAGGTGGGTCTCCTCGAGGCCGCGCGTGACCCGCCGGAGCGCCTCGCCGGCCAGCGCCCGCTCGGCCGCGTCGTCGGGCCCGATCAGGGTCAGCGCGTTCTCGTCGAGCTGGATCACGGGCACGCCGGAGGCCCGAAGGACGTGCAGCTCCTGGTTCAGGGCCTCGGCGAGTGCCAGCGCGAGTCGCTCCCGGCCGATCTCGCCCGGGTCGGACAGGCGGGCCAGCGTGTACGGCCCCACCAGGCACTGCTTGACCGGCGGCGCCGCAATGCCCCGCTCCTGCGCCAGGGACGCGGTGGCGTCGCGCGCGAAGCGCCAGTCGTCGACAGTGATGGGCGATTCCCACCGGGGCGCCTCCAGGGCACGTGGCTGCCGGTAGTACGTGTTGGTGTCGAAGTACCGCAGGAGGCCCGTGATCTCGAATCCGCGCAGCCCGCGCGCCACGGCCGTCTGCTGGTCGTCCCAGCGGACCTGGCCATCCGTCAGCAGCTCGAGGCCCGCGTCGATCTGCTCGGCCATCACCTCGCGGACCAGCTCGTCCTGTGCCGCCCGGAACGCGGCATCGTCGATCTCCCCGCGCTCGAGCCGGGCGTGCGCGGCGCGCACGCGGAAGGGCTGGCCGGGCAGCGGAGTTCGTGGGTAGGCTCCGACGAGCGTGGCGAACATGCGGACTCCCGTGCTGGTGGACGTTCCGGCGATTGTAATCGGGAACGATCGGCCGGGACCTCCCGGGTCGGCGGACTCCGGGGCCTCCGGGGCCGGCGCGCGACGCCCGACCGCGAATCGCCGACAATCGGCCGATGACGGCTCCGAGCTCCTCGACCACCGGCGCGGCCACCCTGGTCCCGGCCATCACCGTCCGCGGCACCCATGGTGCGGTCGCCTCGCCCCACGCGCTCGCGACCGAGGCGGGGCTCGGCATCCTCCGCGCGGGTGGCAGCGCCGTCGATGCCGCAATCGCCACCAACGCGGCGCTCTCGGTGGTCAACAGCTACATGTGCGGGCTCGGCGGCGACGCGTTCTGGCTGATCTGGACGCCGGAACGGGGGCTGGAGGCCCTGAACGGGAGCGGCCGGTCGGCCGCGGCCGCCACGATCAACGCCGCGCGTGCCGCGGGTCTCGGGGCGATGCCGGAGCGCGGGCCCTGGACCGTCACCGTCCCAGGCGCGATCCGGTCCTGGGGCGACGCGCACCGGCGGCACGGCCGGCTCCCCTGGCCCGATCTGCTCGCCCCGGCGATCGACCTCGCGGACGGCTTCGCGGCCAGCCCCACCTGGTGCGCCACGATCGAGCGCGCGGCCGGCGTGTTCGGCACCGACTCGGACTGGGCCCGGGTCTTCCGGCCCCTCGGACACCCGTGGCATGTCGGGGAGCGGGTGTCCGTGCCTGCGCTCGCGAGGACGCTGCGCCGGCTCGCGGCCGAGGGTCCGGACGAGGCGTACGAGGGCGACCTCGCGCGACAGGCGGCCGGCTACCTGGAGCGTGCCGGGTCGCCGCTGCGGACGGCGGACCTTGCCTCGCACGCCTCCAGCTGGGGCGACCCCATCCGCGTGACCTACCGGGGCGTGGAGGCCACCTCCCACCCGCCGAACAGCTCCGGTGCCGTGGCGCTCGAGCTCCTCCAGGTCCTGGCGACGTTCGATCCGCCCATGCCGTCCGCGTTCGGCCCCCACGGTGTCACCGACTCGCGCTGGGTGCACCTCACGCTCGAGGCCGCGCGCCTGGCGATTGCCGATCGCGACGCGTACCTGACGGATCCCGAGGCGATGCCCGAGGCGGCCCTTGGGATCCTGCTCGATCCGGGCCACGCCGCAGAGCTGGCGAGCCGGATCGATCCCAGCCACGCGACCCCGCCGCGCCGGCTCGCGACGCCCCGCGGTGGCGGAACGATCTACCTCGCGGCCACCGACTCGGCGGGTGGTGTCGTGAGCCTCATCGAGTCGAACTACGCCGGCTTCGGGTCCGGCCTGGTGGACCCGGCCACCGGCATCGCGTACCAGAACCGTGGCGCGTTCTTCTCGCTGGAACCGGGGCACGCGAACGCGCTCGCGCCGCGCAAACGGACCATGCACACGCTGACGCCCGGCATGCTCTTCCGGGGCGGCCGCCCGTGGATCGTGCACGGATCGATGGGCGGCGAGATCCAGCCGCAGGTCTTCGCGCAGTTCGTCTCGGCCGTGGTGGACGGGGGACGGACCATCGCCGACGCGGTGGCGGCGCCGAGGTTCGCGGCGGATGCCGAGCAGCATTACCGGCCACCGGCGCTCACGCGGCTCGAGGGAGGCATGCTGCCCGATGTTGGCGAGGTCCTGGCCGGGATGGGCCACTCGGTGGCCTGGACCGCCCCGTTCTCGAGCGCCTTCGGACACGAGCACGCCATCGAGATAGTGCGGGACCCCGGCGCCGGCCTCCCGACCTCCTTCGCCGCCACCGCCGATCCACGCTCGGAGGGACAGCCGGGAGCGTGGTGAACGGCCGGCCCCCGGCGGTGCCTCGCTATACTCTCGGTCGGCCGGTCGCGCCGCGCTCACAACCTCCGCGGCTGGCCATCCAGTCTCGTCGGCCCACCTGCAATCGCGCCCGCGGAGCCCGGAGGGAACTGATCGCGTGAGCTCGAACATCGGGCAGAACTACCCGTACTCGCGAGAGACCGAGCCGGAGCGCGCGGCCGCCGTCGAACGCGCGTATACGACGTTCGAGGGGCTCCGGGAGCGCGCCGGCGGCGAGCTCACCCCATTCCCGGCACCCGCACGCGACGAGCTCTGGTGGGTGTGGGCATGCCCGGCCGACGGTGGTGCCGGGCGATTGCACGCCGCGGGCTATGCGCGGGAACGGCGCGCGCTCTACACCGTCTGCGACGGCTGCGGGAGGTCGTTCCTCCGCTGACCGGCGGCCGCGCCGTCCCCGATGGCGAGCAGGAGTGCGGCGAGCAGCGTCACGCGCGGGACGATCGTGTCGACCTCGACGTATTCGTCCGGCGAGTGATCCAGGCCGCCCACGGGGCCGAGGCCGTCGAGTGACGGGACGCCGGCGCCCGCGGTGGTGTTGGCGTCCGACGCACCCCCGGTCGTCGCGTCGTGCAGCTCGAACCCCAGCCCCGCCGCGACCTCCACGGCGGCGTCCACGAGCGCGCCTGCGGCGGGGAGCCGTTCCATGGGCCAGTGGCGGCCACGTTCCTCGACCTCGCAGGTGACGTCCGGGACGGTCGACCGGGACGCGATCTCGCGGACCGCCGTTTCCGCGGCCTCGAGGTCCGCGCGGGAGGGCGAGCGCAGGTCCACCTCCAGCACGGCCTCGTCCGCGACGACGTTCGGACGCGTGCCGCCGCGAGCCACCCCCACGTTGCAGGTCACGCCCGGCCAGCGGCCGTTCAGGGCGTGCAGCGCGATCGTCTTGTGCGCCGCCTCGAGGATCGCGCTCCTCCCCTTTTCCGGCTCGACCCCGGCGTGAGCCGCTCGCCCGTGCACGAGCAGGGCCAGCGACTGGTTGCCCTTGCGGGCGCTCACGATGTCGCCGTTGGCGCGCGCGCATTCGAGGATCAGGGCGATGTCGTGATCGGCGGCCAGCGCCCGGATCACGGGGGTGCTGGCGGGCGACCCGATCTCCTCGTCGGGGTTCGCGACGAAGGTGACCCGGGCGAACGGAAGCCATGGGAGGCGGCCGTTCCCGGGCCCACCCGTCCGGTCGTCCTCCTGTCCGCCGATCTCGCCGCTCGCGTTCGTCAGGGTGCCCTCGATGAGGGTCGCCCGCAGCGCGCGGAGCGCGTAGAGCCCGGCCAGGAGCCCCGACTTCATGTCGCAGACGCCGGGGCCGTAGGCGCGGCCGGCCACGATCCGGAACGGCCGCTCCCGGGCAGTGCCCGGCTCGAACACCGTGTCCAGGTGGCCGATCATGAGCACTCGTGCGGTCCCGGCCCCATGCAGCGTGGCGACCACGGTATCGCCCAGCTCCTGGTTGGGGAGGACCTGCACGCTGGCGCCGAGGTCGCGCAGCACCCTCGCGGTCCACCGGCCGGCGAGGTCCACGCCATCCTTGGTGTACGAACCGCAGTCGATGCCGACCAGCGTGGCGAGATCGGCGAGATACTCGGGAAGCGACGCGGCCACCTGCGCCCGCAGCCGGGCGAGGTGCGCGCCGGGAACGGTGGCAATCTGCATCGGCGCAGTCTACGGGAGCGACAGGGCGAAGCTCGCGTTACCATCGCCGAGGCCCGGCAGCCGGTTCGGGAGTCGGCGGGCCACTGGACGTGATCGTGAGCGTGACCACGGAGCACCCTCTCGTCGGGCGGCTGGTCCGGCCGACCCGCCGTCGAGCCGGCGTGTACGGACGCGCCTTCCGGCGGGAGCTGTCACGGCTGCGCGACCGCCGGCGACTGCTGGCGACCCTGCTGCTCGGCATCGCCGGCGGGCTGCTGGTCACGTTCCTCGTGGCGCGCGGAGAGGCGGCGGGCGCCGACGCGCGCGCGTACTGGGCCGGGGTCCGGATCTGGCTGGGGG
Source organism: Chloroflexota bacterium (assembly GCA_021786265.1). Next base: position 61,206 of record JAJYNP010000016.1, read on the forward strand.
GCGGCGATCCGTACCACCCGGGCGGCGTCTTCCTGCCCTACGTGTACGCACCGTGGATGCTGCCGCTGTTCCTGCCGTGGGCCCTGCTCCCCTGGAACGTGGCCTGGGTGGTCTGGCGCGGCGCCAACGTCCTGCTGTTCCTCTGGTCGGCCGAGTGGGCCTACCGGCGGCGCCCGCTGGCGACGGCCGTTGCGATCGTCGTACTGCTGCTGCCGCTGGCGGCGACGTTCGACACCGGGAACGTCACCCTGCTGCTGACGCTCGCCGTGTGGCTGGCGCAGTTCAGCGGGCCGCGGGTCGGCGGCGCCCTCTGGGCGCTTGCCGCGAGCATGAAGTGGTTCCCCGCCGTGCTGTTCGTGTTCCTCCCGCCGCGGGCGCGAGCCTGGGGTCTCGCAGTCGGGGCGCTCGCGGTGCTGCTTGCCCTCGCCACCTGGCCCGAGACGCTGGTACAGATCGATACCGCGCTCAACTTCCCCCGGCCGCTCCGGCTCGACTACGTGTTGATCTTCTGGGCCGCGGTCCCCTGGCTGTGGCGGCACACGGACCCGCTCTGGTGGGCGAACCGTCGCGAGCTGCCCGCTGCCGCCCGGGCGGCGAGGGCGCGTGCGGTGAAGTTGTGGGAGGGGTTCCGGCGCGACCCCGAGGCGGCCCGCGAGCAGGCCCGCCGGGGGATCGGCGCCAGGCTGCGGGCCTTCTTCGGCCTCACCTGAGCCGTCCGGCCGGGATCCGGGCGCCTGGCACGCCGGGCACCAGTACACGCGCCGCGCCAGCGCGGCCGTCACGCGGCTCCGGATGCGCGTGCCACACCGCCGGCACGGCCGGCCGGCGCGCCCGTAGACCCAGAGTCGCTCGCCGCGGGGACGCGCGCCGAGCGAGGAGATCGCGCCGCCTGGCCCGCCGCCGATCGTCGTGCGGAACGGCCCGTCGGCGTTCGCCGCCAGCAGGCGACGCCCCGTCTCGAGGAGGCGGCGCAGGGTGCCGTCGCCGAGGGATCCCACTGGCGCAAACGGGTCGACCCGCTCGACGAAGCAGATCTCGCTCCGGTACACGTTCCCGATCCCGGCCTGGGCCAGCTGGTCGAGCAGCGCGTCCCCCACCGCCACGGCCGCGCGGTGCGGTGCCCGCAGCCGCCGCAGTGCCTCCTCCAGGTTGGGTGCGGGGTCCAGGAGGTCGGGCCCGAGCCGCGACAGGACCGGGTGGATCGCGAGCGCCCGGGTCTCCACCAGCTCCACGGTCGGAGCCGCGAAGCAGACCGCCACCGCCCCCGGCGCCTCGAGCACCGCGACGGCGTCGCGCGGGCTCCGGCGCCACGGTTCCCCTTCGCGGTACCGGTGCCACGACCCGTGCATGCCCAGGTGCGTGTGCAGCGTCAGCCCGCCACTCGTCTCGATCAGGAGGTGCTTGCCGCGTGCCTCGACTCGCTCGACGGTCCGGCCGACCAGCAGCCCGAGACGAGGCCCGCCCGGGCGGCCGCGCGCAGCCCGCACTTCCCGTCCCGCCAGCACGGCCCGGAGTACCTCCGCCGTCCGGCGGAGGTACTCCGGCATCGGCGTCCCGTCAGCCCGCGCCGGCCGGCGCGGCGGCGATCTGCCAGCCCCGATAGGTTCGCCGGAACCCGGCGGCCGCGAGCACCGCGCCGTACGGAGACGATGCGGAATCCTCGCCGTCGATGCGGTGCAGCTGCAGCGCGCGGAGCCGTCCGTCGGATACCAGGCCTGCGAGGCCACGCAGCGCGGCCTCGGCCGCGCCTGGCCGCTCGAACGCCGGCAGGGTGCGCAGGGAGCGCGCGCCGCGCTCCAGGAACGCCGCCGGCTCGCCGTCCACCAGCACGACGTGGGCACCCGCCACCCGGGCCACGGCGCGGTGGCCCTCGCCGGGGCGCTGCGGCCACGGCAGGACGGACCCGTACGGCTGGGCGGGATCGACGGCCGCGAGCACCAGTACAGCGGCCTCGTCGGGGTCCGCGCCGGGTGGCCGACGGGCGGCCCGGAGTCGCTCGACCGCCCCCGGCAGGGCGAACTGCGCGCCGCCGAGCCGCTCGACGAAGTACCCGCGACGCACCCGACCCCGCTCCTCCAGTTCGCGCAGGATGGGGTACACCGCCGCGAACCCACCGGGCACGGCCTCGGCCAGCACGCCGTCGCGCGTGACGACACCCTGTCGCTCCAGCAGAACGAGCGCCCGCGCATGGAGGCGCGCCGTGGTCGAGATCGTGCCACCGGTGGGGTCCGGCGGCGCATGGCCCTCGCGGACCAGCGACCAGCGCCCGGCCGCCTCCGGTGGCACGAGCCGGACGCCCCGGCGCGGCCCGCCTCCCCCGGCCGGACGGCGCCAGCGGAGCGCTCGCAGCGGCGCGAACGTGTCGTTGGTGAGCACGCCGGCCCAGGCGAGATCCCAGAGTGCGTCCAGCGTGACCCGCTCCGAGGGCACGGGCTCGCCCCGCGCGCGGGCGGCGTCATGCGCGGCGACCAGCAGGTCGCGGTAGAACGACGCGCCGTGCGCCTCCAGATGGACCACCAGCGCGTCGCGCAGCCATGCCGGCCCCAGCGTGGCGGCGTCCCCGGTCGCCGCGTCCGGGCCACCGGCGGCGATCGGGTCCAGCAGCAGCGCCAGCCGCTCCGGCCGGTACAGGGCGATCCGTCCGTCGTCCGGACCGAGGCGTCCGTGCCCGACCCACGCGACCTCGCCGGCCGCTCCCAGCTCGTCGAGCAGCCTCGGCGCGTACCCGGGCACGCGGGACGCGAGGACCTCCCGCTCCAGGACGCTGGCCGGGAGCGCCAGCCCCTCGAGCTGGGCCACCACCTCCACGAGCCGATCGATGCCGCCGGTGCCGTCCCGGCCGATTCCGTGCCAGGCCGGCAGGAACCGCGCGAGGGCGGCCGCCTCCACCGGTTCGATCTCGCGGCGCAGGCGCGCCAGCGAGCGCCGGCGCAGCGCCCGCAGCACCTCGGCGTCGCACCACTCGCGTTCCCAGCCACCGGGCCGGAACTCGCCGCGCAGGATGGCGCCACGCTCCAGCAACCCCTCGAGCGTCCGCTCCACCGCGAGTGCGGGAATCGCCCAGCGCTCGGCGGGCTGGACGGGGGTGAACGGGCCGTGCGAGCGCGCCCATCGGCGGAGCAGGGCCTCGAGCGCCCCGGGTCCCCCCACCAGGCAGGCGGCGGGGATGCCCGGCGGGAGCGCCACGCCGAGAGCATCACGGTAGCGCCCGGCGTCCTCGACGGCGATCCAGCGCGCTTCGCCGCCGACCCGGACCTGCACCGCCCGGTGCTCGGCCTCCAGGACCCCCAGCCACGCGGCCGCGCTCGCGGGACGCTCCACGGCATCCCTGTCCGCGATCCTGGCCGCCACCTCGGGGACGGCCAGGTCGCCGAGCCGGCGGAGCAGGTCGTGCACCTGGTCGGGCGAGATCGGCCGCCGCTCACCTGCGAGCGCCTGCAGCTCCAGCTCCAGCTCGGCGAGCGCGTCGCGGTCGAGCAGCTCACGCAGCTCCTCGGCGCCCAGCAGGTCGCGCAGGAGGTCCCGGTCGAGCGCCAGCGCCTGGGCCCGCCGGTCGACCAGCGGCGCGTCACCCTCGTACATGTACGCGGCCACGTAGTCGAAGAGCAGCGAGCTCGCGAAGGGCGATGCACGGGACGTCTCGACATGCCGCACCTCGATGCCGCGCCGCTCGACGTCGGCGAGGATCCCGCGCAGCGCAGGAAGGTCGAAGACGTCGCGGAGGCACTCGCGGAACGTCTCGAGGATGATCGGGAACGACCCGTGCTTCGAGGCGACCTCCAGCAGCTGGGCAGCGCGCTGGCGCATCTGCCAGAGCGGCCGCCGGCGCCCTGCCCGAACCCGGGGCAGCAACAGCGCGCGGGCTGCGTTCTCACGGAAGTGCGATGCGAAGAGCGCCGAGGACCCGAGTGCGCCCACCACGGCCTCTTCGATCTGGTCGGGGGACCCGAAGATCGCACCGTGGAGCCCGGCCGGACCGGCGTCTCCGGGCCAGTCGTCGGGCTCCCGCCCCACCGCGGGGCCCTCGGTCGCCGGGATCCGCAGCACGATCCCGTCGTCCGACCAGAGCGCCCGCACATCGACGCCGAGGGCATGGCGCAGGCGCGCCTCGATCGCCAGCGCCCACGGCGCATGAACCCGCC
>JAJYNP010000043.1 GCA_021786265.1 Chloroflexota bacterium
ATCGATCAGAGCCTCCGCCACCGTCGGCCGTCCCGTTCGATCAGCCGGTCCGCCTCCTCGGGGCCCCAGGATCCCGCGGCGTAGTTCGGGAACGCCGGCCGCTGGCCGCCCTGGTCCCAGGCCATCCACGCCCGGTCGATCGGCGTGACCACGGCCCAGGCGGCCTCCACCTCGTCGGCGCGCGTGAAGAGCGAGGCGTCGCCGAGCATCGCGTCGAGCAGCAGCGTCTCGTACGCCTCCGGCGCGTCGCTCACGAACGACGACCCGTAGGTGAAGTCCATGTTCACGCTGCGGACGTCCAGCCCGAGGCCGGGAACCTTCGCGACGAAGCGCAGCAGTATTCCCTCGTCGGGCTGGATTCGAAGCGCCAGCAGGTTCGGCTCGGGATCCGCGCGAAGCCCCTTGAACAACGCGAGCGGCGGCTGCTTGAACTGCACCGAGATCTCGGTGGCCGGCTTCGCGAGCCGCTTGCCCGTCCGCAGGTAGAACGGCACGTCGGCCCAGCGCCAGTTCTGGACATGGAGCTTGAGCGCCACGAACGTCTCGCGGGTGGAGTCCTTCGCGACCTTGGGCTCCTCCCGGTAGCCGGGGACCGGCTTGCCGCCGACCCACCCCGGCCCGTACTGGCCGCGCACCACGTCACGCGTGATGCGCTCCTCCGTCCAGTCGGCGTCGATGGCACGCAGCACCCGGAGCTTCTCGTTGCGCAGGTCGTCGGCGTCGAACGCGATCGGCGGCTCCATCGCGACCAGGCTGAGCAGCTGCATCATGTGGTTCTGGAGGATGTCGCGCGTCGCGCCGGCCTCCTCGTAGAACGGGCCGCGCCCCTCCACGCCGAGCGATTCGGCCACCGTGATCTGCACGTGGTCCACGTACCGGCGGTTCCAGATCGGCTCGAAGATCCCGTTGCCGAACCGGAAGACCAGCAGGTTCCGCACCGTCTCCTTGCCCAGGTAGTGGTCGATGCGGTAGACCTGCGACTCGCGGAACACGCGCTGGACGTCCCGGTTCAGCTGGCGGGCGGAGTCGAGGTCCTGGCCGAACGGCTTCTCGATCACGATCCGCGACCAGCCGTGCGTGCGGCCCTCGACATCCAGCGACGCGTGGCCCAGCTGCTCGATGATGGTGGGCCCGAGGCTGGGCGGGGTGGCCAGGTAGAACAGGCGGTTGTCGCGGGTGCCGCGCGAGGCGGAGAGCTCGTCGAGGCGCTGGCTGAGCCGCCTGTATGCCTCGGGCTCGTGGAACTCGCCCTGCTGGTAGAAGATCCCGGCCGCGAAATCGTCCCAGATCGCGTCCTGGAGCGGCACCCGCGAGTGCTGCGACACGGCCTCCTTGAGGTCGACGCGGAACTGCTCGTCCGTGTAGGGGCGGCGCGCGAACCCGACGATGGTGGTCTCGGGCGGCAGGAGCCCCACGCGCCGCAGGTTGTACAGCGCGGGGAGGATCTTGCGGTGCGTCAGGTCGCCGGTGGCGCCGAAGACCACGATGCAGGCGGGCTCCGGCACCTTCTCGAGCCGCAGGCCGGCGCGGAGCGGGTTGGCCTGCGGGCGCGCCGTGCCCGTGCGCGTCACGGTCGCCGCGCGGCGCGCCATGTCACGCGGCCCTCTGCGCGCCGGGCGTCACGAGAGTGCCCGTTCCAGGGCGTCGCGCAGGGCGGCGAGCCCCGTCGCCGGGTCGGCCGAGCAGTCGACCCGCAGCACCGGCAGGTCGTGGGCCTCCAGCGCCTGGAAGTCGCCGATGGCCTGCGCGTCGATCAGGGTGCCGAAGGTGTGGTCGGTGCCCGGGATGGGAAGGTCGCGCGGGTGGCCGGCGACCACCTGCAGGAACCACCCGATGGGCGCCCCGCCCTTGTGGAGCTGCCCGGTCGAGTGCAGGAAGCGGGGGCCGTAGCCCAGCGTGGTCGCGCGGTGCGTCCGATCGCGGAGCAGCGCACGGATCGCCTCCAGTGCCTCGGTGCGCTCCGGGCTGGGTGCCATGTACGCCTGGATCGCCAGGTAGCCCGACGGCCGCACACGGGCCAGGTGCCGCCGCAGCTCTCCCTCCACCGTGCCGTTGCCCTCGGCCAGGCGGAGCGCGGCGTCGCCGACGAGCGTCAGCGGACCCTCGCTTGCCAGCGGATCGAGCGCGGGCAGGTGCCCGTGCTCGTGGTACCCGGCGAGCACGCGCTTCGTGTTCTCCTTCGACTCGGTCACGTTCGGTTCGTCGAACGGGTCGATGCCGAGCACGGCGCCGGCGACGGCGGTGGCGAACTCCCAGCGGAAGAACTCGCCGCCGAGCCCCAGGTCGGGGTCGACCTCGATCTCGAGGACAGGGTGTCCAGCGGCGACCAGCTCGTGGACCAGCCCGTCGCTGGCCTCGCGCCAGCCGGTGCTGCCCGCCAGGAGCAGCCGCACGAAGACGCGGTCGGGGCCGTAGACCGCGGCGGACCCGACCGGCTCGCGGTCGACGGGCACGATGCCCACGCCGTGCTTCCCGGTGCTCTCCGCGATCAGCTGCTCGGCCCATGCGCCGAACGGGGCGACGGCCGGGTCGGCGAGGAAGGTCAGCTTGTCGCGCCCGGCCTTCGCCAGGGCGCCGAGCGTCACGCCGAGGGCCAGGCCCGGGTTCTCGGCGCCCTCGTCCCGGCAGCGCTGCGCCATGCGGACGCCCTGCTCGAGCATCCGCCCCAGGTCGATCCCCAGGAGCGCCGCGGGCACGCAGCCCACGTAGGTCAGCGCGCTGTACCGGCCGCCGATGTCGGTCGGGTTCAGGAACACCTCGCGGAACTCGTTGTAGTGGGGGATGGAATCCATGCTCCGGCCGGGATCGGTGATCGCCGCGAAGTGGAGCTCGGGCCAGGCAATCCCCCGCCCGTGGGTCTCCTGGTCC
>JAJYNP010000306.1 GCA_021786265.1 Chloroflexota bacterium
GTGCCCTGCCGGACGCGCGACACCGTCCTGCTGCCGCACACGGCCTACTACGCGGCATGAACCGATGAGCGACACCGTCACGTTCCGCGTGCACCGCTTCAAGCAGGGCGATGCGGCGTCCCACCACGACAGCTTCGAGTTCGAGCCGGGGCCGCGCTCGACGGTGCTGGATGCCCTGACCGCCATCCGCCGCACGCAGGACCCGACCCTCACCCTCCGGCACTCGTGCTTCCACGCCTCCTGCGGGACGTGCGGCATGAAGGTGAACGGCCGGGAGGTCCTCGCGTGCGTGACCAACGTGCGCGAGCTCGGCACCGGCGAGGTGACGGTCGATCCGCTGGACAACGCCCCCCTGGTCAGCGACCTGGTAGTGGACATGGGGCCGTTCTACGCGCGGCTCAACGCGGTGGAGCGTCCCCTGGTCCGGGAGAGCGAGCTGGTGTCCGGGGCCCACACGGCGTCGGGCATTCCGCAGCCCCTCCGCTACGAGGACTGCATCGAGTGCGGGATCTGCATCTCGGCCTGCCCGATTGCCGCCACCGACCCGGAGTACCTGGGGCCCGCCGCGCTCGCCGCGGCCGACCGGGTGCGGGAGGAGCCGCGGGGCGGTGACGTGCCCTTCGTGCTCGGCCTTGCGGATGACCCCCACGGCGCCTGGCGCTGCCACGTGGCGTTCGAGTGCAGCGAGGCGTGCCCGTCGAACGTGGATCCGGCGGGTCACATCATGCAGCTGCGCCGCTCCCTGATCGGGCGCCGCTGGAGGGCACTGCTCGCACAGCCAGTGGGGGCCGGACGATGACCGACCGAACCGCGCCCACCGGGCCGACTGCGCTGCCGGACGCGACGGCGCCGTCCCGCGCCCGCCGCCGGGGGGTCACCGGCTGGGTGGACGTCCGCGGCCGCCGGCTGGGCGGCTGGGCGTTCATCCTCAACCGGGTCACCGGCCTGGGCGTCCTGTTCTACCTGTACCTGCACCTGCTCGTGCTCTCGCAGCTGGCGATCGGCCCGGGTGCCTGGGATTCCCTCCTGAAGAACTGGTTCCTGAACCCGGTGTTCCTGGTTCTCGACGTGGTGCTCCTGGCGGGCCTGCTGATCCATGGATTGAACGGGGTCCGCGTCTCCCTGGTCGGGTTCGGGCTGGTGGTGAGCCGCCAGAAGGCGCTGCTGGGCGCGTTCGGCACGATCGGGGCCATCGTGCTGCTGATCGGCACGCTGATGTTCATCAGCCATGGGGGTTGAGGCGATGACGGGCCCGACCGACGAGTTGCGCGCGGCGCCGGGAGGCGCGCGCGAGCTTCCCGAGCGCTGGGCGCCCGAGGAGCGCGACACGCTGCCCGGCGTGGGGTGGGCGTGGCAGGCGATCACCGGGGCGCTGGTGCTGGTGCTGCTCACGCTGCACATGATCGCGAACCACTTCGTGGTCCAGGGTGGGCTGCGCGACTACCAGCAGGTGATCGCCTACATCACCAACCCGATCATCCTGCCCCTGGAGACGCTGTTCCTCGTGGTGGTCAGCTGGCATGGCCTGCTCGGGCTCCGGGCGGTGATCTTCGATTTCGGACTGAGCGCCCGCGCCGAACGGATCGTGACGCGCGTGCTCGTGGTGGTCTGGCTGGCCACGATCGTGTACGGCGTGACGCTCCTGGCCATCCTCGTCACCCGCCCGTGAGCGCAACAGGGGAGGGCGCGACGGACGGCCCGGGGGGCGGACCGACCACGCCGCTGGTCGGCGTGGTCGTGGCATCGCACTCGGTTCGCGTCGCCGAAGGGATCGTCGAGCTGGCGCTCCAGATGGCCCGCGAACAGGCCCCGGACGTCCGCGTGATCGCGGCCGGCGGCGCGGCGGACGGGACGCTCGGGGAGGACCCGGGGCGCATCGCGGCGGCGATCGAGGCAGCCGACGCGGGGGCGGGCGTGGTGGTGGTGGTGGATTTCAACGGCGCGGTGCACGCGACGCGGTTCGCGCTGGAGAGCCTGCTCGATCCCGCGCTCGCGGAACGCGTCCGGGTCAGCGGTGGCCCGCTCGTCGAGGGCGCCGTGTTCGCTGCCGTCCAGGCGAGCGTCGGGGACGATCTCGAGACCGTGCACGCGACGGCCGAGGCGGCCGCGTCGTACGACAAGCACGTTGCCGACTGACGCGCAGGCACCGGGGCGGCCGATGCGGATCGGGGTGATCGGGGCCGGATCGGTGGGCTGCGTGCTGGCCGGGTGTCTCGCGGACGGCGGCCAGACCGTGACCCTGGTGGGCCGCTCCACGCCCGAGCGTCCGGGCCGGGGGACGCTCGAGCTCGTCGGTCCCGGCGAGCGCCACCGCACGGTGGAGGTGGAGCGGCGGGACGGCGCGGCCGGCCTGCCGGCGGACCTCGATGCGGCGATCCTCGCCGTGAAGCGGTTCGACCTCGAGGCCGCGACCGACGTGTTGCGGGACCTGCCCGGGGTCCCCGCGGTCACGGTCCAGAACGGGATCGGCGCGGAGGAGCTGGTGGCGGGACGGCGCCCCGGGGCCGGCCTGATCGCCGCGTCACTGACGACGGCGGTGGGCCTCGGGCAGGGCGGTGAGGCGCTATGGCTGAACCGTGGCGGCATCGGCCTCGCGCGCATGGAAGGGGAGATCGACGAACTCGTGGCGGCGCTGGCCGGGGCGTTCGTCGCGGGAGGCCTGCGGGCGGCCGTGTATCCGGACGCGGCCGCCATGAAGTGGTCCAAGCTGCTCGGCAACCTGGTGGGGAACGCCACGAGCGCGCTGCTCGACCTGGACGTGAGCGCGGTCTACGCGGACCCGGCGCTGTACGCGATCGAGCGGAGGCAGGAACTGGAGGCGCTCGCCGTGATGACGGCGCTCCGCCTGCGTCCGGTGGCCCTGCCC
>JAJYNP010000357.1 GCA_021786265.1 Chloroflexota bacterium
CGCACCCGCGGCCGCACCCCGGCGAGCGTCCTCTTCGCCGGCCAGCCCGCGTACCTCGCGCAGATGGGAGCATGAGACGATGACCGACATGACGACGGACCTGTCCGGCCGGAACGTGGGCCGGAAGCCCTAGGGAGAGTAGCCATGACAAGGTGATCACCGATTACGGCGACGAGATCCTGAAGGTCTGTGGGGCGCCACGGTGAGCAGGAGGCGGCTCGCCGATCTTGCCCGCCGTCTGACGGGCATCTCCACGCCGGTCATTGGGGTCTCATGGGAGCCATCCGAGTCGGACACCGCCGTGGCTCGGCGGGTGCTCGCCTTCCTGGAGGATCGGCGCGTCCTGTACGAGCCCAGTGAGATGGAGGCGCCTGAACATTGCGTGCAATCCGTACTTCAGATCAGGGAAACCCTGACCGAAGAGCTCGGCCGGCTCGATACGGGCTCGACGTTGCCCGAGAGCCTGCGAGCCATGCGCGCCGCATGCCGGAAGTTCCTCGGCGCGATTGATGGGGGTGCGCCGCATTCCTTCTGGCGGGGTCACTACCAGAGCTGGGAGTTCGGAGCCGCTCTTGGCGAACTCCGGGGGGTGATGGGCGTCCACGTCGCCCTGATCGCGCACCGATATTGGCTCCCTGTCGAGCGCGACCTCGCGCGCATCATGCCCGACGCGCCCGACCAGAACGATGAGGGGCAGGCCGATTCATGACCGCGATCTGGGAGAAGGCCGAAGGTGGCTGGAAGACGCTCGTGGCGGCGGGCTTTCCAGATGAGGCCGCGCTGCACGGGTTGGTCGAAGATGCGGCGGAGCTTCTGCCGCTGTCCGGCGGCGCGCGCCTGACGGTCGTCGGGCGCGAGGTTCCCATCGGGCCCTGGTATGCGGATCTCGTCGCGGTCGAGCCGGACGGTCGCGTCGCGATCATCGAGGTCAAGCTCGCGAAGAACAGCGAGGCCCGCCGCGCGGTCGTTGCCCAGGTGCTCTCCTATGCGGCGTTCCTTCGGGGCACGGGGCGCGAGACCTTCGAGCGCGACCTGGTCGGACCGTACCTCAAGGCCAAGGGTTGGCCCACTCTCGCCGAGGCGGTCCGCGCGACGACCCAGGACGCCTCGTTCGATGCCGACGCGTTGATGTCCGGGATCGATCGCAGCCTCGCACTTGGCGCGTTTCGTCTCGTGCTCGTCCTCGACGACGCCCCACCAGAGCTCGTGCGCCTGGTCGGCTACCTGGAGCTCATCGGCGAGCACCTCGTCATCGATCTCATCACGGTGACGTCGTATGACGTCGACGGCCGTCAGATCCTCGTCCCGCAACGAGTCGAGCCTGGGCGCCAGGTGGACCTGCAACCGCTCGCGAAGACAGCGGCGGCGGACGCCCTGGCGGATGGCGGTGCCGTCTTCGAGGACATGGTCAAGACCGCGCCGGCAGACCGTCGTCCCCTCCTGACCCAGCTCCTGCAATGGGCCCGTGACCTCGAGCAGGAGAAGCTCGTGCGGCTGTACTCGTACCGCGGCAAGCAGCAGACCACCTTGCTGCCGCGCCTCCAGCCCGACCAGGTCGGACTCGTCTCGATCTGGCAGACCGGCGGGATGTCGCTCTGGCGCAGCGTCTTCGAGCGGCACGCACTCGCCTTCATCGAGCGGGTCGAGGCGATCACAGGCGTGCCGATGGGGTCGGGGACCACCGCCGGCACGGTCACACCCGAGCTGCTCGCGGTCCTCACCGAGGCGTACCGGGAAGCAGCTGTTCACGGCACCGGCGCCGCGTGGCCTGTCGGTTCAGCGGGAGGCGAGGCTGAATGACCCGGGATGATCATGCGCGTGAAGAGGGCAGCCCGCGGAAGACCGCTGTCCGCCTGTCCGTCTATCTCGCCGCAGGCCTTGTCGCCGCGGTGGCGATCACGGCGGCCACGGACACGCTCGAGCCACGAGTCTCCGCCGTGGTGACCGCCCTCGCCACGATTGCTCTAGCAGCAGTCGCCGCCGAGGCGCTATTCGCCAATCGCGCACTTGTCATCGCGAACCGCGAGCTCGTTCGAGCCGCTCAAGACGAAGCCGCCGCCAGTCGACAAGAGGCTATCGAGACGAGCCGGGCGGTGGACGCCACGGTCGGGGTGACTCTTGAGTCTCGCCGACAAGCCCTGCTCGCGTCGCTGCCGTTCTTGCGAATGACGCGGGCGAGGCCGGCCAATGGCGAGGAAGGCTTGGATATCGTCGTGCCAGTCGAGAACCTCGGGCCCGGTCACGCGCTTGAGGCCGTGCTCTTCATGGACGTCAAGTACAGAAGCGACCAGGAATTCCGCCAGACGACGGTGGTCAGCGGGTGGCCTCGGGCGGTGCTCGCGGCAGGCGAACAGACTGAGCTCAGGATCAACGCTCGCGATCTGCGAAATACGGACGCCCCAGCCTGGGACCAATACGTGAAGACAGACGACGGCCAGACGGAAGTACCGCCGCCGCCCAACCTGTTCATCCCCGACGTGATCCGAATTCGGCTGCGGTGGCTGTCAACGCTTGGCGCTCGGGCCGAGCAGGCTTATCTCTGGGAGACCGGCGACTTCTCAAAGGTGATCGACCAAGCTGGCGCCAAGGCCTGGACGTGGCGCTTCGATTTCCTCGCCCTCGATGCGGGAGCAGATGGCCTCGAGGGCGTCAGGTTCACCCGACCCGATGCCTGACGCTGCCGAGCTCCGGCGACAATGCAGACCAGGCGCACGATGAGCAGATAGTGTTCGATCAGCGTTCGCCCTAGGTCGTGTCCCGTCAAGTGGTGGAACTTCGGTCTCCAGCCGAGGCGGTCCTCAGACGGCGGCACCCTCCTTGAGCAGGTCCCCCAGCGTGGGGTTCGGCTCGCCGCCGAGGAGCCT
>JAJYNP010000346.1 GCA_021786265.1 Chloroflexota bacterium
GAACCCGCTGGGCTCGAAGCGGACGTGGGCGAACTTGTTGACCAGGTCGCGAAGCGGCACGCCGTACTGGAGCGCGACGCTGACCGAGATCGCCATGGAGTCCATCAGCCCGGCGACCGTGGAGCCTTCCTTGGCCATCCGGACGAACATCTCGCCCGGCTGGCCGTCGGGATAGCAGCCGACCGTGATGTAGCCCTCGTGTCCGGCGATCTCGAACTTGTGGGTGACCGACTGGCGCTCCGACGGGAGCCGCCGGCGGTGCGGCTTCTTCGCCTCGGCCTGCGCCGACGCGAGGGACCGCTCCAGCTCGGCGACCCGCGCGGCCAGCTCGGCGGTGGCCGCGGCGATCGCCTGCTCGGCCGCGACCTCCACGGCGGCATCGGCGTCCTTCTTCCGGCCCGTGCTGAGCGGCTGCGAGCGCTTCGAGTTGTCGCGGTAGATCGCGATCGCCTTCAGCCCGAGCCGCCAGCCCTCCAGGTAGACCTGCTCGATGTCGCCGGGCGTGGCCGCCTCGGGCATGTTGACCGTCTTGCTGATGGCGCCGGAGAGGAACGGCTGGACGGCGGCCATCATCCGGACGTGGCCCATGTAGTGGATCGAGCGCTGGCCGTTCACCGGCTTGAACGCGCAGTCGAACACCGGCAGGTGCTCCGGCTTCAGGCCGGGGGCTCCCTCGATGGTCTCGTGCTCGTTGACGTAGCGGACGATCTCCTCGACCTGGCGCGAGTCGTAGCCGAGCTTGCGGAGGGCGGCCGGCACGGTCTGGTTGACGATCTTGAGGAAGCCCTCGCCGACCAGCTTCTTGTACTTGACCAGCGCGATGTCCGGCTCGATCCCGGTGGTGTCGCAGTCCATCATGAACGCGATGGTCCCCGTGGGCGCCAGGAGCGTGGTCTGCGCGTTCCGGTAGCCGAACTGCTCGCCGAGCGCCAGCGTCTCGTCCCACCGATCGCGGGCCGCGGCATGCACGTCCGCCGGCACGCCCTGCTCGGGGATGTGCTGGGCCGCCTCGCGGTGCTTGCGGATCACCCGCAGGAACGGTTCGCGGTTCTTCTCGTACTCCACGAAGGGGCCGCCGTGATCACGGGCGATGATGGCGGACTGCCGGTACGCCTCGGCGGTCATGATCGAGGTGAGCGCGGCGGCGAACGCCTGGCCCTCCGGCGAGTCGTACGCGAGGCCGCGGCTCATCAGCAGCGCGCCGAGGTTCGCGTATCCGAGCCCGAGCGGGCGGAAGCGGTGCGAGTTCTCCTCGATCTTCGGCGTCGGGTAGCTCGCGTAGTCGACCAGGATCTCCTGCGCGGTGATGGTGAGCCGGCAGGCGTACTGGTACGCCTCGACGTCGAACTCGCCGTCCTCGCGCACGAACTTCATCAGGTTTAGTGAAGCTAGGTTGCAGGATGTGTCATTTATGAACGAAAATTCACTGCATGGGTTAGTCGCCACTTGACGTGCAGAATTCGAGACCGGATTCCAGTCGTTGATGGTGGTGTCGTACTGCATGCCGGGGTCGCCGCAGACCCAGGCCGCGTCCGCGATCTGGTGGACGATGTCGCGCGCCCGGTAGGTGTCGGCCGGCTCGCCGGTGGTCACGAAATGCGTGGTCCACTCGCCATCCTGCTCGACCGCGCGCATGAACTCGTCGGTGACGCGCACGGAATGGTTGGCGTTCTGGAAGAAGACCGAGCCGTACGCCTCCCCGGTGAAGGATGGGTCGTAGCCGGCCTCGATCAGCGCCCAGGCCTTCTTCTCCTCGAGCATCTTGCAGTTGATGAACTCGAGGATGTCCGGGTGGTCGGCGTCCAGGATCACCATCTTGGCGGCGCGCCGGGTCTTTCCGCCCGACTTGATGACGCCCGCGAACGCGTCGTAGCCCTTCATGAAGCTGACCGGCCCGGACGCGATCCCACCGCCGGCCATCTTCTCCCGGGCCGAGCGGATCGGCGAGAGGTTGGAACCGGCGCCCGAGCCGTACTTGAACAGCATCGCCTCGGTCTTGGCGAGATCCATGATCGAGGTCATGGAGTCCTGCACCGAGTTGATGAAGCACGCCGAGCACTGGGGGTGCTCCTCGACCCCCACGTTGAACCAGACCGGCGAGTTGAACGACATCTTCTGGTGGAGGATCAGGTGCGTGAGCTCCGCGCGGAACGCCTCGAGGTCCTCGTCGGTCGCGAAGTAGTGGCCCGCGACCGCCCATCCGCAGATGGTGTCGACGACACGGCCGATCAGCTGGCGGACGCTGTGCTCCCGGCCCGGTGTGCCCAGGTGCCCGCGGAAGTACTTGCTGACCACGACGTTGGTGGCCAGCTGGCTCCAGCTCTCCGGGACCTCGACGTCGGTCTGCTCGAAGACGACCTTGCCGCTCTCGTTGCCGATGCTGGCAGTCCGGATCGCCCACGCCACCTCGTCGTACGGGTGGACGCCGGGCCGTGTCCAGCGGCGCTCGAAGCGGATCCCCCCGGGACCCTTGGCCCGGGTATGCTCCACGGTGTTCGAGCTGGCGGATCCGGTCGCGCGGGCCATCGGTGGACTCCCTCCATGCCTCGGTTCGGACGATGTGGCGGACGGTTCCGGGCGCCACTCCAGCGGCCGGCCGCAGACGGCGAATCTACCTCGCCGGCAGGCACTGTCAAGCCCGAAACCACAAGATATTGTGGTGTGCGGGTTCCGGGGACCGCAACATGTGGTGTCCGGCCCGGATCCGGCCGATCGGCTGGATTCGCCGTGCGGGGTGTCCGGCATGCCCTGTCCGGGGGTCCGGCCACGCAAGCGCCGCGGGGTTGTCACGGAGCGGTCCGGTTAGCATCTTCGTGGCGGTCGGGCAGGTCCGTGACGGTGGAG
>JAJYNP010000115.1 GCA_021786265.1 Chloroflexota bacterium
TGCAACACGACGACGTCGGTGGCACTGCCGGACCTGCGGCGCCGGTATGACGTGCCGATCATCGGCGTGGTGCGTCCCGGCGCGACGGCCGCGGCCCTGGCCACGCGCACGCGCAGCGTGGGTGTCATCGCCACGCCCGCGACGATCCGGTCGCATGCCTACTTCCAGGCCATCAAGGACGAGAACCCCTTCGTGGAGGTGTACGAGCACGCGACACCCGAGCTGGTGCCGCTCGTCGAGGCCGGCCTCCTGCACGGCGCGGATGTCGACGAGGCGGTGCGGCGGGCCGTCGCGCCGCTGCTGGGGAGCCGCGCGGCCGACGGCGAGTGGGTGTTCCCCCTGCCCTCGGACGCCCGCATCGACACGCTGCTGCTGGGGTGCACGCATTACCCGCTGCTGGTCGACCCGATCCGGGCCGCCGTGGGCGAGGGCGTGGCCGTGATCGACTCGGCGTCGGCCACGGCCAGCGTGCTCGCCGAGCTGCTCGCCGTGAACGAGCTGGGCGCGCCGGCCGGTGCCCAGCCGGTCCATCTGCAGTACACGACCGGCGACGTCGCACGGTTCCGCGCCACCGCGGCGGCCCTGTTCGGAGCGGAGTTCGCCACCGTCGAGCCCGTGGTGGTCCCGGAGGCGGCATGATGGCGCGCGCGGCTCCTGGTCGGGCGGCCGGGAACGGCGCGGGTGCGCCGGGCTCGCACGGGCGCGGCCCATCGGGCGAGCCGCCGACCGACCGGATCGGGCTGCTCCGCGACCGCGGCTGGGAGGCCGGAGTCGTGGTGGGTGCACTCGCCGGGGTCGGCGTCGCGTGGCTCAACCGCCGGGTACAGCGAGTCGCCCGTGGGGGGCTCGTGGACTGGCCGCGAGCCGAACGCCTGGCCGCGGCCCACCTGGCGCGCGTGCCGGGATCCCTGGATGCCGCGGCGATCGGCCGCGCCGGCGCGAGCTACGACTCGGCCATGCGGCGCATCGTGCCCGCGCTGGAGGCCGAGCTCGGGACAGCGCTGCCGGGCGTCGTGGGACGGCACGCCGCGGTGAGCCGCGCGGACTGGGCCAGGGCGAACCTGGTCGCGTTCCGCCAGCTCTACGGGCACATCGAGGACGCCCTGGGCGAGCGCCTGCGGCCGCACGAGGGGAACCTGGGGGAGGGGCTGGCGGCGCTGATGAACCGTTCCCTGGCCACCCGGCAGATCGCGTTCGTGCTGGGCTACCTGGGCACCCGGGTGCTGGGCCAGTACGACATCGCGCTGCTCTCGGCCGAGGCCCGCCCGGGGCAGCTGCTGTTCGTCGAGGAGAACATCCGGTCGACCGCGGAGTCGCTGCGGGTCCCGGTCGACGACTTCCGCGTCTGGGTCGCGCTCCACGAGACGACGCATGCCTTCGAGTTCGAGGCGCATCCCTGGCTGCGCCCGTACCTGGCCGAGCGGATGGAGCGGCAGATCGCCGGCCTGATCGACGACTCCCGGTTGCTGAGCATGGACGGGCTGGGGCAGCTGGTGCGCCGCTGGCGGACGCGCGACGGCGGCGGGTTCCTGGAGAGCCTGCTCGACCCCGAACAGCGCCGGACCTTCCGCGAGACCCAGACGCTGATGAGCCTGCTCGAGGGTTTCGGGGACTGGGTGATGGATCGCGTGGGCGCATCGTTCCTGCCCGATGTCGCGCTGCTGCGCGAGCGGTTCGAGGCGCGCCGCAGCCAGCCCCGCCGCGGACTGGACGGGATCATGTCCCGGCTGATGGGCATGGACCTGAAGCTCGCGCAGTACCGGCGCGGCGAGCAGTTCGTGGCCGGCGTGGCGTCGGCAGGCGGCGCGGACGCGGTGGCCCGGCTCTGGGATGGGCCGGAGTCACTGCCCACCGAGGTGGAGCTGGGGGACCCGGCCGCATGGGTGAGGCGCGTGGTGGGGCTCCCGGGAGGGGGGACGGCATGACGGATGCTCGCCCGGGCCGCGGCCCCGTCGGTGGGGGGCCCGGCGGCGAGGACGTGCCTGGCGCCGGTGGCGTGCGGGCAACCGGCGGTGCGCCCCGCGGTGGTGGCGTGCCGGCGGCCATCGCCCTGTCGCCGATCGTCTGGTCGAGGTACGGTCCCGAAGACCTCGACCGGATCCGCGCGGTCGCCCCCGGCGCACGGCTCGTGACGGTGGCCCCGGACGGCGCCGCGGATGGATCGCTCGACGACGTCGAGGTGCTCCTCCGCGGAAGCGGGTTGAGCGGCGAGATGCTCGAACGGGTCCTTGCGAGGGCGCCCCGGGTCCGCTGGATCCACTCGGCGTCCGTGGGCGTGGAGCAGGTCCTGATACCGGCGACGCTCGAGCGCGGGATCGTGGTCACCAACGGACGCGGGGTCTTCAGCCGGCCGATCGCCGAGTATGTGCTGATGATGATGCTGGCCACCGCCCGACGGCTGCCGGCGCTGCTCGACCTCCAGCGCGAGCGGACCTGGCAACCGCTGCAGGGGCAGGAGCTGCGGGACCTGACGGTGGGGATCGTGGGCCTCGGGTCGATCGGGCGTGCGGTCGCCTCCTACGCGGGGGCGGTCGGGGCCCGCGTGGTGGCGGTCCGCCGCCACCCGGAGCGGGGTGTGGCCAGTGAGCCGGCGATCGACGAGGACCCGCTCCCGCTGCCGCCCCGGGCCGATCTCGTGCTGCCGCCCTCGGGGCTGCACGAGCTCCTCGGCCAGAGCGATTTCGTGGTGCTCGCCGTGCCGCTCACCGGCGGGACGGAGGCGCTGATCGACGAGGCCGCCCTCGCGGCCATGCGCCCGGGTGCGTGGCTCATCAACGTGGCCCGTGGGCGGCTCGTGGACGAGCCGGCGCTGCTCCGCGCACTGCGCCAGGGGT
>JAJYNP010000102.1 GCA_021786265.1 Chloroflexota bacterium
CGTCGGCTTCGTCGGCCTCGTCGGCGAACTCGCGCTCGTTCATCCACGGGTAGGCGGCGGTATCGGCGGGGTCGAGTGCGAGCTCGGCCTCGTCCACCCATGAATCGGCCTCGTCGGCCCAGGATCCGGTCCCGGCATCCGATGGCTCGGCCGTGTCCAGCGGACGGACAGACGGCACGACCCAGGGCGCGCCCCGGCCGCCCGGCACCTGCCAGGCCCAGGCCTGTTCCAGGCGCATACGAGCCTTGTGCTTCTTCCTGGACTTCTTCATGGCCTTGCGGTGTGCGCTGCCTCTCGGCGTCTGGTCGCTGATCACGGGTGCAACGTCGCGCGCCGCGGCCTCGCGCACCAGCCCCCCAAAGGTCCTGCGCGAGGGTGGGTCCGCGGTTCGGGAAGCGGGCGAGATCGACCGGCAGGACAGACGCAGGGGCGCAGGTCGACGGGAGGCCACAACCGAGGAATAGGTCGTCACGCCCGCCAGGGGCGCCGTCAGAGGGCGGCGCGACGCTCATGTCGGCGGGTGGTCGCCCGACGCCCGTCCGGTCCAGATATAGCCCGTGAGATCCTTGGCCCGCGGGTCGACGGCGGATTCCATGGGCAGGCTCGGGAGTGTCACCTCTTCGTCCAGGGCGGGGCGCACCCAGTCGAGCAGCTCGTGGTTGATGATGATGGTGCCCACCCGCGCTCGGTGGTCCTGCCCGGCCGCGAGGTAGGCGATCCAGGCCTCGGTGAGCGCCACCATGGGCGGACGACGCCGGAGCTGCCGGATGGGATCGCCGCCGGGCGGCCCGTGCAGGTACCCGTGGACGAGGTAGGGCCCGCTCTGCAGGGTCACCGGGTAGGGGCGTGTGCGGCCCCGGCGCCCGGGGTTCCCGCGCGGGCCGCTGGCGCGCACCGCGAGGAGTTCGTCGCGCGTCACCGACAGGGACCCCGCCGGGATGGCGCGGCTGTCGTCGAGCGCCACCAGCAGGACGTCCACGAGCGACAGCTCCGCGTGCACGTTGAGCGCGTCGGAGAGGCGCTCGGCATCGAGGCGCAGGAAGCCGAAGATCCGGCAGTCCTCGGCGTAGCCCGCGAACTCCACCTCGGGTCGCGGGACGAGCACCGGCTCCGGGTCGGGCGCCGGCACCGCGACGCGCGGGCGCTCGGGCACCCACAGCCGGCGTCGCAGACCGGCGAGCGGGCCGCCCGGTCCAGGGGTCGGCGGGATGGCCATGTCGGTCAGGCCGACGCCGCGGTGTCCCCCCGCGCGGTGCGCCGGACCCGCCGGGGCGGAGGCGCAGGGGGGTGGATGAGGAGCGCCGGGTCGGGCCGCGGCGGGTCGGCCGCATAGAGGTCGCAGAAGCGCTCGACGAGTTCTGGGTCGAACTGCACCTGGGCGTGCTGGCGGAGCTCGGCGATGGCGGCCTCGTGACCGATCGCCGCCCGGTAGGGCCGGTCGCGCACCATCGCGTCGTAGGCATCCGCGATGGCCACGATGCGCGCCCCGAGCGGGATATCGGTGCCCCGCAGGCCGAAGGGGTAGCCATGGCCCGAGTAGTGCTCGTGGTGGTGCAGGATGATGGCCCCCGCGTCGCCCAGGGCGGTCACCCGCTCGATGACGGCCTGGCCGATGCGGGGATGCTGGACCACGCTCTGCCATTCCTCGGCGGTGAGCGGCGCGGGCTTGTCGAGGATCTGGTCGGGCACCGCGAGCTTGCCAATGTCGTGGAGCAGGGCGGCCACGCGGATGCGCTCGATCTCCGGCTCGGGCAGCCCCAGCTCGCTCGCCAGGCGCACCGCGATGGCGGCGATGAGCGAGGAGGGCCGCCCCGCGTAGTGGGGCAGCGGGGCCAGCACCGCGGCGAGGGCCGCCTCCGCCGCCTGGCGCCCGAGATCGCCCACCTCGGCCGCCCGCTGCCGGCCCGCTGGCGAGATGGGGGCCCGCGGGATGCGCGCCGTGTCGTCGTCCACCTCGGCGAACACGTAGGTCTGGTTGCGTCCCAGCGACTTCGCCGAGTACATGGCCGCGTCCGCATCGCGCAGCAGCTGGTCGACGCGCAGGTGAGCCCCCTGGCCCCCGGCGACGCCGATGGAGACCGAGACCGCGACCTCGTCGCCGGGCCCGGCGCTGAAGCGCTGCTTGAGCACCAGGAGGCGCAGCTTCTCGGCCGCCGCCGCGGCGTCGTCCAGCGTCGTCTCCGGCAGCACCAGCACGAACTCCTCGCCGCCGTAGCGCCCCACGAAGTCGGTCCCCCGCAGGTGCTCCCGGAAGACGTCCGCCACGCCGCGCAGCACCGTGTCGCCCACCTCGTGGCCGTAGCTGTCGTTGACCGCCTTGAAGTGGTCGAGGTCGATGAAGGCGACCGCCAGCGGGCGACCGTAGCGGGCGGCCCTTTCGACTTCGGTGAAGAGCACCGCCAGCAGGGTGGGACGGTTGGCCACCCGGGTCAGACGATCTGTCGTCGCGGCTTCCTGGGCGTCCCGCAGCGCCTCCGAGACGTCCTGCAGCCGTCGGGCCACGGGGGCCAGTTGGCCGAAGCGGCGCGCATCGGGCAGCACGACGGGGCCGTCCTCCGTCAGCGCGGCGGTGGCGGCCGCGAGCGCCGCGACCGGCCCGCGCAGGGCGAACCCGGCGCAGAGCACGCCGGCCAGGGTGCCCGCCGCGGCTCCAGCCAGGGCCACGCTGCCGAGCGGATCGCCGTTACCGCGCGCGGCCACGATCGCTGCCGACGCCAGCAGCGCCGTCGGCAGCAGGATCAGGGTCTCGCGCCACCTGGGCATGGGCACAAAGCTATCGGGGCCGACGCTCGCGCGGCAGTCTCCGAAGGTACCGCCGCGGCGGCGCCATCGGG
>JAJYNP010000243.1 GCA_021786265.1 Chloroflexota bacterium
CTGCGGTCCGTGCGGAGCCTGCAGTCCGTGCGCCCGAACTCGCAGCGTGGCTCGATGCCGCCGCGCCGCGGGGTGCGCGGAGCCGGGCCCCGCTCCCGACGACGTTCGTCACCGTCGCGCGGAGACCCGGCAGGGCCGGCGAGGCTCCCGGCACGGTCGGCGGCAGGGCCGGCGAGGCTCCCGGCACGGTCGGCGCACCTGACGGCGTGGATGCGCCACTGCGGCGCTGGATCGCCCTGCCGGTCCGCGGTCGCGTGGCGATCGCGTTCGCGTTCCGCTCCGCGCGTGCCGCCGCCGCCCTCGAGCGGCGGTTCCCGCCATCCCTGTCGCGCCCGGCGGGTTCCATCCTGGCCTGGCTGGTCCGCCACCGCGAGGCGGAGCGCGAGCTCGCGGAACTGCGGCAGGCCGACACGGAGCGGCGCGGGTTCACGAGCGTCGTCGCCCACGAGCTGCGCACGCCACTTTCCTCCCTGGGTGGCTATCTCGACCTGGTCGCCGCCGCACGGAATCCCGACCTGCCTGTTCCAAGCGCCGGTGAAGGATCGCGGAACGCACCGGCGTCATCGGCGGAGCCATCGCTCGGCCCCGTCCCGGAGGGAGAATTCCTGGCCCGGTCGCGTGACCTGGTGGCCGGCATGGCAACGCTGGTTGCCGACCTGCTGGAGCTCAGCAGGCTCGATGCCGGCCAGCTCCACCTGGCCCCGGCGCCGTTCTCCGGCGCGGAGGCGGCGCAGGCGGCCGTCCACGACCTGGCACCGCTGGCGATGGAGCGCGGCATCGCACTGGACACGGCGCTGCCGTCCCGGCTGCGAACGGTGCATGCGGACCGGCGGAGAGTCCAGCAGATCCTGGTGAACCTGCTCGGCAACGCGATCAAGTTCTCGCCGCCATCCAGCCGGGTGGCGCTCTCGCTGCACTTCGACGGCCCGGTGGCGGTCTACTCGGTGCGGGACCAGGGCCCGGGCGTGCCGCCGGACGAGCGGTCGCTGATCTTCGAGCCCTTCCATCGGGCCGCCGGCGCGGAGCGAATCGTGGGAACGGGGCTCGGGCTGCCGATCGCGCGCGACCTGGCGCGCCGGATGGGAGGTGACCTCGACGTCACGTCCGCGGCGGGGTCGGGGTCGGCGTTCGTGGTCGTGCTGCCCGCCACCGAGAGCACCGCACCGGCGCTCGTCGCCGCCGCGCTCGCGGAGGCCATCGCTCGCGAGGAGGCCGGCGGGACCTCCCCGTCGGGTCAACTCGATCAGTCGGACCGGGCCGGCCCGTCCGACGCGGGCTCGAGACCGTAGGGGGACCGGTCGCCCCTCCACAACGGGCGAGGCCCGCCGCCTCCGGCCGGCCCGAGTTGTCCACAATCGTCCGGCCGGCTCGCGGTTCGTGGATAACCTGCTTGATTCGCGACGTCCCCCCGGCCAAGACTCGCGGTTGCACCGGAGGCCGAGTACGGTAACGCGGCTCGCAGGTAGACCGGGAGACCGGCCGGAGAACCGGGCGAGCTGCGGAAGACTGAAAGGCTGGGAGGTGCCTTCGAACTCGCGACGCCGGAGGGTCGAGCCACCCCCGGTTCGGGATGCGCCCTGGAGGGGACGCAGGCCGGACCCGGAACGCTCCCTTCCGGCGTCGCTGACACCCGGCCACCCCACGGCGTCCGAGGCGCCCCGGCCGACCCCCGGCGAGTCACCCCGACCCGCCCTCCCCGCCGACGCCGGCGCCCTTCCACCCGCGGGTCCGGCGTTCGACGCGGTGCTCGCCCGGGCTCTGGACGAGCTCGCGCTGGACCTGACGCCGGGCATGCGGGCCGGGATCGAGGCGCAGGCCCGCCTGCTGGTCGCGTGGAGTCCGTCCGTGAACCTCACCGCGATCCGCGATCCCGGAGCGATCGCCCTCGAGCACGTCGCCGACAGCCTGGCGGCCGTCCCGGCACTCCTCGACCGGCTCGCGGCGCGCCGCCCGCCCCGCCGCCCGGTCGGCCTGCTCGATCTCGGGAGCGGCGCCGGCTACCCGGGACTTCCCGTCGCCCTCGCGATCCCGGTGGCGCACGCGACGCTGGTCGATTCGATCGCCCGCAAGGCGGCGTTCCTGGAGACGGTCGCCGCGGCAGCCGAGCGTGCCTCCCGGACGGCCGGGGAGGAGCCTCCGACCGTGCGCGTGATCAGGGCCCGCGCGGAGGAGCTGGGCAGGGCTCCCGATCAGCGCAACCACTGGGAGATCGTCACCGCGCGCGCCGTCGCTGCCCTGCCGCTGCTGGCCGAGCTGGCGCTGCCGCTCGTCCGGCCCGGCGGCCTCTTCGTGGCCTGGAAGCGCGACGGCGGCGATGGAGCCTTCGCGGCCGAGATCGCGGCGGTCGTGCCGCTGCTCGAGGAACTCGGGGCGGACCCGAGCCCGGTGGTCGAACCGGTCCGGCTGACGGGCCTGCTGGACCATCGCCTCGTGTTCATCACGAAGCGGCGCGCGACGCCCGAGCGGTGGCCTCGCCGGGTTCCCGGCAGGCGCCGCCTGCTACCCTGAGCGGATGCGCGTCGCGCTGATTTCGGACGTCCACGGAAACCTCGCGGCCCTCGACGCGATCCTCCAGGCGCTGTCGCCGTTCGACGCCGTCTGGCACCTCGGCGACGTCGTGGGATACGGGCCCGCGCCGGTCGAGGTCGTGGGGCGGCTGGAGGCGGAGGGCGCCCTGGGCGTCCGTGGCAACCACGACGCGGCGGCACTCGGCGAGATCGACACGGAGTGGTTCAACGACGCGGCCCGCGTCGCGGTCGAGTGGGCGGCGCGACAGCTGACCGACGGCGCGAACCGGTGGCTGAACGAGAACCCGCACACCCGGGTCGACGG
>JAJYNP010000129.1 GCA_021786265.1 Chloroflexota bacterium
TGATGCGGCACCCCAACTGGCTGCGCCTCGCCGTCGCCGTGACGCCGCTGCCGCTGATCGCCCAGCAGCTGGGCTGGATGACCGCCGAGGTCGGCCGGCAACCATGGGTGGTGTACGACGTGATGCGCACCAGCCAGGGAGTCTCCACGGCGGTCAGTGGCGCCGACGTCCTCGTCTCGCTGCTGCTGCTGGTCGTGGTATACGCGTTGCTGGGCACGCTCTGGCTCTACCTGCTCCGGCGGGAGATCGTCCACGGCCCGGAGCCGGTCACGACCGAGGTGGACGAGGAGGAGCCCGTGGCCGAGCAGGACGCGGCGCGCACGCGCAGGGGCCTGACGGCCCGGGGGGCCTGAGCGATGCCTGATCTCGCCTCGATCTGGTACCTGCTGGTCGGGGTCCTGCTGGTGGGGTATGCGGTGCTGGACGGGTTCGACCTGGGCGCCGGGACGCTGCACCTGTTCGTGGCCCGCGATGACGACGAGCGGCGCACCGTGATGCGTGCCATCGGCCCGGTCTGGGACGGCAACGAAGTCTGGCTGCTCACCGCGGGCGGTGCGCTGTTCGCCGCGTTCCCACCCGTCTATGCCACCGTGTTCTCGGGCTTCTACCTGGCCCTGATCCTGCTGCTGCTCGCGCTGATCTTCCGGGCCGTGTCGCTGGAGTTCCGCTCGAAGGTCGAGTCGGCCGGCTGGCGGCGTGCGTGGGACGCGGCCTTCGCCATCGGTTCTTTCCTCCCGGCGCTCCTCTTCGGGGTCGCGATCGGCAACGTGCTCCGCGGCGTGCCGCTCGACGCGGCGGGCGACTACCGCGGCGGCCTCATCGGCCTGCTGAACCCGTTCGCGCTTGCCGTGGGCCTCCTCGCGCTGTCCATGTTCGTGATGCAGGGCGCGACCTGGCTCACGCTGAAGACAACCGGCGCCGTTCAGGCCCGCAGCCGCCGCGCAGCGACGTTCGCGTGGCCGGCCTTCGCGATCCTGTGGGTGGTGGTCACCCTCTACTCGCACGTCGACGCGTCGCACCTCTGGGGCAACTTCGACAACCCGCTCGCATGGCTGGTGCCGGCGGCGTTCGTGGTCGTCGCCGGGACGTATCCGGTCGCCCTGCGCGCCGGGAGGGAAGGCCTGGCGTTCGCGCTGTCGTCGCTGTCGATCGTCTCCCTGATCGGGATCATGGGTGTCGGGCTGTACCCGAACCTGCTTCCCGCGCTGGGGGACGCCGCACGCAGCCTGACCGTCACCAACGCCTCGTCGTCTGACCTGACCCTGTCCGCGATGCTCGTGATCGCCCTCATCGGCATGCCGATCGTTCTCGTCTACACGGCGTTCATCTACTGGCGGTTCCGGGGCAAGGTCTCGGGACGGGAGAGCGCCTACTGACGTGCGGCGGTTGCCCCGCCGCACGTCCTCGTCCGCGACCACCGGATTCCAGCCGCGCCGACGCTGCCGGGGTCGCCCCACGAACGCCCCGGCCGCGGCGATCGCCTCATGAACGCCCTCGGCCGCCGCGCGTCCGGGTCACCAGTCACATCGGGCTAGGGCAACCGGCCCGGCCCGTCCGAGGCTGAGAGGCAGGGGACGCTTCAGGCCCTGACGGTACTGATGCAACTGTGCGCATGAGTCCATCGTTCCACCCATGGATGAGATCTGCGTGATGCAGGCCACGGTCCTGAAGACGCTCGCCAACCCTCGGCGCCTGGAGATCATCCACCGCCTGGCCGAGGGCCCGTGCGAGGTCGGACGGCTCGCAGAGGAACTGGGCGTCCCCCAGCCGAGCGTCTCGCAGCACCTCGCGGTCATGCGCAGCGCGGGCATCGTAGAGGCCGCGCGGGAAGGCCGCGAGGTCCGCTACTGGCTTGCCGACCCCGACATCATCCGGGCGTGCGACATCATGCACGTGGTGCTGATGCGCCGTCTCACGCGCCTCGGGATGCTCGGCGTGGGCGCCACGCCCGGGCCCATCGCGACCCACGAAGCGCCACCGATCCCCCAGCCCGTGTGAGGCAGAGATGGACGAACCGCTCTCGATCGTGCTCTTCTCCGGCACCGACGACCGGCTGACCTCGGCGAGCGTCTTCGCCGCCGGTTCCGCGGTCCTGGGTCGCCCCGTGCGCATCCTCCTGCAGTACTGGGGCCTGGAGGCGTTCCGGGCCGACCGGATCGGGCGCGCCCGCGGCCTCGCTGCCGACGCCGACGCCGAGGGGGGCCCCATGCTGGCCGCCGCGCTGGAGGCGGGCCAAATCAACTGGGCCGACACGCTGCGCCAGTCCAAGGAACTGGGCGAGGTCGAGATCCACGCGTGTTCCCAGTCCATGGACATCCTGAAGCTGGAGCAGGCCGACCTCGACCCGCTCGTCGACGGCGTCGAGGGGATCGCCGGGTTCCTGGCGGCTGCCGGCGACGGTCAGCTGCTGTTCATCTGAAGCCGCGCATCCAACCGGCGGTGACTGCCGGATGTCCGGAAAGGTAGGGACGATGACCACGCTCGAAATCGCCCAGCACGTCGATGCCAAGGGGCTTGCGTGCCCCATGCCGATCGTCAAGACCGCGCAGGCCATGAAGTCGCTCACCTCGGGCCAGCTGCTGGAGGTGCTGGCCACTGACGCAGGGTCCACCAAGGACTTCGAGGCCTGGGCCAAGTCGACCGGCAACCTGCTCGTCGAATCAGGCGTCGACGGCACGGTCTTCCGGTTCGTCCTCCAGAAGAAGTAGGAGCCCGCCATGACACTCACCCTCGAGGCTCCTGCCGCGACTCCCGCGGCCGAGCCCGCCCCGCAGCCGGCGGCTGCCGCCCCGCAGGAGACGACACCGCACGACATCCTGCTC
>JAJYNP010000298.1 GCA_021786265.1 Chloroflexota bacterium
GACACCGCAGTACCCGGCCCAGGCCGCCTCGAACTCCGCGGTCTTCCGCCCCATCGCGACCATGCCCGAGCGGAGGACGTCCAGGACGGCCTCCTCCTCGGCGGGTCCGATGTCCGGTTTCGAGATAGGGATCACGGGCGGGCCTCCTCGTAGCGGGGCGCGGGCCGGGCAGGCAACGCCTTCACCGCGCTGCCGCTTCCGCGCACGTCCCGGCGCCGATGGCGTACCGGCGGCCGCAGGCGGGACACGTGGCGGCGCCCTCGCCCTCGGCCGGGAAATGGCGGCCGGATGCGTCGGCCAGTCGCTGCCCGCAGGCACAGACCCAGCCGAGCCGCCGCGCCGGGTTGCCCGCCACCAGCGCGTGGTCGGGGACCGGGCGCGTGACGATCGCACCCGCGCCGACGGTGGCGAACCGCCCGACGTCGTTGCCGGCCACGACGACCGCGCCGGCGCCGATGGACGAGCCGTAGCGGAGGGTGATGGTGCTGACGGTCCAGTCGTCGGCGCCCGCCAGCTCGCCGTCCGGCGTGATGCTGCGCGGGAAACGATCGTTGGTGAGGATCGCGCCGGGACCGATGAACACGCCGGTCTCGACGGTGACGCCGTGGTAGACCAGCGCGCCGTTCTGGATCTTGCAGCGGTCCCCGATGCGCACGCCGAAGTCGACGTAGGCATC
Organism: Chloroflexota bacterium; assembly: GCA_021786265.1. Next base: position 677 of record JAJYNP010000298.1, read on the forward strand.
CTTGCCCACGATGCAGTCGTCGCCGATCACGGCCCCTTCGCGGACCTGGGCGCGGTTCCAGATCCTGGTGCGCTCGCCGATCTTCGCGTCGGCTGAGACATCGGCTGAAGGATGGATCACGGCGGCGAGTGTACCGGATGCCGGGGGACGGCCTGCTCTGCCGGACGGCAGGACGCTGCGGGCCGGGTGGACGTGGCCGTGGCCGGCCGCCCCAGCGGGGGCGGTTGACCGATCCATGTGCACGTGCCATCATCTCTGCAAATGCAAATCATTCTCACTTACCTGCCGTCGCCGTGCCCCCCGTCGATCCACTGACCCCGCACGCCGGGGCCGGCCTGGCCGCCGTGCTGCTCAGCTCGTTCCTGCTGGGCGTGCTGCACGGCGTGACCCCCGACGAGCACACCTGGCCGATCACGGTCAGCTACGCCATCGGCGCCGCCTCCGGCAAGCGGGGCCTGCAGGCCGGCCTCCTGTTCTCGGCCGCGTTCACCCTCCAGCGCGCGATTGCGTCGGAGCTGGCGTACCTGGCCCTCGCGCCGATCCTGGCCAACGGGTCGCTCAACGCGGCGATTGACCTGCTGGTGGGGATCGTGATGGCGGTCTCCGGCGCGTACATCCTGCGCCTCGGCCGCGAGCTGCACCTGACCGAAGGGTTCGAGCAGTTCCTCCACCGCCTCTTCCACCTGGGGACGCAGGACGGCACCAACGGACTCGTGTCCGGCAGCGACCGGCCCATTCCGCTGCGGATGACGCTGGTGCATGGGTTCGTCGCGGGCTGGGGCACCGGGGCCTTCGCGATCATCATCTACACGGTCCTGGCGCCCGCCATGCCCAACGCCGCCATCGCGTTCCTGCCGGGACTCCTGTTCGGCGTCGGCACGATGCTGGTGCAGGCGCTGGCCGGGGCGGCGATCGGCGTCTGGATGCGCACGCGCGGGCTGGGCGAGACGGCCATGAACTACGTCTCGCGCGCGGTCGCCGGGAACACGCTCCTCTACGGCGGGCTGCTGTTCAGCGCGTGGGGGCTGTTCTCGCTGGTCTTTCCGGCGCTGGCGGAGCCCATCGACCGTGGGCTTCCGACCGGACTCACGATTCCCAACCTCGACAGCGTGAACGCGGGGCTGATCCTCGTCGCGCTGATCGTGGCCGTCATCGCGGCGGGCAGCTTCGTCCGGGCCGTGCGCCGCGTGCAGGTCCTGGCGCGGGCGGAGGCGACGCGCCGATGAGCGCCCGGGTCGTCGACCTCGCACCGCACGATGCCGAGGCGCTCACGGCGGAGACGGCGGTCGCCCTCGCGGCACTGGGGCCGGCATCAACCGCGCCCCGGCGCGCGATCGTGGAGGTCATGCTGGCCGCGAGCCGGCTGCAGACCCCGGAGGAGCTGCTGCACGAGGCGCGGACCCGTGCCCCCGCGACCAGCCTGGCCACCGTCTACCGGACGCTGGAGCGACTGGACGCCGCCGGCAGGGTCAAGCGGGCGACGCTGGCCTCGGGCGCGGTGGGGTACGGCTACTGCGCCACCGGGCACCATGAGCACGCGATCTGCCTGCGCTGCGGGCAGCTGCAGCCGATCCGCCCCTGCCTGGTGGCCGACGGCCCGGCCCTGGGGGGATTCCGGGCGACCTCCCATGTCCTGGACTTCTACGGCGTCTGCGCGCGCTGTGCGGCCGAGTCCGGCGGGGAGGGCGCGGCGGGCTGACGCCGCCGCGGTCGGGTTACCGTCCGCGGGTCACCGTCCGCGGGTCGGCGCCCGCAGGCCACCGCCCGCGGGTCAGCGTCCGCCGGTCACCGGCCGCGTCGGCCCAGCGGACGCAGGTCACCGGCCGCGCCGGCCGCGTCGGCCGCGTCTGCCCAGCGGACGCAGCACCAGGCTCACGGCCGCAAAGGCTGCGCCGAACACGAGCGCGCCTCGCCAGTCCAGCAGCGGGCGCACGTCACCCTCGACACTGCGCGCGACGACCACGCCGACCGCCGCGCGAGGCCCGATCTCGACGTGATTGGCGAGCAGGGCGGCGGCCGCCGACATCTCGAGACGGGCGGCCTCGCGGGCCACGAGCAGCCGGGCGCTCGACTGCCGCATCGTGACGTCGTCGGCCACCGCCAGGCCGACCAGCGCCTGCCCGACATCCATCTCCCGGCCC
>JAJYNP010000344.1 GCA_021786265.1 Chloroflexota bacterium
CCGGGTGGGAGGGGACGGCTCGTGGGGCGGCGGTGGCTCGTGGGGCAGCGGGGGCTCGTGGCGCAGCGGGGGCGAGCAGCCATTCCCGGCACGTGCGAGGAGATCCGAACGGCGCGCGCCGTGCTCACCGATGCCCGCCCGCTCACGGGCTCGCCCGCGTCTGGCGTGCGCTGCTCGGCGGTGACGACGCTGGTCGGGAGCCGCAGCGGCCTCGAAGTGCTCGGCACCGACGGCACGCGGCTGCGCGGGTGGGGCTGGTCGGAGATCGTCGGGTGGGATGCCGACGGGGCGGCCTCGGATGGCGAGGGACGGGTCCGGCAGCTGCTCACGGTGCGCACGCGCAGCGGCCCGTTCGCGGTGCTGGCGGACGCGCGGGCGCTCGGTGGGTTCCTGGCGACGACGGCGGCACTGGCGGGCGCGTTCGGCGCGAGCTCACGTCGGGGTGCGCGGCTGGGCCACGGAATGTGGCTGAGCCGTGGTCCCGCGGGAGCCGGGCGCCGCATCGGCGTCGCGGTTGCCTGCGTGGCGCTGGTTGGCAGCGTGGTTGCCGCCATCCCGGGGCTGTTCGCTCGTCCGAGGGCTGCTGCGCCGCCGGCACGACAGGTGGCCCAGACGGTCGGCCCGGCAAAGCCGGTCTCTGGGAGCGACGCGGTCCACCTCGCCAGAGCAGCTGCGGCACCGGCTCCGGCGCCCACCTCGCTGGCTGCTTCCCCTCTCGCACCGCATGAGGCATTCGGCTTCCTCCCCTACTGGACGCTGGGGGATCCTGCGAGCATCGACCTCTCGTCGCTCACGACGGTCGACTACTTCGGCGTGGACGTGAACGCGGACGGGACCGTCGACGAGTCGCCGTCGAGCTCGGGATGGGCCGGCCTTCAGAGCGAAGCGCTCGCAGAGCTGGTCAGTGAAGCGCATCGCGACGGGGAGCGAGTGGTGCTCACCGCGTCGTGCTTCGACCAGGCGGCACTCGACGTGCTGACCCACGACCCGTCGGCCCAGGCAACCCTTGCCGACACGCTCGTCACACTGGTGCGCGCCAAGAACCTCGACGGGGTGAACCTGGACCTGGAGGGCACCGGCCCGACGGACCGGATCGGTCTCGACCAGCTGGTCGCGCGAGTCTCGCACGCGCTGCGCACCGCTGATCCGGCGTGGCAGCTGACGGTCGATACGTACGCATCGTCGGCCGACGATCCCGGCGGTTTCTACGACGTCGCCGGTATGGCGCGGCTGGTGGACGCCTTCGTGGTCATGGCGTACGACATGGGCGACGGCTTCGCCGCAGGTGCGACAGCCCTGCCCTCGGAGGGGACGGGCCTGACCGACCAGCAGGTGGTCGCGGACTACGCCTCGGTCGTCGGCCCGTCGAAGGTGATCCTCGGCATGCCGCTCTACGGCGAGGACTGGCCCACGACCGGTCCGTCAGCCGGAGACCCCGCTACGGGTCCGCCGACGCCGGTCGCGGACGACCAGATCGCACCGACGGACACCGTCTACTGGGATCCGTCCACGGGCGGTCCCTGGGCTGTGTACCGGACCGGTCGGCAGTGGCACCAGGTCTGGTTCGACGACCCGGCCTCGCTCGCAGCCAAGGCCGACCTCGCGCGCGCCGCGGGGCTGCGCGGCGTGGCGCTGTGGGCGCTCGGGATGGCGGCCGGCACCGGAGATCAGGAAGCCGCGGTGAGCGGCGTCTCCCCGATCCCCCAGCCGCCCGACGGGCCGGTCACGTTCTGGCGCGGGCCGCTGCCGCAGTGGCCGGGATCGCCCGGCGCAGGTGCGGAGCCTGGTGCGGCGCCGCCGGTCGCCGTCGGCGCCCCTTCGGCAGGCGCCATCGGAGCTGGTGGCGCGGCCGGCGACGCGGCTGGGAGCGCGACCGGGGGAGCGCCCTCCGCACCGCCGCCGGCGAGCGGGGTGTTCGACGGGGTCCACGTGGCGCTGGTGCCATGGCCTGGAGGGCTGCCCTCGGACGTCGCCGCTGCGGGTTCGCTCGGCACATTCGACGTGTCCGGGACGTCCTTCGCCTGTCTGGTGAGCGCTCCGCCACTGCCGGTCGTGCGGATCGACGGCACCAGCGCGTACCTCGTCCAGGCGACCACGCCCGCGGAATGCACCAGCGGGACGTGGGCCTTCGTCGTGCCGCCGGGCAGCGGCACAGCGGACCCCGCGTCGCCGGCGGGATAACGTGTCATGGCTCGTGACGCGGCGCTGTGCGACGCGTGCGCTGAGGGGAGGGGGTAGCGATGCCGATGCCAGCCGTTGTCGAAGGGGCGCTCGTCCAGTGCAGCTTCGGGATGGCGCCCGCCTCGTTGATCGTCATCCCCGAGAGCCAGGTCATGATCGAGGGCCGGCCCGCTGCGGACATCAGCTGCTCGACGCCGGCCAACCTCCCGACCTTCGGAATGTGCACGAGCCTCGCGAACCCCGAGGTCGCCGCGGCGACGTCCGCTGCGTTCGGCGTGCTCACGCCCATGCCTTGCGTGCCGGTGCTCATGCCGTGGATCCCGGCGTCGACCACCCTTCTCGGCGGCAAGCCGGCGCTCGTGGCGGGCTCCACGTGCATCTGCGCGTACGGCGGCGTGATCGAGATCCTCGACCCGGGCACGACCAAGACGCTGGTGTAGCAAGACGCTGGTGGAGCCAGCGCACGGCTCGGTGCGCGCGCTGGCACAACCCCCACACGCGCGCGGCCCGGTGCGCGCGCTGGCGCACCCCCACACGCGCGCGGCCCGCGAGGATTTCGTCATCCGGGGGGATCGCGGCGTTTCCTCCTCGAACCAGTGGAAGGGACAACGTTCTTTGCTATCGTTGTGGGACTA
>JAJYNP010000106.1 GCA_021786265.1 Chloroflexota bacterium
CCGGCCGGGGAACTGGTAGCGGGTGAGGGAGACTGCGATCAGCGTGCCGAGCGTGGTGGCGGCCAGCGTCGAGAGGAAGGCGATCTGCAGGCTCGTCTCGATCGCCGAGCCGAGGCCGGGGCGCCCGAAGGGGTTCGCCCACGCCGCCAGCGAGAACGCGTGCCACTCGTAGTTGAACTTGCCGACCTGCTCGTTGAAGCTGAACGCGATCATCACCGCGATGGGCATCAGCAGGTAGGCGACCGCGGCGACGGTGTACGCGGCGAGCCCCCAGCGGTCGACCAGGACGCCGATGCGGCGCCGCGCGGTCGGCCGCGGCCGGGCCGGCGCGAACGGCTGCGCGATGGCGGTCATATCATCGCTCCTCCGCTCAGGTCCTCGGTGCCGAGCATCCGCGCGTAGATCATGACGGCGACGATGATCCCGACCATCAGCACGAACGAGAGGGCCGAGGCCGTCGTGTAGTCGTTGGAGGTGAGGAAGCGCGCCTGGATGACGTTGCCGATCATCTGCGTCTTCGGGCTCCCCAGCAGCGTGGCGTTGACGTAGTCGCCGAGCGCCGGGATGAACGTCAGCAGCGAGCCGGCGAACACGCCGGGCAGCGAGAGCGGGAAGGTCACCCGCAGGAACGACTCGGAGACGAAGGCGCCGAGCATGGCCGCGCCGAGCACCGCCCCGAGCACGGCGAAGATCGCGATGTCCCAGTCGATCCCGAAGCCGATCAGCGCGCCGAGGAGCGCCCCGCCGACCGCGCCGTAGATCCAGCCCCGCGGCCGCCACGGCCCCGCGTACAGGTCCTGCGCGGCCTCGATCAGGCGCAGGTCGATGCGCTCGAGCGCCACGTAGAGCGGCAGCGTCATGAAGGGGAGGTAGTTGTACACGAGCCCGGACACCACGGCGACCGGCTCGCCCATGAAGGTGAAGTTCTCGGGCACCTGGTGGAAGACGTCGAACGCGTGCATCAGGCTGATCACCGGACCGTTGTTGCCCAGGATGATCTGCCAGGAGATGGTGCGGATCAGGAAGCTGGTGAAGAACGGCGCGATCACCAGGAACAGGATCAGGTTCTTGTAGCGTCCCCCCCGGAAGGCGATGAAGTAGGCCAGGGGGTAGGAGATCAGGAACGTGATGACCGTCGCGAGCGTCCCGTAGATCAGCGAGTTCTCGAACTGCCGCGAGAAGTACGTCGGGATGCTGGTGAACGCGTCGAACGACCACGTCAGCTTGTACCCGAAGTCGACGCTCCCGGTCGAGACCGAGTACAGGAACATCTGGATGGTGGGCAGCACGAAGAAGACGATGAGCCACAGCAGGCCGGGCGCGAGGAGCACGTACGGCGAGAGCAACCGCCGAAGCGAGTGACGAGTCCGCGACATCAGGCGATCCCCTGGCGGGTGAGGGTCACCGGGCCGTCGCCCCCCGACGGCGGCCCGGTGCCGGTGGAGCTTGTCAGGAGCCCATCAGGGTGTTGAACGCGTTGTTGAACTGCGTGTCCTCGTCGGTGGACAGGGACTTGAACGCGTGCTGCTTGGCCACGACGGCCGGGGTCGGGAAGATCAGCGGGTTCGTTGCGGCCGGCGGATCGATCTTCTTGATCTCCGCGTCGGCGCCCTTGACCGGGCAGACGTAGTAGACGTAGTCCTCGATCTGCGCGGCGATGTTGGGCTGGTACACCCAGTTCATCATCGCCTCGGCCGCCCGCTGGTGCTGGGCGCCCTTCGGGATCAGCATGTTGTCCGACCAGACCATCGTCCCCTCTTCGGGGAAGACGAAGGTGTCGTCGGTACTCCCCGAGGAGGCCAGGTCGCCCGACCAGACCATGGCGGCCCACACCTTGCCGTTCGCGAAGTCCTGCAGGTACGAGTTGCCGGTGAAGCGCAGGCCCTGCGAGACCAGCGGCGTCATGTCGCTGACGATCTGGTTGACCTGGTCGAGGGTGATGGTCGCCGGGTCGATGCCGAGCTTGAGCGCGCCCAGGCCGAAGGTATCGCGCATCTCGGTCAGGAAGGTGACGTGCCCGGCGAGCTTGCTGTTCCAGAGATCCGCGATGCTGGTGAGCGGCGGCATCCCGGCCTTGGCAACGGACTTCTTGCTGTACCCCACGCCGGTCATGCCCGACTGCCAGGGGTAGTGGTAGTCGTTGGGCGGGTCCCACGGCTGATTGCGCAGCGAGTCGACCAGGTTCGTCTGGCAGTTCGGCACGTTGGCCTGGTTGATCTTCGCGATCCAGCCCAAGCTGATCAGCCGCGCTGCCATCCAGTCGGTCAGGACCATGAGGTCCCAGCCCGTATCGAGCCCGGCCTTCAGCTGGTCCCGGATGGTCGCGACGAACGAGTTGTTGTCGTCGATCTTCTCCTGGTAGTTGACCTTGACCCCGGTCGCCTTGGTGAACTCCAGGAGCGTCGGCGACTTGCCGTTGTCCGGCCCGCTCGTGGCCACGTCGATGTAGGCCGGCCAGTTGGCGAAGTTGAGGATGGTGCCCATGGGCCCTTCGCTCGGCGGGGGCGCGCTGGCGGCCGCAGACGCTGCCGCAGACGCGGCAGCCGATGCCGCTGCGGGCGTGCCGGGGGCCGTGGTGGCGGCTGCCGCCGCCTGCGTTGCCACCGGGGTCGCCGCGCTCCCGGAGCACGCGGCCAGAAACGCCCCCACGCCCGCGAGGCCCGCGACCTGCCCGCCACGGAGCAGCAGGGTGCGTCGGGAGAGCCGTTTCTCGAGCACGTTGCCAAGCCCCTTCTCGCCCATCTGATCCATGGCGTGCGCCTCCTCCTCTGGACTGCCCCGCAGACTGCCGCGCGAGATGCTC
>JAJYNP010000145.1 GCA_021786265.1 Chloroflexota bacterium
CGACGCGCTCCTGGAACGCCCAGGGCTCGATGTCGAACGTGTCGAGGTCGATGTCCTCGGAGAATCGGTCGCTCAGGTAGAAGAAGCGCAGATTGTCGCCGCCCTTCAGGGCCCACGCGGTCAGGTTCGCCCGTGTCGCCAGGGCCTGGAGGAAGACGAGATGGAAGCTCTCGGTGATTTGTACTGGAACCATAATCATTCCTCACGATTGAACAATGTTTCAATCCTAAGGAGTAACTAACTCGAAGTCGACCCTGCCGACACAGCATCCCACAGGGCTCGCGGACTACTACCGGACCGACGACGAGGTCGTCCCCGCTGCACCCAGGGACCAAAACGCCCAGCCGGACCTGCGCTTCGTGCCAGACGCGGGCCTCGACGTCGTCGTGCGCAAGCTCGGCCACCTGGCCCAGGCGTTCGGGGCCGGGCGCCATCTGTCCGCACTCGATGTCGGCATCGACGCCACCGGCGCGCTGATCGCCCTCGTGGCCACCGGGATCATCCGGTCGCGTCGGTCAGAGCGTGAGGGGCGGTCGGCCGCCCGGTGAAGAGCTCGGCCCGTCTACGGCACGACTGCGGCGCGTTCGCCATGGGCACGTTCGCGACGTGGCAGGTTGGCGGCACGACGGGGTGCCAAGCGTGTGTCGATGTCGCACCGGGGCTCATGTCGTCCTTGACATGGACAGCGGCCGTCCCTACGCTACGGAGCGTAGTACACAGCTTGTGCGTACTCGTGCATGGTGGCCGAAATGTCCAAGAAGCTCAGCCGGGTCAATGTCCTTCTCGATGACGAGCACGCTGCCAAGTTGCACAGCCTGGCTGGCCGCACGTACGTCAACCCGGGCACGCTCGCGCGGTCGCTTCTCTCGACCGCACTTGACCAGGCCGATCCCGATCCTGCAACGGTGACCGCGCTGCTCGATGCCATCCCAGGCGCGTACGAGCGGGCGCAGCAAGGCCTCCAGGAGGTCCGGTCTGGCCAGGGTCTCCGTCTCGAGGACCTATGAGCTGTGGCGAGCGTCGTCCTCGCGCCGACCGCTGTCGCCGACCTCGAGCGTCTGATCAGGACCCATAGCCTTCCAGCCACGACGCGTGAGCGCGTGAAGTCGTCGCTTCGACAGTTGACGACCTTCCCGCTGCTGGGGGCACCCCTCACTGGCCGCTGGCAGAGCTTCCGATTCATCCTCGGCCCTTGGCCGTGGATCCTGCTTGTCTATGTCCACGACGAGGAGGCCGATCGGATCTCCGTCCTGACAATTCAGGATTCGCGGTCTGCCGAGTCGATAACGTCACAGAGGTGACGGGGGCGACCACCGCGATCATCCGGTTGCGACGGCCCCAGGCGGCCGGGACCGGTAACGGCCAGGTGATCGAGCACGCGTACACTCCGGCTCGAACACCGATGACCCAGGGTGATATCAGAGTGAGCCGATGTGGTACCGTCTGTCCGTGCGTCGCATCCCGATCGGCCTCACCGACTCCCAGCATGCGCGGCTCCGGCGCGAGGCCGCGCGCCGGCACGTGAGCGTGGGAGCGCTCGTGCGGGAGGCGGTGGACGCCACGTTTCCGGAGGAGCTCGAAGCCCGCCGGGCGGCGCGCCGCCGGTCCCTTTCGGCGCTCGGTACATTCGACTCCGGCCGGAGCGATATCTCCGAGCGCCATGACGAGTTGCTCGGCGAGGATCGGTGGTGAGCGTTGTCGTGGACACCAGCGCCCTCTTCGCGCTGCTCGACCGGCGCGATGCGAACCATGCGTCGGCCGTCGCCTTCTGGACGGACCCGGACGACGAGGATCTCGTGACCCACGCCTACGTGGTGATCGAGAGCGTCGCGCTGGTGCGGTCCCGCCTCGGTCTGGCCGCTGTCGCCGCGCTGATGGACGAGCTCCTGCCGGCGCTCCGCGTGGAGATGGTGGATCGGCCGCTCCACGAAGGGTCCCTCGCGGACCACCGCCGGATCGGCGGCGGCACGAGCCTGGTGGACCGGGTGACGCTCGCGTTCGCGGCGCGCCACAGGATCGAGCGCGCGTTCGCGTTCGACGCCGATCTCGCGAGTGCGGGCCTCGCGCCGGCGACGACGGGATCCTGACGGCGGGCGGGGCTCGGCGCTCATCGCGTACGGCGCCCCGATCCTCGAGCGCGATCCCCCACCCGATCGCGCCGCCCACGGCCTGGCCGGCGCGATCTACGGCCAAGGCTACCGCGACCTCCAACGCGGCGCGCTCGCCTACGTCCAGGCGACCTCGGTCGGTGGGACGCACCCGGCGCTCGTCGAGTCGATGGGGGCGGGCAACCTCGTCCTCGCCTTCCGGACGCCCGAGAACGAGCTCGTCTCGTAGAACCGCCAGCGCCGCAGGACCGCCACGCCGCTTGATGCTTCGCGCTCGTTGACCCGAGACGAGGTTCCTCCGCCGTCCAGCCAGGTGTCGCCTTGCGGTTTGGGCCCCCTCCAGTGAAGATCTGACGGTGCTGCTACGTGTGGCCCGGGCCGTGGGCGCCGCAACAGGGATCATCTTCGTAGCGGTCATTCTGGGCTGGTGGCTCACGACGCGACCGTTCCCCGTTGACACGTGGAACTACGTCCAGGCTGGTCTTCGCCTGTTGCGCGGGGAACCCCTGTACGCTCATGTGGACTTGGGTCCGGGCTATGCCCCGGTTGCCATCTTCTCGCCGCCGTTGATCGGCGTCATGTTCAGGCCGATCGTGGCCTTGTTTGGCGTTCAGGGCGCAATCAACGTCTGGGTCGTGATGATGGCGGCCTGCGAGCTCGTCGCCATCGGCTGGCTCGTTCTTCGAACACCGAT
>JAJYNP010000071.1 GCA_021786265.1 Chloroflexota bacterium
CGCGCCGGGGTATCATTAGCCGCCACGCTGGACTCCAAGCGTGGGGGTCGCGCGCCTGTAGCTCAGTGGATAGAGCGTCGGCCTCCGGAGCCGAAGGTCGCAGGTTCGAATCCTGTCGGGCGCGCCAAGAATCCACTTGCGAGACGAGCGAATACGTTCTATCCTTCTGGCGATAGAAACCGCTCGTGCTTCAAGCGAATGACTCTCCACCTGACCTACGTTCCCAACATGGTCGTCCGCGACCGGCTCGACCGGTGGGAGAACACTGTCCGTCGCGACGCCCGTCTCGGCCCAGGCGACTGGCGCATGCTCGCCGTCTGGCCGGCAGCCCGTGACGCGGCCGTCTCTGGCAGCACAGGGATCGAGGGCAACCCGCTGGACCCGGCTGCCGTAGAGGAGGTCCTTGCCGGCGCGGCAGTCGAGGCGGACGCCAATCACATCCGTGAGGTGGAGAACTACAACCGGGCATTGAACCTCGCGCGCGATGCTGCGGCGCGTCCAGGCTTCACCTGGTCACACGAGGTGATCCACCTCATCAACGCGACCGTTATGGAAGGACTGCCGCGCGACACCCACGGCAACTACCGAGGGCCGGGCGAAGATGTATTCGTGGGGATCTTCACTGGGCCCAGCCCGCTGATGGTCGAGTCCCTCATGGACGAGCTGGTTGTGTGGCTGAGGCGTACCGACCGCACGCCGCCCCTGGTCCGATCGGCGCTCCTGCATCTGAACATCATCGCGATCCACCCGTTCAACGATGGGAACGGCCGCACGGCACGCATCCTTGCCGCGATGGAGCTGATTCGCGACGGTGTTCGATCGCCGGAACTCATCAGCATCGAGGCGTACGTTCGCAGGAACCGTGACGAGTACATCGATGCGCTCCGCACAACGCTGGGACCGAGCTACGACCCCGATAACCATCCGGTCACCGAGTGGCTGGACTACTACACCCGGATCTCGCTCGATCGGCTGGAGGCCCGCAACCGGATCCTCGACGCGCTACCGACCGACATCGGCACGATCTTCTCGGCGCTCGCCGACGCCGGGGAGCCACTGGAATGGGCCTCGGTGCTGCTCGCCGCGCGGGTCGGCCGGCTACGCACGGCGATGCTCGCCGAGCTGACTGGGCGATCGATGCCCGCCGCTCGAGCGGAACTCGGCCGCATAGCGCGGGCAGGCTGGCTCGAACCACGCGGGGTCACGCGAGGGCGATGGTACGCACCGACGGACCGATTGAACGCGTTACCGCTTCACGTCCCCGAGCTGATGGCGCTCCTCGCCGCCGGGGAGCAGCTCCGCCTGTTCGACGACGTTCTGGCCGACTGAACCGCCTGCCGATGCCGCGATTGGCCGTCCTCCCCGATTATCTCAAGCCCGGCCTCGACGCCGTCTTCGTCGGTACGGCTGTCGGCATCCGCTCCGCTGCGGTCGGCGGCTACTACGCGGGTCGGGGCAACCAGTTCTGGGAGTTGCTGTACCGATCTGGCCTGACGCCCGTCCGGCTCAGTCCGGACGGCTCCGGGGACATCCTCGCCTACGGCCTCGACCTGACGGACCTCGCGAAACGACGAGCGTCGAGCCGCGACGCCGAGCTACTCCGCGAGGGACTTCGACGTGGCGGCGTTCATCGCCAAGGTCGGCCGACTCAAGCCCCGCTGGGGTCGCATTCAACGGGAAGACTGCGGCGGAGGTCGTTAGCCGGCACCTCGGCGAAGGCCGTCACGTCACACTCGGCCGGCAACCCTGGACGATCGCCACGTCGCTGGTGTTCGTCCTGCCGAGCACGTCCGGCGCGAACAGCAACCCCGCGACCCTCGAGGGCAAGGCCTCGAAGCTCGACTGGTTCCGCGCCTTCCGCCGGAGCATGCGGCGAGCGGAGGCGCAACGATGGTCCGACCCGGCTCCCGTCGCTCGGGCAGAGAAGGCGACACTGGCGCGCGCACGCCACGCCGCCCGATGACGGCCGTCTCCGTAGCCTTCGACTGGCGCGCGGTCGGGGAGGTGAAGCTGACCCCGAAGGGCGGGCTGGCGTTCCCGAAGCTCCCCGCGGCCCCCGGTCTGTATCGGTTCCGCCTGGTCGGCCCGGACCGCACGACCGTCTATGTCGGCGAGGCCGCCTTCCTGCCCCAACGGATCGACGGCTATCGGTACGGCTACCACCGGCAGGCGACCAACGCAAGGATGAACAGGCGCACGAAGGAGCACCTAGCGGCCGGTGGCTCGATCGAGGTCTCGATCGCGACACAGGCGTCGGTGACCGTCGACGGCGTGACGCGGCCGCTCGACCTCCGCAGGAGAAAGCGGGCCGACTCCTCGTCGAGAGCGCAGCCCTGCACGCGCTCCCTGAGGCCGAGCACGCCGAGAATCTGCCGGGCGTCGGCGACCCGGAGCAGGAAGTGTAGGGCATGGTCGTCGCCGCCGGCATCGATGGGTACGGCCGGGGCGCGTGGGTCGCCGTGGTGCTGCGCGACGGCGGGTTCAGCAAAGCGATCGTCGGCCCCTCGCTCGCCGTCCTCCTCCCGCGGCTGCGCGGCCTGACGGTCGGCATCGATATCCCGATCGGGCTGCCCGACGAGGGAGAGCGGCGGGCCGACCAGCTGGCCCGCGGGCGGGTCGGGAAGCGCTGGCCGAGCGTGTTCATGACCCCGCCTCGGCGGCTGCTTGAGGCGTCAACGCACGAGCAGGCGATGGCGGCCGCCCAGGCAGCCGGCATGAAGGGCCTGAGCCGGCAGGCCTTTGCGATCGGCCCGCGGATCTTCGAGGCGGAGCGCGCGATCCGCGACGGCTGGGCCCTGCAC
>JAJYNP010000045.1 GCA_021786265.1 Chloroflexota bacterium
GCGCGTCACGCCCGCCTCCGCGCAGTCGCGGACGACCCGGTCCGTCACGCTGGGCGGCGTCATGATCAGCACGCCCTCCACCGGCGGGACGATGTCCTGTACCCGCGCGAAGCACGGCTGGCCGTCGATCCGGTCGGTGGCAGGGTTCACCGGCACGGCCTCGTACCGTCGCTGGCGCAACTCCTGCCAGACGGTGTTCGAGAAATGCTTCGGGTCGCGCGACACGCCCACGACCGCGATGCGCTTCAGCGCCCAGAACTCGTCGATCTGCCGTTTCGTCGTCACGGCTCTCTCCCTCCGCATCCCCCCGCCCGTCCCTCGAGCCTCGGAAGAAGGTACGGGCCCTGCCCGGGGCGTGCGAGTGCCGGTCGGCCCCGAGTGCGCGCTGCGGCGCTGGATGCCGGGCGGCGTTCGGCCACGACAGCCGGCCGGGCGGCGTTCGGCCCCGAGTGCGCGCGCCGACGAGTGCCGGGCGACGGTCGACCCCGAAAGCCGGCCGGGCGGCCTGCGAAACCGGTCCGGGCAACCCGCCGTAGTGTCTCGGGGGCGGCACGATCGACCTGAAGGCGACTCGACGCCCAAGGGGGGATCCGATGCGGACGTCTCGGCTCGGGCTTGCGGCGGTGATGTTCGTGGTCGGTGCCCTGTGGGTCGGCCAGGGGACCGGCGTGGTCGGCGGCAGCGCGATGACCGGCAGCTCGTTCTGGGGGATAGTGGGCGGCATCCTCGTGCTCGGTGCCATCGGCCTCGTCGTCGTCGAATGGCGACGCTCACCGGCCGGGCGATAGGCCCGGGCGTCGCGGCCCGTCGAGTCGTCCGACCCGCTGCGCCTCGTCGACGCCGGGACGGCAACCCAGCCATGGTCACCCGGCCGCCGGCAGGGTAGGTTGTGCGGCGTGGGTCGCGTCGACCCCGGGTGCCAGGAGGGGGCATGTCAGTCGAGCGCGAGAACGCCACCGGCGAGCGCCAGAACGCCACCGGCGCGTCCACCGGCCCGGGCCCGGTCGCCTCGACACAGGTCGCCCTGACCCCGACCGCCGTCGCCCCGATCCCCGTCGCGCGGGTGGGCGCGATCGCAGCCGCAGTCGTCGTCGCCCTCATCGTCCTGTCGCCCCTGTACGGCTTCCACCGCGACGAGCTCTACTTCATCGTGGCGGGGCGCCATCCCGCGCTCGGGTATCCCGACCAGCCGCCTCTCACGCCGCTCCTCTCCGCCGCGGCCGTCTGGCTTCTCGGCCTGTCGCCCACGGCAATCCGGATCCTTCCGGCGTTGGTCGTCGGCACGCTGGTCGTCGTCGCGGCGCTGCTCGCCCGCGACATGGGCGGTTCGCGCCGGGCCCAGGTGCTGGCGGCACTCACCCTTGCCCTGTCCGGCTTCCTGGCGGCCGGTCACCTGGACAGCACGGCCACGTACGAACTGCTGGCGTGCGGGCTCGCGCTCCTGCTCGTGGTCCGGCTGCTGGGCGGCGCCGATCCGCGGCTGTGGCTGGCGGTCGGCGTGGTGGGCGGCATCGGGCTGGAGAACAAGTACACGATCCTGTTCCTGGCGGCCGGGCTCGCGGCGGGCCTGGTGCTGGCGCGCCGCTGGGAGGTGTTCCGCTCGCCCTGGGCCTGGGGTGCCGTCGCGCTGGCGCTGCTGATCTGGCTTCCGAACCTGGCCTGGCAGGTGGCCAACGGCCTGCCGCAGCTCCAGATGGCGGGTGGGATCGCGGGGAACGCGGGCGAGAACCGGGCGACCTTCGTGCCGCAGGTGCTGCTGCTTGCGGGACCGCTGCTCTTCCCGGTCATGCTCGCCGGTGCCTGGTGGCTGCTGCGGTCCCCGGCTTCGCGGCCGTGGCGGACGGTCGGATACGCGTTCGTCGTGACGCTCGTGCTCGTCTTCGGCACGGGCGGCAAGAGCTACTACGCGGTCGGCTACTTCCCGGTGCTGATTGCGGCCGGGGCGATCGTCCTCGACGGGTGGCTCTCGCGCGGCCGGGTGCGGTTGCGGGCCGGCGTATTCGGGGTCGCGGCCGTCGGGTCGGGGGCGCTGGTGGCCGTGCTGGTGCTCCCCATCCTGCCGCCGGCGACGCTGGCGACCACCCCGATCCCGGTCATCTACAAGGAATCGGCCGAACAGGTGGGCTGGCCGGAGCTGGTCTCGGCCGTGGAAGGCGCGGTCGCGCGGTTGCCCGCGGCGGACCGGTCGCGTGCGGTCATCGTGACCGCCAACTACGGCGAGGCCGGCGCGCTCGATCTGCTCGGCTCCGGCCTCCCGCCCGTCTACTCGGGCCACACGGGCTTCTGGTACTGGGGCCCGCCTCCCGCCGACCGCACGGTGGTGGTGCTGGTCGGGCACTGGGATCCGGGGTACCGGACGTCGTTGTTCGGGCCGTGCACGGACGCGGGCGTGGTGAACAACGGGGTCGGGCTGGACAACCAGGAGCAGGGCGCGGGGGTCTTCATCTGCCGGTCGCTGCCCATGGCGTGGCCGGCGCTCTGGCCGGAGCTTCGCAACTTCGGCTGAGGGGCCGGGACGCACGCTGAGGGGCCGGGACGCACGCTGAGGGGCGGGGACGCACTCAGCGATCGCGCTCGTCCTCGCGGCGCACGCCGCATGCTGGCCGCGGTGCACCGCCGCATCGTCCTCACGGCGCACGCCGCATGCTGGCCGCGGCATCCCGCCGCAGTGTTGGCCCACTGCATCCTGCGGGACTTGCACCGGCGGCATCCCGCCGCAGTATTGGCCCACTGCATCCTGGGGGACTTGCACCGGCAGAATGCTACGGCTGTTTCGAGGTCGGCT
>JAJYNP010000058.1 GCA_021786265.1 Chloroflexota bacterium
GCGAAGGTGTCGAGCGGCTTGAGTGTGACCGCGCGGTCCGCCTGCGTGTAGTGGTCGACGTCGACCCGGCGGACGTACGCCTTGCGTTCGTCCCAGTCCAGCCGGTCCACGTGGTACTGCAGCGATTCGTGCAGGTAGATCGCGTCCTCGTGCACGATCGTGGGCGCGGCGAACAGGTCGATCTCGCCGATCACGCGGGGCCGATCCTGCGTGGTGTCGATGATCACCACGTTCTCGTCGGCGGCGCTGCGCAGCGAGATCTCGCTGGCGGGGAAGTTCTCGCTCGCCCAGTACCAGCGCCCGTCGTCGGCCTGGCGCACGTGACCCTCCTCGGCGAGAAAGGCCAGCAGGTCGTCCGCGGGTGCCGGTCCGAAGCGCTCGCCGGGCCGGAACGGCAGCTCGAAGGCGGCCGCGCGCAGGTGGGCGAGCAGGACGTGCAGGTTGTCGGGATCCAGGCGGGCCTCCTCGGGCGTGCGATCCAGCACGTACTCCGGGTGTGCGGCCACGTACTGGTCCACGGCGCCTGCGGTCGCGACCAGCACCGACACGCTGACGTCCTGCCGGCGTCCCGCCCGTCCCATCTGCTGCCTGGTGGCGGCGATGGACCCGGGGTATCCGACGAGGACGGACGCCTCCAGCCCGCCGATGTCCACCCCGAGCTCCAGCGCGTTGGTGCTCACGACACCCAGCAATTCCCCCGCCCTCAGGCCGCGCTCGATCTCGCGCCGCTCGGTCGGCAGGTAGCCGCCCCGGTAGCCCCGGATCCGCTCGCGGGGCCCGCGGCCCTCCCGCATCGCCTCCCGAAGCGCGGTCAGCAGCAGCTCGACGCTCACGCGCGATCGGCCGAACACGATGGTCTGGTGGCCGGCCCGCAGGAAGGCGAGCGCCACCTGCTCCGCGAGCGCGAACGAGCTGCCGCGTACTCCCAGCGCCGGGTCGAGCAGGGGCGGATCGAGCACCAGCACGTGGCGCTCCCCGGATGGTGCCCCGCTGTCGTCGACGCACAGCGGGGCGCGTCCCGTGAGCATGGCCGCGAGCTCCGCCGGGTTGCCGATGGTGGCGGAGGAACAGGCGATGACCGGATGGCTGCCGTAGTGCTCGCAGATCCGCAGCAGCCTGCGCAGCACGTTCGCGACGTGACTTCCGAAGACGCCGCGGTACGTGTGCAGCTCGTCGACCACGACGTAGCGCAGCTGCTCGAACAACTGGAACCACTTGGTGTGGTGCGGCAGGATCGCCGCGTGGAGCATGTCCGGGTTGGTCACCACGACCTGCCCGGCCGACCGCACGGTCGAGCGGACGGGCGCGGGCGTGTCGCCGTCGTAGGTGGCACAGGCGATGTCCAGCCCCGACGCGGAGGCGAGCGCGCGGAACGCGGCCACCTGGTCCTGCCCAAGGGCCTTGGTGGGGAACAGGTAGAGCGCGCGCGCGCCCGGGTCCTCGGCAACGGACTGCAGGACCGGGAGGTTGTAGCAGAGGGTCTTGCCCGAGGCCGTGGGCGTCACGACCACGGTGTCCCGGCCGTCGTGCAGTGCCTGCGCCGCCGCCGCCTGGTGCGTCCAGAGGCGCTCCTGCCCGGCCGTCGCGAGCCCGCGCACGATCCGCGGGTCGACCCACGGGGGGACCTCGGCGAAGCGGGCGGGTGTCGCCGGAACGATCCGGTGGGCGACGACTGCCCGCGCCACCGCCGGGTCGTCGAGGAGGCGATCCAGGATCTCGGACACGGGCGAAGGCGCGTACAGTCGCATGCTGTCTCCCGTATGTAGCACGCATGTTCGATTTGTCGCGGCCAGTGTAGCAGTGCGCGCAACCGGGCCGGGCTTGTGCCGCACAGGCGTGGCCTCTCCCGGCTTGACATGGGCAGCGCGTGCAGCTACGTTCCGCGACGAGATGCCTGACAGCGGCGCAGACGACCTGGACGAGGCCGGGACCGGCCGGGACGGCCTGCCCCGGACCGAGAAGCCGGCGCCCGCGGCCGCTGCCACCGCCGAACAGGTGCGGCTCGGCGTGGCCGGGCTCGACCGGCGCACGATCGCGCTGGTCGCGAGCGTGCTCGTGGTGGGCTGGCTCGTCCTGGTCTTCGGTCGCGCCATCGCGCAGTCCAACCAGGTGAGCGGCGAGGCCGCCGCGCTGCGGGTCCAGGATGCTGTGCTCGCCCGGCAGGTGGCGGATCGCCAGGCGGAGCTCGCGGTGATCCAGTCGCCGGGCTTCCTGGCGCTCGAGGCCCGCGCCTACGGGTACGGGACGCCCCACGAGCAGGTGTTCGCGCTGCAGCCCGGGGCACCCCCGCCACCGTCGATCACACCGCTCGGCGCCGTGCCTTCTCCCGCGCCGCCCCCGACTCCGCTGGAGGCCTGGATCCACCTCCTGCTCGGCAACTGACCGGCGACGCGCCGCGAGCCGGCGAGGTCGCCGCGCACGGGATGCGGTGCCTCCTTGCCGGATGCGGCCATGCTTGGTACCGTCCCCCGGATGCCCACGCCCGACGCGTCCCCCCTGCGCCCCTCGACCGCCCCGCCTGGTGCCGCAGGCGAACCTCCCGAGACCTCCGGGCCGGCCGGTGCGTTCCCGATCACGCCGCGGACCGCCATCCGGCGGACCGACCGGGCCTCGTACGACCGGGCGCTGGTGCATGCCATCCTGGATGAGTCGCTCGTCTGCCACGTGGGCTTTGCCCTCGGGGGAGCCCCGTTCGTGATCCCGATGCTGCACGGGCGGATCGGCGACACGCTCTACCTGCACGGGCTGCCGGCCAGCAGGCTCGTGCAGCACCTGCGCGGCGGG
>JAJYNP010000048.1 GCA_021786265.1 Chloroflexota bacterium
GACCACCTTGGAAGACTCCTCCCCGGTTGCCAAGGGAGCGGCTGGAGGGGGCTCCAAGGGGTGCTTTCGGTGGAACAGTGGACAGAGATTCGGCACATGCGTTCCCAGGGCAAGTCGATCCGGCAGATCGCCACGGAGATGGGCTTGCACCGCCAGACGGTGCGTCGGGCATTGCAGACCGAGGGACGGCCTCGGTACAAGGCGCGGGCGCCGCGGCCCAAGGTCGATCTCGAGAAGCTGCGGCCCGAGATCGAACGGATGCTGTTCCAGCAGAAGCTGATCGGTACCCGGATTCGCGAGGAACTGGGGACTCGGTACGGCGGCTCGCCGGCGACGCTGTACCGGTACCTGAACGCCCTGCGCCGCGAGCGGGATTCGGAACGGACTCGGGCGATCGAGCGCTTCGAGACGGCACCGGGACAGCAGGCGCAGTTCGACTGGTCGCCATACAGCGTGACCATCGGCGGGGTGGTGACGCAGATCTGCGTCTTCGACCTCATCCTGGCGCACAGCCGCAAGCGCCACTTCACGGTCAGCCTGGACCACAGCCAATTGTCCGTCTTCGAGGCCCTGGAGCGATCTTGGCAGCACTTCGGAGGGGTGACCGAGGAACTGTTGGTGGATCGGGGTCGGGAGATGGTGTTGGACCCGACGGTGACACCCGTCGTTTGGAACCCACGCTTCCTGGAGTTGTGTGGGCACTACCGCATCCGGCCGGTGGCCTGCAGGGGGCGGCGGCCGCAAACGAAGGGCCGCGTGGAGCGCCCATTCTTCTATCTGGAGCAGCATCTGATCAAGGGCCGCTCCTGGCCCGACATGCTCGCCCTCGAACGGGACATGGGGCGCTTCGAGCAGGAGTGGGAGCAACGGCCGAACCAGTCCACGGGCGAGCCGCCCGTCGTGCGGTTCGAGCGGGACGAGCGGGCGCTGCTGCAGCCGTTGCCCGGCGGACCGTTCATCTCCAGCGAGGAGGAGTTTCGGGAGGTGAGCCGCGACTGCCTGGTGTCGTACAAAGCGGTGCGCTACTCCGTGCCCTGGGCCTACGCGGGCAAGCGCGTCTGGTTGCGTCCGTCGCAGGGGTTGTATCTGGAGGTGCGCGACCAGGCCGGCACGGTCCTCGCCGTGCACCGGCTCTCCGCCAAGAAGCGGGTGACCGTCCTGGACCCCAAGCACTACGAGGGCATCCGCCGGCGGGGTGCCCGCACGCGCATCCTGGCCGCACAGCGCCTGCTCGAGCGCTTTCCCGACTGCGGGTGGCTGTGCGAGGCCATCGCCGCGGTCTACCGCGAGCATCCGGAGACGGTTCTCGCCGGAATCCTCGAGCTGGCGGACATCTATCCGCCGGAGGCGATGCGCGCCGCGTTCCGCCAGGCCCGATCCTGCGAGACGTACTCCGTGGCGTTCCTGCGCGGGGTGCTGCAGACCGAGCCGCCGCAGTGGGCCTTGCCCGAGCCGCCGCCGCCGCGCTCCATGCCCCTGCCCCTGGAGGACCTGAGCACCGACCTCAGCCGCTACGGCCGCGTGCTGGAAGGGGTGGAGCGCCGGTGGCGGAGGTGAGCACGCTGCGCGAGCAGCTCAAGAGGCTCGGCCTGCACACCATGGCCGAGTCCGTGGAGCACGAGGCCGACGTCGCCGCCAAGAGCGGCAGCTCCTTCACCGGCTTCCTCTCGCGCCTGACGGAGCTCGAGCTGGCCGCCAAGGCCGACCGCTCCATCCGTGAGCGCGTGCGCAAGGCGCGCTTCCCAATGCTGCGGACCTTGGAGAGCTTCGACTTCGGCTTCCAGCCCAGCCTCCCGGCCGCCGAGGTCCGGGAACTCGCGGGTCTCGGCTTCGTCGATCGCGCGGAACCCGTCATCTTCGTCGGTGCCAGCGGCACGGGGAAGACCCACCTGGCGATCGCCTTGGCACTCAAGGCATGCGAGGCCCGCCGCCGCGTCCTGTTCGTCTCCGCGGTCGACCTGCTGGATCAACTCAGTGCGGCCGTGGTCTCCAAGACGATCGGGCCGCTGCTCACGACCCTCGGTCGGATCGACCTCCTCGTCTGCGATGAGCTCGGCTACCTGCCCGTTGCCGATTCCCGGCAGGCCAACCTGTTCTTTCAGCTCATCAGCCGGCGCTACGAGAAGGGGTCCACCATCATCACCACCAATCGACCCTTCGAGCACTGGGGCAAGACCTTCGGCGACGACACGATTGCCGCCGCGATCCTCGACCGGCTCCTGCACCACGCCCACATCTTCCCGATCAAGGGGCCCAGCTACCGCCTTAAGGACAAGCTGGCGCAAGGGGAGGAAACCGCATGAACGCCGCCCACCGTCCGGGGCGCCGACGGCCGCTGCACCGGCGGTCCATACCGGGGTCCCCGTTACGCCGGCGCCGCCCTGGGGCGGCCCGGAGGGCGCAGGGCGGCAGCCGGCGTGGCGGGGTGGCCTGGACGGCCGCGGAAGAACGCTCCGGCCCGCACGGTGCGCCGGGGCACCTTCACCCTGTCATGCCGGCCGCGAACGCTTTCGCGGCCGACGCCAGCCCGGCGAGGGCATGTTCGGTTCCCCGCCCCCTCCGCTCCGGGTGCCTGCCGCAGATCCGTTCGCCTTGATCGGAGTCGGAACCCGCGCTCGGCGGGGGCGCCAGCAACTGTTAAGGTGGTACACGTTTCGGCGCGAAAACCGGTACACTTTTCGATGAAGGTCTACACCGTTGGTGCGCAGGGCACGGAGTTTGAGCACGGCCTCGGCGCTATCGAGGCCCCAACGGGCACCGGCGATGCCCAGCCGGTC
>JAJYNP010000355.1 GCA_021786265.1 Chloroflexota bacterium
CGAAAGGAGCCGGCCCTGTGCCCCAGAAGATCATCCTCGATTGCGACCCGGGCCACGACGATGCCATGGCCATCCTGCTCGCCAGCGCGTCCCCGGCGATCGAGCTGCTGGCGATCACCACCGTGGCAGGCAACCAGACCCTGCCCGAGACGGCCCTGGACGCATCCCGGTTCCTGGACCTGATGGTCGGGGCGGTCGCGAGCTACGGGGGCGATCAGTAGATCCAGGGAAACAGCTTGCGCGTCCGGGCACGATACGCGGGATACCCGGCGTACCGGTCGGCCAGCCATGCCTCCTCCCGGCGCGACTTGAGGTCGAAGAACACGCCGAGCACCACTCCGCCCGCGACCGCGAGCGGCGCTGCCATGGCCAGACCCCAGCCGAACGCGCCGAGCACGAGCCCGCCGTAGATGGGGTGCCGGACCATGCGGTACGCCCCGCGCTCGACCAGTCGTGCGCGCTCCTTGGGCCGTGGAACGGCGGTCAGGTTCTCCCCCAGGTCGACGACGCCTCGCAGGGCAAGCGACCCGCCCGCCGCGATGGACACGATCCCGAGCGCGGCGCCCGCGAGTCTGAGCGCGCCGGTCCACGCGGGGCCCAGCAAACCCGCGCCGAAGATCGCCAGGAAGATGACGCCCTGCAGGGCGACCCAGCCCTCGCCGCGAGGGCCCAGGTCAGGGAGCGTGCGCTGCATCCGCGCACGGTACCCCACGCGGTCCGATCCATCCACCGACCGTGCCTCTGGGCGGCCGCGGCCGGGTGCGCGGCCCTGGCCGGGTGCGCGGCCCCGGTCTCTCGAGTGGACCCTCGCGTACACTCCGGCCGATGACCGAGACGGACGCGGCGCCGAGTCTGCAGGAGCGGCTGGCCCCCAGGAGCGTCTGCTACGGCTGTGGCCCGGCCAATGCCGCTGGACTCCACCTCCGCAGCTTCGAGCGGGGCGAGGGGATGGTCGCGGAGTGGCAGCCCGAGCCCCGGTACGAGGCATTCCCCGGGACGCTAAACGGCGGCATCATCGGCACGCTGCTCGACTGCCACAGCAACTGGGCAGCCGCGTACGCGCTCATGCGGCGGTCCGGCGCCGACCACCTACCGGCGACAGTGACAGCCGAGTACACGGTGCGGATGCGACGCCCCACGCCGACCCGGCTCGGCCCGGTACGGCTGCGCGCACAGGTCGTCGAGCTGTCCGCCGATCGCGCCACGGTCGAGTCGACGATCGAGGCCGGCGGCGAGGTCTGCGTCAGCTTCCGTGGGACCTTCGTCGCCGTGGGACCCGACCACCCCGCCTACCATCGCTGGTGAGCGCTCGAGCGAGCCGGCATGGTGAGCACCGGCAGGCGAGCGAGCTTCCCTATAGAGTTGTGCAGGTATGACGGTATCGAACGATGTCTTGATCTTCGGAGCCAGTCTGGCCGCGGGCGTCATCGGCGCCCTGGCCGGCGTCGGCGGTGGCATCATCGTCATCCCGGTGCTGACGGTCCTCTTCGGCGTTGACATCCGCCAGGCGGTGGGGGCCAGCATCATCTCGGTGATCGCCACCAGCTCGGGGGCCGCGGCCGCGTACGTGCGCGATCGCCTCACCAACATGCGGATTGGCATGTTCCTCGAGGTCGCGACCACCTCGGGCGCGGTGATCGGCGCCCTGCTTGCCGCGGTCGTGGCGCAGCAGTTCCTCTACCTGCTGCTCGGCGTGGTGCTGTTCATGTCGGCGGTGCAGCAGCTGGTGCGCCTGAAGGAGGAGCTGCCGCCGCCGATCGAGCCGACCGGCATCGCGGCCCGCCTCGGGCTCGCGTCGAGCTACCCGGACGCGGTGCTCGGTCGCGAGGTCGAGTACGAGGCGCGCCGCATCCCGCTCGGCTTCTTCATGATGGGAATCGCCGGCCTGGTCTCGGGACTCCTTGGGATCGGCTCCGGCGTCCTCAAGGTGCTCGCCATGGACGGCGCGATGCGCCTCCCGATGAAGGTCTCCTCGACGACGAGCAACTTCATGATCGGGGTGACGGCCGCGGCCTCGGCCGGCATCTACATCGCGCGCGGTGACGTCAACGCGAGCATCGCCGCCCCGGTCGCCCTGGGCGTCCTGGCGGGTGCCCTGGCGGGCGCGCGCATCCTGGTGCGGCTGTCGAACGCGCGCGTACGCCAGGTGTTCGTGCCCGTCCTCGTCGTGATCGCCGGCGAGATGCTCCTGCGCGGTTTCGGGTTCGGGCTGTGAACGCCGAACGCTTTCGCGTCGTGGTGAGCCTGGTGCTGACGGTTGGCGTCTCCATCTCCGCCGCCCTGATCGCGATCGGGTTCGCGCTTGCCCTCGTCGCGGGCTGGCAGACCTCGCTCGTCGGCGGAGCGGCGGGCACGGGGAGCCTGTCGGACTTCGGGCAGATGGTGAGCGGGCTGGGCGCCCTGCGCCCCGTGGCGATCACCCAGCTCGGGCTGGGAGTGCTGCTCGCCACGCCGGTCCTGCGGGTGGCGGCCTCGATCGTCGCCTTCGCGCTCGAGCGCGATGCACTCTACGTCCTCATCACGACGGTCGTGCTGGCCATCCTCCTCTCGAGCATCGCCTTCATTCGCTAGCCGCGCGCCGGCGCGGGCGGTCGGGTAGCCCGGCAGCTCGTGCAGCACGAACCAGGTGTGGCTCGATCGCTCTCCGATCCGGCAGCAGGCGATGACGTCCCGGTCGGGGGTCATGCAGGTGTTGCGCATCGGGACGCGAACCTTGCCACGCGGTGGCCGGCGGCACAAGACCCCGACAGTCGACCCTGACAGTCGACGTGTGGACGACGGTCGACGCGTGGACCCCCGGAGCGTGTCGTTCGGCGCGTGCCGCCCTGCGAGCGCCGCCCGGACGCCCGACCGCCCATCCGCCCGTGAGCCGGTCAGTGCCCGCCGATCCCCTCGAGGAGCATCTCGCCCGCCTCGATGCGGACAGGCAGCCGGTTCTCGGTGGGAGGGAGCGGGCAGGAGAAGTACGGCGAGTACGCGCAGAGCGGGTGATAGGCGAGGTTGAAGTCGAGCGTGTAGCTCCCGTCGTCCTCGGGCTCCAGGTCCAGGTACCGGCCCGCTCCATAGGTCTCCTGCCCGCTCGTGGCATCGGTGAACGGGATGAACAGCGATCCCTCGTCGGAGTCCGCGAAGCCGTAGGCGTGCAGGGCGAGCGGTCGGCCGCCGAGTTCGAAGCGCAGCGTGGCGATCCGGCGGGCCCGGCGCGGCTGTCCGTCGGAGGTCTGCATCGTGAAGTCGGCCGTGCCCTGCCCGGAATACGGTTCCGCGCGCAGGCCCTCGAACCGGTACCCGAGGCCTGGTGGGAAGTACCGGAGTCCGTCGAAGTGGGCACGGTCCTGGGGCAGAAGGGGGCTGTCGGCGTCGTGCGCGAACGCCTGGTCCTTCGAGCGCCGGTACTCACCGAGCGCCCGAGCATAGACCGTGGCATCGTCCTTCTGGCGCCCGCCCGCAGGCTCGTTTCTGTGCCGATGGTCGTGCATCGGCACAGAGTACGGTGTCGCGTCCTCGACCGGTTGACCTTCAAGTGGCTGGAAGGTGTACGGTCGACCGGTGAAGGTGTCGGAACTCGCGAGAAAGGCCGGCGTAGCGCCGTCAACCGTGCGGTACTACGAGGCGGCGGGTGCCCTCCCCCCGGCTCCGCGGGGGGACAACGGGTATCGCCGGTACGGCGAGGCGGACCTCGCGAGGCTGCGGCTCCTCGTCGCGCTTCGGCGCCTCGGCCTGCCGCCGGCTCGAGCCGGACACGTCGCCGCGCTGTGCGTCGAACGGGGAGCGCCCGACGCGACGCTGTCCCCGCTGATCGCCGAGCAGCGGGCCGCCGTCGCACGCGGCCGTGCCGATCTCGACCGGCTTGACGCTGAGCTCACCGACCTGGAATCGATCGTCTCCGCTGCCGGTCGCGCCCGGGCCACACTGGAGGAAGGTGCCATGTCAGATCGCCCCATCCGCGTGCTGTTCGTGTGCACCGGGAACTCCGCGCGCAGCCAGATGGCCGAGGCGATGCTCAGGGAATACGGTGGCCCGGACTTCGAGGTCTTCTCGGCAGGCACCGAACCGCGGGGCGTGCACCCCTACGCGGTTCGCGTCCTCGCCGGGATGGGCATCGACTGGTCGACCGCCCGGTCCAAGTCGGTCACGGAGTTCCTCGACCAGCGGTTCGACTACGTGATCACCGTCTGCGATCGGGCAAGGCAGGTCTGCCCGGTCTTTCCCGGCGAGCACAACTCCCTGCACTGGGGGCTCGAGGATCCGGCCGAGGCACAGGGCACGGACGGCGAGCGGCTGGCGGCGTTCCAGCGGACGCAGGTCGAGCTCTCGAACCGGCTTCGACCGTTCGTCGAGCTTGCCCGTCGGGCGCGGTCGGCCGCCAGGCCCTGAGGGTCCGGCGCGGGGAGCGTCTGCCGCCACGCGGCCGCCAGGCCTCCGGTTGTCGGTCGTCCGACTGCTCGCCGGACTGCCGCTCGTCGGGCGCGTTGCCTCCGGTCAGTCCTCGGCCAGGCGTGCCCGTCCACGCTCATCCAGCTCCACGAACCCCTCGTCGACGAGCGTCGCGAGGACCTCACGGACCGCGGTATGTCCGTGCGCGCCCCGGTCGCCCTCGATCGACGACCAGGCCCCGGAACGCTGCTCGCGGAGCTCGCGCAGCAGCTGCCCGCGGAGCCACCGTCGCGTCTCCGGGAATGGCACCCTGGACCCCTCCCGCCGTCTGCCGCGAGCAGGACGGCACGCGATCCCGTCGGGATCAGGGGTCGCCGCCGCGGGCCGGGCGTGCCATGCGCACCAGGGTCGCAGAGGGCAGGCGTCGCAGGAAGGATCGCGCGGATGGCAGACGCCCGCCGCGAGGTCCATCAGGGTGTCCGCAACGTCCCCGGGGTGGGCGGTGGGACCGGGCGCGGGCGTGCCCGTCGACACCGGCGGTGCCCCGGCCGCAGTGCCGGCCGGGTCGGCAGCGCCAGTGTCGCTGGGCGCATCGGCGGTGTCGGTTGCCGGCGGTGCCCCGGCGATGGCGTCGCCGAGCGCCTGCATCGCCGCAGGCCGGGCGGTGCCCATCAGCCTGCTCAGCACGCGGCGGACGTTCACGTCGATGGGCATGATCGCCACGCCGTGGGCCCGCGCGGCGACCGCGCGGGCCGTGTACGGGCCGACCCCGGGCAGGGCGACCAGCGCGGAGAGGCCGGACGGCACGCGGCCCCCGTGGCGCTCGACGATGACCCGCGCCGCATCCCTCAATGCCAGCGCGCGCCGGTTGTAGCCCAGGCCGGCCCAGGCCCGCACGACGTCCGCGACCGATGCGCGAGCGAGGGCATCCGGTGCCGGGAACTGCTCGCAGAACCCCTCTGCCCGGAACAGGGAGCGCTCGATCTGGGTCTGCTGGGACATCACCTCGACGACGAGCACGCGCCAGGGATCCCGGATCTCCCGACCCGGGAGCGGGCGGCGATGCCCGGCAAACCAGCGCAGGGCGGCGGCACGGAGCTCGGCGGGGTCCCGTGGCTGCGTTGCGGCGGCGGTCCCGGGCGCCGGCAGCCCCGGCCCGGGTGCGGCGAGGCGCCGGGCGTGCCCGTGCGGTTCGGTGGGCGGCAGCGGGGTGCGGCGGCGCAGGTGGGGCACGTCGGCGAGGGTACCCGTTCCTCGCGATCCGGTCTCCCGGACCCGATGGGTGAGAGGCGAGCGGCGCGGGACCGCCCTGGGGCATCATGTCCGTCGTGGAACAACTGCATCGGGCCATCGCCTACGCGGCGGTCGCGGGAACCTTGCTGGCGCTCGGGTGGACGGTCGCGGTCCTGCTGACCGGGCGGGGAGGGGGACAGCGGCTCGAATCGCTCCAGTCGGCGGTGGTCGGCATCGTCGCGATCGGGGCCGTGGTGGGCCTGGTCCTGTTGCTGACCGGTCACGCGCCCCACGACCAGATTCACATCCTCTACGGCTTCCTCGTGGTGGCCGCGATCCCCTTCGCCAAGTCGTTCGGCGCGCGGGTCTCGCCGCGCGGGCGCCTGGCCCTGGGCGTGGTGGGCCTGGTGGCGGTGGGGCTCTTCCTGCTCCGTCTCTTCATGACGGGCTGACACCCGACGACGGGCCGACGCGATGCCGGGAAGCCCGTGGCCGTGGCGCCGGCCTGCGTCGCCGGAGCTCGCGTTGCCGGCGGGCGCCGGCGGAGCTCGTGTCACTCGCGTCGTCGGTTCACCGAGCCCCACCTGCGCCCTGCGCCCGGTTCGGGGATGATGGCGGTGTCTGAACGCTACCGAGGGGGTCTCCGATGAAGATCGCGATCCTGGGCGCCGGGAACGTTGGCAGGGCACTCGCGCGGTCGACCACGCGAGCGGGCCACGATGTCGTGTTGAGCTCCCCGAATCCCGCGGCGGCCCAGGGTGTCGCTGCGGTCATCGGCGCACGCGTGGCGGCGTCCAACGCGGAGGCGGTCAGTGGTGCCGAGGTCGTGATCCTCGCGGTCCCCACCGCCGTGGTCGCCGACGTGGTGTCCGACCTCCGATCCTCCCTCGAGGGCAGGATCGTGGTGGACGTCACCAACCGCCCCACGCCCGATCCCGAAGGGAAGCGCACCACATCGATCGCGGAGGAGCTGCAGGCACTGGCCCCGCAGGCGCGGATCGTGAAGGCGTTCAACACTGCCTTCGCCGCGCGCCAGGAGGACCCGACCCTGGATGACACGCGAGCGGACGCCTACGTCGCGGCCGATGACCAGGACGCGAAGCAGCAGGTCCTCCGGCTGGCCGAATCGATCGGCTTCCGGCCTATCGACGTCGGTCCGCTGGCGCAGGCCCGGACGCTCGAGGGCATGGCGTGGATCCACATCAGCCTCCAGATGCAGCACCAGTGGCCCTGGCAGAGCGCCTGGAAGATCGTGGGGCCCACGGGACAGTCGGAGGGCTGACCGGCGTGCCGCGCCCCAACCAGGCCGTCCGCGCCGAGCCGAGAGGGATCGGGAGCGCGGGTGCCTCGGAGCCGCTCCGGCGCGAGGTCCGGCTGCTCGGCTCGCTCCTCGGGCAGGTGCTCGTCGAGCAGGGCGGCCCGGAGCTCCTCGACCTGGTCGAGCGGGTGCGCGGCCGCACGATCTCGCTCCGCGCGAAGCCGGACCCGGAGGAGCGGCGGCGGCTCGGCGAGGAGCTCGATGGTCTCGATCTCGAGACGGCCGAGCGCCTGGCCCGCGCGTTCACCCGCTACTTCCAGCTGGTGAACCTGGCCGAGGAGAAGCAGCGCGTGCGCGCCCTGCGCCGCCGCGAACGGGCATCGCCCGAGGGTTTCGTCGGGGAGAGCCTCGGGGCCGCCATCCGGGAGCTCGCCACCCTGGGCTGGGATCGCGGTCGCATCGAGTCCCTGCTCGCCAGCCTGTCGATCTACCCGGTGCTGACCGCGCATCCCACGGAGGCCCGCCGCCGGACGCTGCTCGTCGCCCTTCGCCGCGTCTACGACCTGCTGGACCGGCTGGACGACCCGCGGCTCCCACCCCGGGAGGACCGCGAAGTGCGGCGTCGGCTCCGGGAGGCCATCACGATCCTCTGGCAGACCGACGACCTGCGGGACGTGCGGCCGTCGCCGCTGGACGAGGTCCGGTCGGCGATGGTCTTCTTCGACGCGACCCTCTTCGGGGTCGCGCCACGGGTGCTCCGGGCGCTCGATGCGGCGCTGGACATGGTGCCGGACACGGACGCGACCGGCGGGCCGGAGCAGGCGGACGAGACGGACACGGCCCGACCGGTCCGCCTGGTGCAGCTGGATGGCGGGTCGGACGCTCGACGGACGGGGACGCGTCCGCCCCGCATGCCGCCCTTCCTGCACTGGGGAACCTGGATCGGCGGCGACCGGGACGGCAACCCGAACGTGACCGCCGCGGTCACGCGCGCCACGCTCCGGGTCCAGGCCGAACACGTCCTGCGGGCCTACGAGCACGTGGCCGAACGGCTGCTGCAGACCGTCGCCATCTCGAGCACCCGTGCGCCGATCTCTCCGGCCCTGGAGGCGTGGCTGGCGTCGCATGCCGAGCGTCACCCGGAGGTGGCGCTGGAGCTGGGGCGCCGGTTTCCGGCAGAGCCGTACCGTCGTGCGTTCGGCTTCGTCGGGGAGCGGCTCCGCCACACGCGCGAGCGGCTCGTGCACGAGTGGCCGTCGCAGGACCCAGGGGCCGCGCCTGCACCGTGCGTCGGCGACGGGTACGCTTCCCCGGCCGAGCTGCTCGCGGATCTCCGGATGGTGCAGCAGTCGCTCTCGGCGGGGGGCGCGGGGCGGGTGGCCTGGGGCGAGGTGCAGGAGTTCGCGTGGCAGGTGCAGACGTTCGGCTTTCACCTCGCCGAGCTGGAGATCCGCCAGCACGCGGCCGTGCACCAGGCCGCGCTGGGGCTGCTGCACGCCGGTGCAGGTGGCCGCGCCGAGGCGTCGCCAGGCGTGACCGTCGAGGAAGTGCTGGACACCTTCCGCGCGATCGCGGAGCTCCAGGCGAAGTTCGGCGCGGAGGCCTGCCGGCGGTACGTGATCAGCTTCACCCGGGCGCCCGAGGACGTCCTTGCCGTGCTGGAGCTGGCTAGCGCGGCCGACCCGTCGGGTGGGCTGGCTGGCCGCCTGGACGTGGTCCCGCTGTTCGAATCGCTCGACACGCTGCAGTCGGCCGGCGACCTGTTGCGGGCGCTCGTGCGCGACCCCGCCTACCGCGACCACCTGGCGCGCCGGGAGCGTCGCCAGGAGGTGATGCTCGGCTACTCCGATTCGAACAAGGAGTCCGGCTTCCTGGCGGCGTCGTGGGCCCTCCACCGCGCGCAGGCCGACCTGGCCGCGGTGGCCACCGAGGAGGGGATCGAGCTGACGCTCTTCCACGGTCGGGGAGGGGCGATCGGGCGGGGAGGTGGCCCAACCAACCGCGCGATCCTGGCGATGGCCGCCGGCTCGGTGCGCGGCCGCCTGAAGCACACCGAGCAGGGCGAGGTGATCGCCGCGCACTACGGGAACCCGGCCATCGCGCTGCGCCAGCTGGAGCAGGCGGCGCATGCCGTGATCGGGGCCTCGACGCCGGAACACGACCGCCGCGTGGCGGAGGCCGCGGAGCGCTGGGGACCGGCGATGGACGAGCTCGCCGAGGTGGCCCGGGGAGCGTACCGGTCCCTGGTCTGGGAGGAGCCCGGGTTCGCCGGATACTTCGCGGCGGCCACGCCGATTGCCGAGATCTCCGGGCTCAACCTGGGGTCGCGGCCGGCCGCACGGGCACGTGCCGCGGCCGAGGGCGACGAAGGGCCAGGACCCGCCGCGCCGGGGGAGCGCGCCGCGCGGTGGGTCGCCCCGGGCGAGCGGCCTGCCCCGGACACCCCCTCCCTCGATGCCCTCCGCGCGATCCCCTGGGTGTTCGCCTGGTCGCAGAGCCGGGCCTTCGTGCCGGGCTGGTACGGCCTCGGCACGGCGCTCGACACCTTCGTCCACCGGCACGGAGACGCCGGGCTGCGGGACCTGCGCGCGATGTACGAGGTGTGGCCGTTCTTCACTTCCACCCTGGACAACGCCGAGATGGTGCTCGCGAAGGTGGACCTGGGGGTCGCCGCCTCGTACGCGGCCCTGGCGCGCGGCGTGCCGGACGCAGACCGGCTCTGGGACGCGATCCGGCTCGAGTACGAGCGGAGCGTGACCGGCCTGCTCGCCGTCACCGGTCGAGCGCGCCTCCTCGACGGATCGCCCGTCGTCCAGCGGAGCATCGAACTGCGCAACCCCTACGTCGAGCCACTGAGCGAGGTGCAGGTCAGGCTCCTCGCCCGCCTGCGCGCCCTGCCGGTCGGGGACCCCGAGCGCGAGCGGATCCTGCGCGTGGTGCAGCTCACCGTGAACGGCGTCGCGGCGGGGTTGCAGGGGACCGGCTGACCGGCGCCGGCATGGTACCCGACCGCTGCGCTCGCGCCGGCGTCCCATGTGGCACGCTATGCGCGCCATGACCCCCACCTCCGACCGTCCCGCGCGCCCGCAGTCGCCGCCAGGCGATCCGCCGCTGCCCGCCGAGGATCCGGCCCTGCGTGGCGAGCCGCTGGACCTCGACGAACTTGCCCTCCACTGGCGGGCCACGGCCGCGCGTGCCGCGATGACCGCGGAGGAGATGCGCGGTGCGGACCGCAAGGCACAGCTGATGGGCACGTCCGGGCGGTGGCTCATGGAGCAGGCGGGAGCCGCCACGGCGGCCGCGGTCCGCGCGCTGCTGGCGACCACGGATCGGCTCGCGAAGGGCCCCGTTCTGGTGCTGGTCGGCCCCGGCAACAACGGTGGCGATGGTTGCGTCGCGGCACGGTACCTCGCGCGGGCCGGCCACCGGGTCGCGGTGGTGCTCGTGGCGGCGGAGCCGCGCCCCACCACGCCAGATGCCGCGCGCAACTGGGATGCGCTGGCGAACGTGCCGGACGCGGAGCGGATCCACGCGCCGCAGGCGCGCGACCTGCAGATGCTCGGGCAGGGGATCGAGAAGGCCGCGGTCGTGGTGGACGCCCTGCTGGGTACCGGGGTGCGCGGGGAGCTGCGAGAGCCGATCCGCGGCGGAGTGGACCTCGTTCGCCGCGCGCGCGCCGCCGGTGTCCCGGTCCTGGCGGTCGACACGCCCACGGCGATCGACCTCACCAGCGGCGATGCCTCCGACCCGGTGGTCCGGGCCGACGTGACGGTCACGTTCCACCGGCCGAAGGTGGGGCTCCAGACCAGGAACGGGCGCGCGCTCGCAGGCCGGGTGCTCGTGGCGCCGATCGGGATCCCGGCCGATGCGGATCGCGCCTGATCGGACAGGGCAGGGGGATGCGATGACGGGCACCGACGACGCGAACCGCCGGACCGGCGGCGGAGCCTCGGGATCCGCCGCGGCCAGTGCCGCGGGCAGCGCTGCGGGTTCCACCCAGGGGCGAGCCGTGCGCGACCGCCAGGTGCTGTTGCTGGCCGCCTTCTGCGTGGTGGTGGTGCTCGGGCTCCAGCTCCTGGGGATCGTCTTCCCGCCGTTCGCCGATGCGATCGGCCGGCCGCCGACCGTGATCGTCGCGCTGGTGGTGGTCACGGTGGTCGTGCTCGCCCGCGCCCTGTGGGCCTCGGTCCGCCGCGGATGAGGCGAGCGTGACCCCGGCGGACCCGGTCGACACTCGCCACGTCCGGGATCGGTTGCGCCTGCCCGGGCGCGCCCGTACCATCGCCGACGTGACCCGTCCCCACCGTCTGCCGTGGGACCCCCCGACACCGCGGACGTCCGCGGCGCCCATCCATCGCACAGGAGCGTGCTGAGACCGTGGCCGTTGGATCGTCCAACTCGTTCGACCTCGTCGTGCTCGGTGGCGGGACCGGTGGATACTCGGCCGCCTTCCGGGCCGCCCAGATGGGGCTGCGCACCGCGCTGGTCGAGGAGGCCCGGATCGGCGGCACCTGCCTCCACTGGGGCTGCATCCCCACCAAGGCGATGCTCGAGTCGGCCGACCTGTACGCCCGCATCCGGGATGCCGCGACCTTCGGCCTGCGCGTCGGTGAGACCGGCGTCGACATGGGCGCGATCGCCCGGCGCCGCACGCAGGTGGTGGATCGCCTGACCAAGGGCCTGATGAGCCTCGTCAAGAAGAACCAGGTCGAGTTCGTGCGCGGGCACGGCGTGCTCGAGCGGGCCACCACGGTGCGGGTCGCGCTGGCCGGCGAGGACGGCACCCCCGGAGCGGGCGGGGAGCGGCTGCTCGATGCGACCGACGTGATCCTGGCCACCGGCAGCCGCGTGAAGAGCCTGCCCGGCCTGGTGCCGGACGGCACGCACATCGTGACCAGCGACGACGTGCTCCGCAGCGACACGCTGCCGAAGAGCCTGGTCGTGGTGGGCGCCGGCGCGGTCGGCGTGGAGTTCGCCTCCTTCTACCGCGACATGGGCGCCGAGGTGACCCTCCTCGAGTACCTGCCCTCGGTCGTGCCGCTGGAGGACGCGGAGGTGGGCCAGGTGCTGGAGCGCGCCTTCCGGCGCCGCGGCATCTCGGTGATGACCAGCGCCCGCTTCGACCCCGCGGCGGTCACCGTCGATGGCGACGGGGTGCGCCTGTCGGTCGGCCCGGAGGGCAAGGAACCGAAGGAGCTGCGTGCCGAGCAGATGCTGGTGGCCACCGGCCGCGCCGCCAACGTCGAGGGGATCGGCCTCGAGAAGACGCGCGCCGTGGTCGAGCGCGGGGTGGTGAAGGTCGACGGCCGCATGCGCACCGCCGAGCCGCATCTCTACGCCATCGGCGACCTGGTGGGTGGACTGCTCCTCGCCCACGTCGCCGCGCACGAGGGGATCGCCGCGGTCGAGGCGATCTGCGGTCTCGAGCCGCACCCCATCGACTACACGGTCATGCCCCGGGCAACCTACTCGCGGCCACAGATCGCGTCGATTGGCCGCTCGGAGCAGGAGCTCCAGCGGGACGGCGTCCCCTACACGGTCGGCAAGTTCCCCTGGACCGCCAACGCCA
The DNA here is from genome assembly GCA_021786265.1 of Chloroflexota bacterium. Next base: position 12,438 of record JAJYNP010000355.1, read on the forward strand.
AGGCGCTCATCGGCGGCGAGTACGACGGGTTCGCCAAGATGCTCGCGCACGCCGAGACCGACCAGGTCCTGGGGGTCCACCTCGTGGGCCCCCACGTGACCGACCTGATCGCCGAGCCGAGCGTGGGCATGCTCCTCGAGTCCACCGCGTGGGAGATCGCCTCGGCCGTGCATCCGCACCCCACGCTCTCCGAGGCGATCGGCGAGGCCGCCATGGCGGTCGCCGGGCGCTCGATCAACTTCTAGGGCGTCCTGCAGGGGAGGGCCACGGTGGCCGAGGCGTCGATCGGAACGAGCGAGCTGGCAGCCGAGCACGGTCTCCACGACGACGACCTCCTCCGGATGTACCGCCTCGTCGCGCTCTCGCGTGCGATCGACGAGCGGATGTGGGTGCTCAACCGCTCCGGCAAGGCGGCGTTCGTGATCAGCGGACAGGGGCACGAGGGCGCGGAGGTCGGGATCGTCTCGTCGCTCCGGCCAGGTCTCGACTGGCTCGTCCCGTACTACCGCTCGATTGCGGCGGTTCTCACCTTCGGGATGACGCCGCGCGACATCCTGCTCGCCCAGTTCGCCCGGGCTCCCGACCCCTCGTCCGGGGGCCGCCAGATGCCGGGCCACTACGGTTCGGCGGACCGCAGCATCCTCACCACCAGCTCCCCGGTCGCCACGCAGCTGCTGCACGCCGTCGGCATCGCGCTGGCGGCGAAGATCCGCAGCACGGGACAGGTGGCGCTCACCGAGCTCGGGGAGGGGTCCAGCAACCAGGGCGACTTCCACGAGGGGCTGAACTTCGCGGGAATCCACCACCTGCCGGTGGTCTTCGTGGTCGAGAACAACGGCTACGCGATCAGCGTGCCGATGTCGCTGCAGAGCCCCATCGCGAACATCGCCGACCGGGCCGCCTCCTACGGCTTCCCCGGGGTCGTGGTCGACGGCGGCGACGTGCTGGCGTGCTACCGGGCGGGCCGCGAGGCGATCGACCGGGCCCGGCGCGGCGACGGCCCGACCCTGATCGAGGCCAAGGTCACCCGGCTGACGGCGCACTCCTCGGACGACCAGCAGACCAAGTACCGTTCGCGGGAAGAGCTCGAGGCCGAGCGACGCCGCGACGCGCTGCCGCGGTTCCGCCAGGAGCTCCGCGACGCCGGGGTGCTCGACGAGGAGCGCGAGGCGGCGATCGCGGCCGGGGTGAAGGCGGCGGTCGACGATGCCACCGACTGGGCGGAGCATCAGCCGGAGCCGGATCCGGCGACTGCCATGCGGCACGTCTACGCGGAACCGGAGGGAGACCGCTGATGCCGGTCCGGACCTTCATCGAGGCGATCCGCGGCGCCCTCGCATCCGAGATGCGGCGCGACGAGCGGGTGATCGTGCTGGGGGAGGACGTGGGGCTGAAGGGTGGCGTCTTCCTCGCCACGGACGGCCTCCAGGCGGAGTTCGGATCCGAGCGGGTGATCGACACGCCGCTCACGGAGTCGATGATCGTCGGCGCGTCGATCGGCGCGGCGGTCAACGGCCTGCTCCCGGTGCCGGAGATCCAGTTCGCCGACTTCATCATGCCGGCCTTCAACCAGATCGTGAGCGAGGCGGCCCGGATGCGCTACCGCTCGAACGGCGCCTTCGGCTGCCCGATCACGATCCGCGCTCCCTACGGCGGCGGCGTCCACGGTGCGCTGTACCACAGCCAGTCGCTGGAGGCGTTCTTCACCCACGTCCCGGGGCTCAAGGTGGTGATCCCGTCGACCCCGTACGGCGCGGCCGGCCTGCTCCGCAGCGCCATCCGCGACCCCGACCCGGTCCTGTTCTTCGAGCACAAGAAGATGTACCGGTCGGTGCGCGGCGAGGTGCCGGACACGGACTACACGGTGCCGCTGGGCAGGGCGCAGGTGACGCGCTCCGGGACGCAGATCACGGTCGTGGTGTACGGGCTGATGGCGCATCACGCACTGGAGGCGGCGGAGCTGGTCGAGGCCGAAGGGATCAGCGTCGAGGTGATCGATATCCGGACGCTCCGCCCGCTCGATCTCGACACGCTGCTCTCCAGCGTCCGGCGCACCGGCAAGTGCGTGGTGGCGTACGAGGACAACAAGTTCGGCGGCTACGGGGCGGAGATCGCGGCGATCCTCGCCGAGCAGGCGTTCGACTTCCTCGACGGCCCGATCGTGCGGGTGGCCGGGCCCGACGTGCCGGCGGTGCCCTACGCGCACGCGCTCGAGGACTGGTTCATGGTGAACCCCGACAAGATCGCCGCCGGCATCCGCCAGCTGGCCGCGTACTGAGAGCCGGCCGGCGCGGGCGCCGGGGACGTCACGGCGCCACGTCCGGGCAAGATCGGCGAAACTACGCGCATGCTGCACAGGACGGTGAGCACGATCCCGCCAGGCGCGGATGCCTCCGCACCCGTGCAGATCCTCGGAGGAATGATCAAGTGCCCAGGGTGACGATGCCGCAGCTCGGTGAGAGCGTCGCGGAGGGGACGATCGGCCGCTGGCTCAAGCAGGTCGGCGACCGCGTGACGAAATACGAGCCCATCGTCGAGGTCATCACCGACAAGGTGAACGCCGAGGTGCCCTCGCCGTTCGAGGGCACGCTCGCCGAGATCCTGGTCCAGGAGGGGGCGACCGTGCCGAACGGCGCGGAGATCGCCGTCATCGAGGATGCCGGCGAGGTCGCCGCGGGACAGGCGCCGGCCACCACGCCTCCCACGCAGGCGGCGGCGCAGGTCTCGCGGCCGGCAGCCCCGGAACACGGACCCGCCGGATCGGACGAGCGGACGGCGGATGAGATGCGCTCGGCCGCCGGCGCGGCTCCGACCGTGGCACTGGCCGCCGGCGCGGCTCCGGCCGTGGCGCTGGCCGCCGGCGGTAACGGCGTGCCCCCCACCGCGCACGAGCCGTATCAGGGCCCGGTGACCCCCGCGGTGCGCCGGCTCGCCCGCGAGAGCGGCGTCGACCTGGCCATGGTCCGAGGCACGGGGCACGGCGGCCGGGTGACCCGCGAGGACGTCCTCGCGTTCGTGGCGTCCCGCGCAAGCGGCGCGCCGTCGGTCGCCGCGGCCCAGCCGTCTTCACCCGCGCCGATCCCCGCCGCCCCGCCGGTCCTGCCGCCGGCGCCGGGTTCATCGGCTGCCGCGGCGTTCGTTCCGCCGCCTGCCGCCCCCGCGGCCCCCGCCCCCCCCGCCCCCGCCCCCGCGGCCCCCGCCCCCGCGGCCCCCGTCCCCGTGGCCCCGCCGGCCGTCCTCGGCGAGGGCGACCAGCTCAAGCCCATGACCCAGATGCGGCGGGGGATCGCCGCGCAGATGGCCCGCGCCGTGTCGGTGCCCATGGCGTACCTGACGCTCGAGGTCGACATGTCGGGCGTCGTGGCG
>JAJYNP010000121.1 GCA_021786265.1 Chloroflexota bacterium
TTGTGGTCGCTGAAGATCAGCTCCAGGTTGGTGTGGCGGATCTCGCGGATGCGCGGCGTCTGGGTCCGCACCACCATGCCGGGCTCCGCGGCCCGCGCGCAGCTGATGGGGGGCTGCTCCTCGCCCTCCAGCTCCACCACGCACATGCGGCAGGCCCCGAACCCGGGCAGCTTGGGCTCGTAGCAGAGGGTGGGGATCTCGATGCCGTTGTCCCGGCAGACCTCGAGGATGGTCTGGCCCTCGCGCCCGGTGACCTGGCGCCCGTCCACCTCGATGGTGAACGCCGGCGTGGACTGGGGGCGCTGGGGTGACTGCGTCTCGAGGAACCGCTCGGCGAGCGTCTCGGGCGCGGTCCGGATCTCCATCAGGTCGGCCATGCTGTCACCCGATCAGTGGGCCGGCGCCGCCGCGACGGTGGTCACGCGCAGCGGCTGGCACACGCCGGCGGGACACGTGCCGGCGGTGAAATGGGCGTCGTACTCGTCCGCGAAGTATCGCATCCCGCTGGTGAGCGGGTTGGGGGCACAGATCCCGTGCCCGCACAGCGACCCGTCGCGGACGTCCGCCGACAGGTCCTGGAGGAGCTGCGGATCCGTCGGGCGCGGGCGGCCGGCCGTGGCACGCTCCGCCAGCTCGTACAGCCGGCGGGTGCCGATCCGGCAGGGGATGCACTTCCCGCACGACTCGTCGGACATGAAGCGCTCCATGAGGCGCCCCAGCTCCACGATGCAGGCGCGCTGGTCGATCACCAGGATCTGGCCCGACCCGAGGATCGCGCCGGCCGCCTCCAGCGCGGCCGGGTCAAGCGGGGTGTCCAGTGCCGACTCCGGCAGGAAGCCTCCCGCGGGCCCGCCCACGAGCACGGCCTTGAGGGTGCTGCCGGCCGCCATCCCGCCGCCCACGCGCTCCAGGATCTCGCGGAGCGGCGTGCCCATCGGAACCTCGGCGATGCCGGCGTGGCGTGCCGTGCCCGAGAGCTGCACGAGCTTGGTGCCCGCCAGGCCGTTGCGGCCGGCGGCCGTGAACGCCTCCGCGCCGTTCCGCACGATCCACGGCACCGCCGCGAGGGTCTCCACGTTGTTGACGACCGTCGGGTGGCCGTCCAGGCCGCGCGCCGTGGGGTACGGTGGGCGCTGGTCGGGCATGCCGCGGTCCGACTGCAGGGCGTGGACCAGGACCGTCTCCTCGCCGAGCACGAACGCGCCCTGCAGCGGCCGCACCTCCACGTGCAGGTCGAAGCCGCGGTCCATGGCGTTCACGCCGATGTACCCGGCATCCTCCGCCGCGGCCACCGCCGCGCGCAGCCGCTCGACCGCGAGCTGGTAGCCGGCCTTCACCGCAATGTGCACGGCGTGGGCCCCGACGGCGTACGCGGCCAGGGCCGCCCCCTCGATCACCGCGTGCGGGTCGAGCTCCATCAGCGTGCGGTCCACCAGGGCTCCCGGGTCCGCCTCGATCCCGTTGGCCACCACGTGGCGTACCGTGTCGTCCTGGGCGCGGGCCGCCCGCCACTTCGCGGCGGTCGGGTAGCCGCCGCCGCCGCGGCCCCGCAGGCCGGCCCGGTCGATCAGCGCGATCAGCGTCTCCGGGCCGGTGGTCATGGCCTGGCGCCACGCCGACCATGCCCCGGCGCGCTCGGCGGCCGCCAGCCCTTCGTCGGGGTCGTGCCGCCCGGCGCCCGCCAGCGTGACGTGCGCCCACTCCCCGGGGGTGGCGAGGATCGTCGCCATCAGGCCTGCCCCGCCGGCGCCGGCTCGGCCAGCGACCGGGCCAGCTGCGCCGCCCCTGCCGCCGTGATCCCCGGCTGCCGCGCGCCGTCCAGGGTGACCCACGGGGCGCCGCCGTTCTCGCCCTGGCAGTCGTCCGGCTCCAGCGAGACGGATCCGTCGAGGGTGGTGCCGCCGAGCGGCACGCCGAGCGCCTGCTCCAGCGCGGCGCGGATCGCGCCGCCGCCGAACAGCGAGCAGGCCGGGCACCGGCAGATCCCGATCGTGTGTCGCGTGGGGGGCTCCAGGTGGAGCTGCCCGTAGAACGACGCGGTGCCGTACACCTCCGCGTACCAGGCCCCGGTCGCGTCGGCGATATGCTTGATCGCGGCGACCGGGAGGTACCCGTACAGCGCCTGTGTCTGCTCCAGGATCGGCAGCATCCGGGCCGGGTCGTACTCCTCGGCTTCCAGCAGCCGGTCCAGGGCGGAGGTGTCGAGCGGGCTGAACGACGCGAACGCCGGGTCGGGGACGGGGCGGCCGGAGCGGCGAAGCGCCAGCTCCTGGCGGCGCTCCGCGTACTGCTCGGGCGGGCCCCAGTGGACGTGGAACCGGTCCTTGGTGTCGGTGCCGCCCATGTCGATGCACTCGATCGGGCAGGCCATCGCGCACTGGAAGCACGTCTCGCACTTCAGCGCGCCCCACTCGTCGTACAGGAGCTGGAGCCGGCCACGGTGGCGCGGCGGAATCTGGGGCGCCTGCTCCGGGTACTGGACCGTGACCTTCGGCTGGAAGAAGCGGCGCAGCGTGAGGGTCATCCCCTTCACGATGCCGAGCCCGGGCACGAAGCTCATGGGTGGACCACCAGGATGGCGAGCGCGGTGAGGAACAGGTTGACCAGCGAGGCGGGCAGCAGCCACTTCCAGGCCAGGCCCATCAGCTGGTCGATCCGGATGCGCGGCAGGGTGGCCCGCATCCACACGAAGGTGAAGACGAACACGTAGGACTTGGCGAAGAACCAGACGATCCCGAGGAGCGCGTCGAGGTTGATCAGCAGGTAGAT
>JAJYNP010000343.1 GCA_021786265.1 Chloroflexota bacterium
GTCTTCGACGCGCGAGGGCGCCGTCACCACGACCAGCCGGCGCACCGAGGACGCGGAGGCGAGGGCGTCCAGCGTCCAGGCGAGCAGCGGGCGCCCCAGGAGCGGAGCGGCCAGCTTGTCGAACCCGGCCATGCGCGTGCTGGACCCGGCGGCCACGACGACCGCGTCGACCGATCCGCGGTCCACCTCAGTCGTCCACTGGCTGGGCGAAGACCATCCGCCCGGCGACCGTCTGGAGCACCCGCGTCACCGTCACGCTCAGCTCGCGGTCCATGCGGCGGGCGCCCCCCTCGACCACGACCATCGTGCCGTCGTCGAGGAACGCCACTCCCTGCCCGGGCTCCTTGCCCTCCTGGATGACGTGCACGTGGATCTGGTCCCCGGGGAGAAACGCCGGCTTCACGGCGTTGGCGAGAGAGTTCACGTTGAGCACGCGGAGCCCCTCGAGCTCGGCGACCTTGTTCAGGTTCAGATCGTTGGTCAGGATGGCGCCGCCGCGGCTTCGGGCCACCGTCACGAGCTTGGCATCGACCTCGGGGACCCCGGGCGGGTCCTCCTCGCTGATCTCGACCTTGATCCGGTCGGAGCGACGCAGCTCGTTGAGGATGTCCAGGCCGCGCCGGCCGCGAGCGCGCTTCCGGGCGTCGGACTGGTCCGCGATGTACTGGAGCTCGGCCAGCACGAAGCGGGGAACGATCAGGGTGCCGAAGAGGAACCCGCTCGATACCACGTCGGCGATGCGGCCGTCGATGATGGCGCTGGTGTCCACGACGATGAACGGCGCGCCCGGCGGCATCGTGGGCTCGCGTCGGGCAGGGATCAGCCCCAGCGCCTCGATCGCCTCGGCCAGGTCGTGCCGCTTGGCGACCGTGAGGCCGAGCATCCCCAGCCCCAGGACGAGCGATACGCCGATCGGCAGGTACCGGCCGTACGGGTCGGGAAAGCGCGCCAGGGGCAAGCCCAGCAGGAGGCCCATGAGCAGCCCGATCAGCAGCCCGGCAATGGCGGTCACGAACTCGCCGGTCGAGAGCGTGCGCACGCCGCGGACCAGCCATCCGGCGGGTTCGATGGTCAGGTAGGGCAGGATCAGGAAGCCGACCACGAGCCACGCGACGACCCACACCGCGAGCAGGAAATTGCCGCTGGGCGTCTCGCTGAACAGCCCCCGGCCCCCCACGTCCAGAGACGCCAGCTGGAAGCCGACCAGCATGCCGAGGATCGCGCCCAGCACTCGTACAAATCTGGACATCCGGCAGGCGAGCGTACCACAGGGCCCTGCCCGCACGGGCCCGCTGCCGCGCCCGGGGGTCAGGAGCCGACCGGCTGTGCCGCCCCGGACGCCAGCGCGAGCCCGACGGCCTCGCGCAGCGTCCGACAGCTCACCACCTGGAGGCGCCCGATGCTGTCCGGCAGGCGCTCGCCGGGTCCGCCCGGTCCGGCCGGCACGATCGCCCGCTCGAAGCCCAGCCGCTCCGCCTCGCGGAGGCGCCGGACCAGCCCCGACACCGGCCGCAGCTCCCCGAGCAGGCCGATCTCGCCGGCGGCCACGGTCCCGGGGAGAACCGGGCGATCCCGCAGCGACGAGGCCAGCGCCAGGGCGAGCGGCAGATCGAGCGCGGGCTCCTCGATCGCAAGCCCGCCCGCGACGCTGGCGTAGACGTCGTGCGATGCCAGGGCGATGCCGGCGCGCCGGGCAAGCACCGCCAGGAGCAGCGCGAGGCGGTTCTGGTCGATCCCGGTCGCCGTCCGCCGCGGCATGCCGTAGGCGGCGGGCGCCACGAGGGCCTGCACCTCGACCAGCAGCGGGCGGCTTCCCTCGAGCGTCGCGGCGATGGCCGAGCCGGGCGCCACCGGCCCGTCCCCGGCGAGGAACGCGCGGGCCGGATCGGCAACCTCGCGCAGACCGTCCTCGCCCATCGCGAAGACGCCCACCTCCTCCGTGGACCCGAAGCGGTTCTTCGTGGCCCGGAGCAGGCGCATGCCGCCGCCGCGCTCACCCTCGAGGGTGAGGACGGCGTCGACCAGGTGCTCGAGGGTCTTGGGGCCGGCCAGGCCCCCGTCCTTGGTCACGTGCCCGACCAGCACCACCGGGATGCCCTCGCCCTTGGCGTACTGCAGGAGCCGCAGGGCCGACTCGCGGACCTGCCCCACCGATCCCGGCGGGCCATCCAGCGCGTCCAGCGACACGGTCTGGATCGAATCGACCACCAGCACGACCGGGTGCACGGTCATCGCGCGTTCGAGGATGCGCTCCACGTCGGTCTCCGCGAGGACCAGGATCGCGTCGCCGGCGGGACCCTCGGTGAGCCCCAGCCGGCTCGCCCGGAGCCGCAGCTGTCCGGCCGACTCCTCGCCGCTGGCGTACAGGACGGGCGCCCCGGTCCCCGGCCGCGCCACAGGCGACCCGCCGTCGGCCGTGGCGATGCCCGCGGCAGCGGAAAGGACCAAGGTGGACTTGCCAACGCCGGGCTCTCCGCCCAGGAGTACCAGGCTCCCCGGGACCAGCCCTCCGCCCAGCACGCGGTCCAGCTCGCCGATCCCGGTCGTCCGCCGGACCAGTTCCGGTTCGGCCAGTCCGCGGAGCGGCGTGGGTGCGGCGACGTCGCCCGCGGATCCGGCGGCGGCCGGCCGCGCGTGGGCGGGCTCGCGCACCAGCGTCTCGACGAGCGTGTTCCAGGCGCCGCAGGCGCGGCACTGGCCCTCCCAGCGCAGGAAGGACTCTCCACAGGCCTGGCAGACGTAGCGGCTCGTCGGCCGCGCCATCTCA
>JAJYNP010000291.1 GCA_021786265.1 Chloroflexota bacterium
CTGCGCTGGGCCTGACGCCCCATGTAGACGAACACGCCGACCAGCAGCAGCATCGGCAGCACGCTGACGGCCAGGCTCAGCAGGAACGATCCGCCACTGGTGGTGTCCTTGGCCGTGATCGTGACGCCGTTCGCCTCCAGCAGCGGCAGCAGGGCCCGGTCGGCGCTCAGGGGCATGATGCTCGTGAAGGCTTGGTAGGAGGACGAAGCCTGGGCCGTGCCCGGCAGCGCTGCGCCCCCGGGCGTCGCCGACGGCCCAGCCGATGCGCCCGCGGTGCCGGCGGGCGGCCACAGGATCGCCTGCCGGAGGGTGCCCGTCAGGGCCTGGCCGTTGAACTGCACCTGGGCCACGTTGTTGTGCTGCGCCTGGTCGAGGAACGCCGAGTATGGGAGAGCGGCGGTCGGCGTCCCGGCCGGCAGCAGCGCGGAGAGGTTCCAGAGCAGGAGGAGGCCGAAGATCAGCCACCAGGCCCATCGCGGCAGACGCGGCCCGCGGTGGACCGGCAGCGGCCGCTGGGCGGGCTGGCCCGGTTGGACTGGTTTGACGGGGCCACCGGTCGGGGGTGGAGGCCCGCCGCTCACCGGGGCCGGCCCCGCGTGTCGGACGCGTGGCGGGTGCCGACCCCGCGGTCGGCACGCGACCGTGCGGAGTACATGGCGGACCGGACGCGACGACAGGCTGGGTCAATGGGCGCTCGCACTTCGAACGTATCGTAGCGGCCCAGCCCGGAACCGGCCCGGTCGGCGTGCGCGGCAGTTATACTTCCGTGGCCGCCGCGCGTTTCGGGTCGCCAGTCTGCATGTGCCCGACCGATGGCCGGGCGCCCCGACAGTACAGCACGCAGGACTCCGCCACGAGCATGCTCGACTTCTTCTTCGGTCTCTTCTCCCGGGACATCGGGATCGATCTCGGCACGGCCAACACCCTCGTCCACGTCCGCGACCGGGGCATCGTGATCAGCGAGCCGAGCGTGGTCGCGCTCGACACCAAGACCCGGAAGGTGCTCGCGATCGGTGCCGAGGCGAAGCGGATGGTGGGGCGCACGCCGGCCAACATCATCGCGGTGCGCCCGCTGCGCGACGGCGTCATCAGCGACTTCGACGTCACCGAGCAGATGATCAAGTACTTCGTGAACCGGGTGCACGATCGGGTCGGGTTGATCCCGCGCCCGCGCATGCTGCTCGGGGTGCCGTCCGGCGTGACCGAGGTCGAGAAGCGAGCCGTCCGGGACGCGGCGCTGAACGCGGGCGCCCGCTGGGCGCGGCTGATCGAGGAGCCGATGGCGGCCGCGATCGGTGCCGGCCTGCCGGTGAGCGAACCATCCGGCAGCATGATCGTCGACATCGGCGGCGGGACCACCGAGGTCGCCGTGATCAGCCTGGGCGGCATCGTGATCAGCCGCAGCATCCGCATCGGCGGCGACGAGATGGACATGGACATCGTCGCGTTCGGGCGCCGCGAGTACAACCTGCTGGTGGGCGAGCGGACGGCGGAGGACATCAAGATCGCGCTGGGGTCGGCGTACCCCGGAGAGTGGGACGAGCTGCGTGTGACGCTCCGCGGCCGCGACCTGCTGACCGGTCTTCCGCGCGCGGTCGAAGTTGGGGCCGACCAGGTCCGCGAGGCGATCGAGCCGTCCGTCCAGCAGATCGTCGACATCGTCAAGGACACCATCGAGGAGACGCCGCCGGAGCTCGTGGCGGACATCATGGACCAGGGAATCGTGCTGGCCGGCGGCGGGGCGCTGCTCCAGGGGCTCGACCGGCGGATCGCGGAGGCGACGCAGATGCCGGTCCATGTCGCCGACGATCCGCTCACCTGCGTCGCGCGTGGCACCGGGAAGGCGCTGGAGGCGCTCGACGCCATGGAGCGTTCGCTCGTCGCCGAGACGTACTCGCGCCCGCCACGCTGAGCCACGCGTCATGTTCGCGACGCGTGCCAGCCGGAGGCGGGGAATGCTGTACGCCATTCTCATGGCGGCGGGGCTCCTGCTCCTTGCCCTCAGCGGGACCGCGCCGATGCGCGACCTCCAGATCGTGGTCGGCAACATGCTGACGCCCGCCCAGTCCGCGCTGTCGGGCGCCACGCGCTCGGTCGGCTCCATCTTCGGCGCGCTGAGCGAGATCGATCAGCTGCAGGCCCAGAACCGCGCGCTGGAGCAGCAGAACCAGCAGCTCCAGGTGGAAAACCGCCAGCTGCAGGAGATCCGGATCCAGAACGACCAGTTGAGCGCCCTGCTGGGCGTCCAGGGGTCGCTCAACTACAGCACGGTGGCCGCCACCGTGGTGAGCCGCGAGGTCTCGCAGTACACGCGCGTGATCACCATCGATGCCGGGACCGACCGGGGCATCGCGCTCAACGACGTCGTGGTCGCGGACGGCGGTGCCCTGGTCGGTTCGGTCTGGGAGGTCGGCAGCGACTTCAGCCGGATCCTGCTGATCAGCGACACGCGCTCCACCGTCATCGGGCTCATCGAGTCGAGCCGTGCCACCGGCGAGGTGATCGGCCAGCTCGGCGGCGCGCTCGTGATGCAGGACATCCCCGCCACCGAGCGGGTCAACCTGAACGACACGGTCGTCACCGCGGGGATCGATCTCGGCAACGGCATCAAGTCGCCGTTCCCCAAGGGCCTCCTCATCGGGAACATCGTCGACGTTCAGCGCGACCCGAACGCCGTGGTCCAGACCGCGTTCATCAACCCTGCCTCAAACCTCGACAAGCTCGAGTACGTGCTGGTCATCACCGACTACCACGGCGGGCTCCCGC
>JAJYNP010000253.1 GCA_021786265.1 Chloroflexota bacterium
TGCCGGGCTTCGCGGACCTGCATCCGCTCGCCCCCGACGCGGCCGCCCAGGGGACGCTCCAGCTGCTCTGGGAGCTCGAGCAGTGGCTGTGCGAGATCTCGGGGATGCGGGCGGTCACGCTCCAGCCCGCCGCGGGGGCGCAGGGCGAGCTGACCGGGATCCTGATGGTGCGCGCCTACCACCGCAGTCGCGGCGACGCCGAGCGCACCGAGATCCTGGTGCCCGACTCCTCGCACGGCACCAACCCGGCGACCGCCTCGATGGCCGGCTACCGCACCGTCACGGTCCCCTCCGACGCCCGGGGCGGCGTGGATCTCGCCGCGCTGCGGAGCGCGCTCGGCCCCCGGACGGCCGCCCTCATGCTCACCAACCCCTCGACCCTCGGGCTCTTCGAGGACCAGGTGGTCGAGATCCTCGACGCGGTCCACGCGGCGGGCGCCCTCGCCTACATGGACGGCGCCAACCTGAACGCGGTCATGGGCCGGTTCCGCCCCGGCGCGGCCGGGTTCGACGTGATGCACGTCAACACGCACAAGACGTTCGCCACGCCGCACGGCGGGGGCGGACCCGGCTCGGGGCCGGTGGCGGTGGGGGAGCGGCTCCTGCCGTTCCTGCCCGCGCCACGGGTCCTGCGCGAGGCCGACGGCTCGTTCCGGCTCGAGCGGCCGGGCGAGCGGCCGGCCAGCATCGGTCGCGTGCGCTCGTTCGTGGGCAGCGTGGGGGTGCTGGTGCGTGCCTACGCGTACCTGCGGGCGCACGGCGGCAGCGGCCTCGAGGAGGTGTCGGAGGACGCGGTGCTGGCCGCCAACTACGTGCGCCACCGGCTGCGCGGCACCTACGACCTCCCCTACGACCGGGTCTGCAAGCACGAGTTCGTGGCCTCCTCGGCCACGCTCAGGCAGGAGACGGGCGTCCGCACCCTCGACGTGGCCAAGCGGCTGATCGACCACGGTCACCATCCCCCCACGATCTACTTCCCGCTGATCGTGGAGGAGGCGATGCTGATCGAGCCGACCGAGACGGAGGCGCTCGAGACGCTCGACGACTTCGCCGACGCGCTGGTCGCGATCGCCGGCGAGGCACACGCCGACCCTCAGGTGGTGCACACGGCGCCGCACACGGCGCCGGTGCGGCGGCTCGACGAGGCCACGGCCGCGCGCCAGCCCGACCTGCACTGGCGCCCGATGACGGGCGCGCAGATGCCCTGCCCGGACTGACCGGAGGGACGCGCGACCCCCGGCGCCGCAAGCCAATCGCGCCTGGGCTCGGCCCGTCGGTGGGCCGAGCCCGCCTCCGGGCGCGACCTGTACTGCCATCGGCCGAGCTGCCCCGCCGGCCCCCGTCGTGCCTGGTCATCCGGCGACTCGCCGGGGGCCGGCCTTGGGCCGATCCCCGGCCGATCCCCGGCCGACCCCCGGCCGACCCCACCGGCGGATCCGGCGCGGCCGATATCCCTCAAGGCACTGACGGCGCCGGCCACGCTGACGCGGTCCGTATCCTCCACAGCATTGCCGACGGCCGTAGTGGATCGATTGGCGCGCTGGGAACGGCCGGCTGGGGCCTCGCCATCCGCCCGGGCCGGGTGATTCACCGCCGCCGCCGCTTCCCGGGAGCCCCCATAGAGTGCCTTGCCCTCCCGCAAGGTGCCCCGGCATCGCCCTGGGGGATATTCGCGGGGCCGGCTGGTTCGCCGGGCTGCCGGCCCCGGGGAGGCCACCGGGCCGGCTGGTTCGCCGGGCTGCCGGCCCCGGGGAGGCCACCGGGCCGGTCCCGGCGCGCCCCAGGGAAGCCCCGGGCGCCCCAGGGGAGCTGCGGTGCCACGCTCGACGTTCCGCCCAGCGGAACGTCGCCAGCCTCAGCGTGAACCTTTTGCGGGTTCCCGTGGTAAGTCACATGCACGCCGCCTTGCGACTGCGTGCCAGAGGAGGATGAGTGGCCGAACCCGAGCCGGATGGCGCCTCGCTCGTCAACGACGTCCGAGGCGGCGACCTGAAGGCCTTCGAGGCCTTCTACCGCCGGTACGAAGGTGCCGTCTACCGGACCGCGCTCGCGCTGCTGCGGGACGAGATGGCCGCCGAAGAGGTGGTCGTTGACACGTTCCTGCGCGCGCACGGCGCCCGCGTGCGCCTGGATCCCGCGCGCTCGCCCCTGCCGTGGCTCCAGCGGATCGCCGTGAACCTCTGCCTCAACCGTCTCCGGCGCCGCCGCCTCGGACTCGAGCCGCTGCCCGACCAGGTGCCGTGGCCCGACGAGGCCGTCACCGCCCCCGAGTCGGCGGCCGAACGGCGCGAGATCACCGTGGCGCTCGCCCGCGGGATCGAACGACTCCCCGCCCAGATGCGCGCCGTGGTGATCCTGCGCTTCGTGCAGGAGAGCAGCCTGGCGGAGATCGCGGAGACGCTCGGGTGCCCACTCGGCACCGTGAAGAGCCGCCTGCACAACGCGCTGCGGCTGCTCCGCGACGATCTGCGGCCCGAGTTCGAGCCGGTGGCGGTGCCGGACCCGGCCGGCCGGGGCGCTCCACGCGAATCGGAAGGGCCGGCTGCGTGACCGTCTGGAAGGCCGTGGCGACGCGGTTCGGTATCGGGCGCCGCCCGTGCGCGGTACATCGCTCCACGCTCCTCGAGTTGCTCGACGGCTGGCCGCGTGACGAGGCCCGGATCGAGCGGGCGCTGGACCACCTCGACCGCTGCACCGCATGCCGGCTGGAGATGGGCGAGTTCGCCCTGATCCTGGCCGGGCTGCGCCGATTGGGGGCCGCGGCGCGGCGAACCGACCGCGCTGCCGGCGGCTGGGCGCGCCTGCTCGCGCGCATCCAGGCGCCGCCGAGCCGCGGTTTCCGGCCGCGGCGCGCGTCGATCGCCGGGCTGGTCGCGGTGCCCCTGGTGGCGGCCATGGTCGTGGCGTCTGGGCTCAACTCCCGCGAGACGGGCGTGGACGTCGCGGGCAGCACGGCTGGTCCCGCCGGCGCCGCGGCGGCCCAGGCTGCGACGCCGCCCACCGCGGTCGCAGCGGCCGCCCTGCATGTCGCGGCGCTGCAGCGCGCGTTCCGCATCTCGGACGCGGCCATGGCGACGGCGGCGCCGGACGCGGCAGAGGCGGAGGCAGTGCCGTACCAGGAGCCGGCCGGCGTTCCCCGCGGGCCGCTGCCCGACGGCCTGGCACTGGCCTCGCAGCCCGAGACGCCGGCGGACCTCGCCGGCCCCGTCGGGCCGCCGGTTGCCCCGGCGATCGTCCCCGAATGATGGGCACGTCGATGAGTGGCTGGTCCAGCACGGCCTGGAGTCCGTGAGCAGCCGCTCATCGGATGAAGCTTCCGGGCGCGTCGCCGCGGCGCGTTCCGGGACGAGTGCCCCGTTCTTCGTACGCGGCAGAGGAGGAGAAGCCGAGTGTCAACCAGACGACAGATGATGGCCGTCGTCGCGGTCGCCGGGATCGTCTTCGGCGCCTGCAGCTCCGGGGCCACCACGGCGCCCGCCGCGTCGACGGCACCTGCCGCGACCACGGCGCCCGCGTCCGCGGCCGCCTCGGCGCCCGCGTCGGCCGCCGCCAGCGCGACCCCGCTGACGGGCGTCGACGCCGCGGTCTTCGGCACCAGCTACAACCCCGGGCCCGGCCAGACCGGCGGCACCCTCGTCATGGGCGAGTGGCAGGCTGCGGCACAGCTGAACCCGTACTACACCACGTCCGAGGCGGACATCGAGGCGAGCCTGCCGGTTCTCCGGGGCTGCGCAACGATCTCGTCCGACGGCAAGTACATCCCCGACCTGTGCGCCAGCCTGCCGTCCGTCTCGAACGGCGGAATCGCGGTCAGCGGCAGCACGTTCACGATGACGCTGAAGCTCAAGCCGAACCTGCAGTGGTCCGACGGGCAGCCGCTCACCATGAACGACCTCAAGTACACCTGGCAGTGGGCCAACGACCCGAACCAGTCCGGCTGCACGTCGTGCGGCCCGGGCACGGCATGGCCGCTGATCGACTCGATCGACGTCTCGTCTGACGGCCTGACGGCGACCGTCCACTTCAAGCAGCTCTACGGCGGCTGGCTCGGCTGGCTCACCAGCGCGATCATGCCGCAGCACTACATGTCGACGATCGCGGTCAAGGACGCCGCCAAGAAGTCCTACCCGGTCGACTCCTCGGTGGCGAGCGCGCCGTTCTCCGGCCCGTTCGTGATCACCAACGCGTCCTCGTCCGAGATCGACTACGCCCCGAACCCGCACTGGAACGGCGGCGTGGCCCCCTCGCACCAGGGCAAGCCCTACCTCGCCAACCTCAAGTTCCAGTACTTCGGCGACAAGAACGGCGAGATTGCGGCCTTCAACAGCGGCGCCATCGATCTCGCCTTCGACCTGCAGACCGACTCGTACCCGGCCATGAAGAACGTCCCCTCGAGCGTCGGCACGGTCGAGCAGACGCCCCTCTGGGAGTACGAGCACCTCGACGTCAACAACGACCCGACCCACAAGCGCAACAATGGCCTGTGGGACGTCAACGTCCGCAAGGCGATCGCCATGGCGATCAACAAGCAGGCCATCGTCAGCACCGACTTCCCGGGCGCCAACGTCACGATCGCGTGCTCGCCGACCCCGCCCGGCATCTGGTATCACAAGGACGAGACCTGCCCGGCCTATGACCCGACGGCCGCCAAGGCGGCGCTCCAGGCGGCCGGCTACTCTCTCGACTCCGCCGGCTGGATGGCCAAGGGCGGCCACGAGATGAACCTCGAGCTGGGCACCACGTCGGGCAACCCGACGCGCCTGACCGAGCTCCAGATCGTCGAGAGCAACCTCAAGGCGATCGGCGTCAAGAGCTACATCAAGACCGGCGACGCCGCGTCGGTGTTCTTCGCCGGGTGGACCGGCACCACCGCCACGACCGACCCCAGCATCTACCGCGGCAACTACGACCTCGCCGACTTCGCGTACGTCCTGACGGGCACCCCGTACGGCGACTACTTCGCGACGTACAGCTCGACCATGTGGCCCGAGCTGGGCGACCACAACGGCGGCAACGACACCCGCTTCAAGAGCGCCCAGATGGATGCTGCGCTGGCCAAGCTGGCGACGGACGTTCCGCTCGACGCCCAGCAGACCGACGCGCAGGCAGTCCAGGACGCGTACGTGGCCGGGATCCCGGAGATCCCGCTCTACTACCGCGGCGGCGTGACCGGCATCGGCGTTCACGTTGGCAACTGGTCCGGGTTCAACCCGAGCGCGCAGGGCCCGACGTGGAACGTCGAGGACTGGTACTACAAGCCGTGATCGCAGGGGCGCGCTCCCGGCCCTGACGGGGAGCAGGCGGCGGACGTGGAATGTGTGTTCCGCGTCCGCCGCCCCTGTGCTAGCCTCTCCCGCACTCTCAGACCCCAGGATCCATGACCCAGTACATCATCCGTCGTGTCCTCCAGGCGATACCGGTCCTCTTCCTGATCGCGGTGGTGAGCTTCGTGCTCATGCTGCAGGCGCCGGGCGGCCCGGCCGCCCAGTTCAACCAGAACCCCCACATCAGCACCGCGCAGGTCAACAAGTGGCTGCAGGACTGGTGCCTGGTGCGGCAGCCGACCCTGATGGACACGGTCCGGGAGTTCTTCGGCTGGCTGGGGATCTGGAACTGCGGCGGCGGCAGCTTCCTCTCGGCGCACGGACTGCCCAACTTCCTGCCGACCTTCCTGGGGGGCGGCACGAACGGCGTGCTGCACGGCGACTTCGGCTACTCCATCGAGACCGGCAGACCGGTCATCTCGATGATCCTGGAGCGGCTCCCGGCCACCATCATCCTGATGGGAATCGCGTTCCTGCTGTGGGCCACCATCGCCATCCTGGCCGGGGTGATCGCTGCGGTGAAGCGCTACAGCTTCTTCGACCAGTCGGTGACGTTCGTCAGCTACGTGTTCTACTCACTGCCCACCTTCTGGCTGGGACTGATCCTGATCTTCGTGTTCGGGGTTACCCTGCGCTGGTTCCCCGTGCAGGGGATCGTCAACGTGCGCCAGGCCGTGGCGCCCTTCGGCACCTCCGCCTACTGGGCCTCGCTGGCGGCGAACCCGC
This sequence comes from Chloroflexota bacterium, assembly GCA_021786265.1. The sequence continues at coordinate 6,051 of JAJYNP010000253.1, forward strand.
TGCCCAACCTGTGGGACATCGCCGCGCACCTGGTGCTGCCCGTGACGACCCTGATCGCGGTGAGCATCGCCGGGGACAGCCGCTTCGTGCGCTCGGCCATGCTCGACTCCCTCCACCAGGACTACGTGCGCACGGCGCGCGCCAAGGGCATCGGCGAGGGCCAGGTCATCCTGCGCCACGCCTTCCGCAACGCGCTGCTGCCCATCCTGACCAACCTGGCCCTGGAGATCGCCTTCCTCTTCTCGGGCGCGATCGTTACCGAGACGGTCTTCTCCTGGCCCGGCATGGGCCGCCTCTACTACGAGGGGGTCAACGCCCGGGACTACTTCCTGCTGATGGGCATCCTCTTCATCGGCTCGGTGCTCGTGGTGTTCATGAACCTCGTGGCGGACGTCGCATACGCGTTCGCCGACCCCCGCATCCGCTACGACTGAAGAAGGCAGACGGGCATGGCCATTCCCACCGACCCCACCGCCCTGGGCTCCCTCGCCGGCGCCGCGCCGGCCGACGTCGCGACCGCCGACGTCGAGGTCGCGCTCGAGTCGCTCGGCCAGTGGCAGCTGGCCTGGCGGCGCTTCCAGCGCCACCACATGGCGATGGTGGGCCTGGGGTTCTTCGCCTTCATGGTGCTGGTCGCGATCTTCGGGCCCATCATCCTGCCCTACGATCCCCTGAACATCCCGGGATCGCCCATCCCGGGCGGGACGCCGCCCAGCCTGGCCCACCTCTTCGGCACCGACGACACCGGCCGCGACGTGTTCACCATGGTGATCAATGGGGCACGCATCTCGATGGCGATCGGTGGCTTCAGCATGTTGATCGCGGGCTTCGTGGGGGTCACCGTGGGGGCGCTCTCCGGGTACTTCGGGGGCTGGGTCGACAACGTGTTCATGCGCATCGTCGACACCTTCTTCGCCATCCCGCTCCTGTTCGTGATCCTGGTCGCGGCGCGCTTCTTCGGCGAGGGGCAGGTGACCTCGCTGATCCTGATCTTCGGGCTCCTCTCCTGGCCCATCATCGCGCGCCTGGTGCGGGCGCAGTTCCTCTCCCTGCGCGAGTCCGACTTCGTGGAGGCGGCGCGCGCGGTGGGCGTGAAGGACGGCCGGATCACCTTCCGCCACATCCTGCCGAACGCCATCGGGCCGGTCATCGTCGCGATGACCCTGATCATGGCCTCCAACATCGTGCTCGAGGCGTTCGTGAGCTACCTCAACTTCGGCATCAGCCCCGACCAGACCAGCTGGGGCAATGCGCTCGCCAACGCGCAGAGCGCGCTGGGGTTGGGCAACTGGTGGTGGGCGTTCTTCCCGGGCATGGCAATCGCCATCACGGTCATGGCCATCAACTTCGTGGGCGACGGGCTGCGCGACGCGCTCGACCCACGGACCCGGCTGTGACCGGCACCGCGCGCGTTCTCGAACCAGGACCCACCCCATGAGTAGTTTCGAGGAGATTTCCGTGGGCACGCCCCCGCCGGCCGACGTGCTGCTCGACGTCCGCGACCTGCGCACGTACTTCAGGGTCATGGACGGCACGGTCCCCGCCGTCGACGGGGTGAGCTTCCAGGTGCGCCGCGGGGAGACGCTGGGCGTGGTGGGAGAGTCGGGCTGCGGCAAGAGCGTCACCGCGCTCACCATCATGCGCCTCATCGAGTCCCCGCCCGGCGACATCGTGGGCGGCGAGATCTGGTTCGACGGGCGCGACGTGCTGCAGCTCTCGCACGGCCAGATGCTGGCCGTGCGGGGGGCCGAGATGGCCATGATCTTCCAGGAGCCCATGACCAGCCTGAACCCGGTGCTCACGATCGGGGACCAGATCGCGGAGGCCGTGGTCGCCCACAAGCGGATCAGCCACAAGGCCGCCTGGGACCGGGCCATCGAGATGCTGCGCCTGGTGGGGATCCCGGAGGCGCCGCGACGTGCCAGGCAGTACCCCCACGAGATGTCGGGCGGCATGCGCCAGCGCGTGATGATCGCGCTCGCCCTGTCCTGCGATCCCAAGCTTCTGATCGCCGACGAGCCCACCACGGCGCTCGATGTGACCATCCAGGCCCAGATCCTGGAGCTCATCCGCCGGGTGCAGGCGGAGACCGGGACCGCGCTCCTGCTGATCACCCACGACCTCGGCGTGGTGGCCGAGACGGTCCAGCGGGTGGTGGTGATGTACGCCGGCAAGGTCGTGGAGACCGGCTCGGTGGACGAGGTGCTGCAGGACCCCAGGCACCCCTACACCGAGGGCCTGCTCGCCTCGATCCCCTCGAAGGGCATGCGCGGGACCCGCCTGAACGTGATCAAGGGCAGCGTCCCCAATCCCTTCCGGATGCCGGTGGGCTGTCGCTTCGCCCCGCGCTGCCCGTATGCCTTCGACCCCTGCCGCGATCACGAACCACCGCTCGACGAGCAGGGCCGGCCCGAACGCCGGGTCGCCTGCTGGCTGCACAGCCGGCCGCCCTTCGGGATCGAGCATCGCCCGCGCTACGGGACGGCGACGCCGCTCCCGGTGGCCCGCGCGGCCGCGACGGAGGTGGCCAGGTGAGCGGGCTGGCAGCGGCCCCCACGCGCGACGAGGTGCCCCCGGCGCCTGGTGACGGGAAGGTGCTGCTCGAGGTGGACAACCTCGTCAAGTACTTCCCGATCCTGGGCGGTGTCCTGCGACGGCACGTGGGCGACGTCAAGGCGGTCGACGGCGTGAGCTTCACCGTCCGCCGTGGCGAGGTGTTCGGCCTGGTGGGTGAGTCGGGCTGCGGCAAGACGACCCTGGGGCGGAGCCTGCTGTACCTGCAGCGCCCGACGTCCGGGCGAGTCATGCTGGACGGCCAGGACTTGCATGCACTCAAGCCCGAGGCGCTGCGGCGCATGCGGGCGCGTATGCAGATCATCTTTCAGGACCCCTACGGCTCGCTCAATCCCCGCATGCCGGTGCTCGACATCATCGGCGAGGGGCTCCTCGCGCAGGGGGTCACGAACTCCAAGGAACGCACCCGCCGGGTCGAGGACTCGCTCGAGGCGGTGGGCCTGCGGCGCGACTACACCCGCCGCTACCCCCACGAGTTCAGCGGCGGCCAGCGCCAGCGCATCGGGATCGCCCGGGCGCTCGCCCTGCGCCCCGACTTCATCGTGTGCGACGAGCCGGTCTCGGCGCTCGACGTCTCGATCCAGAGCCAGATCCTGAACCTGCTCCTGGACCTGCGGCAGGACTTCGGCTTCACCTACCTCTTCATCGCCCACAACCTCTCGGTGGTCCAGTACATCAGCGACCGGGTGGGCGTGATGTACCTGGGGCGCATGGTCGAGCTGGCGACCGTGGCCGACATGTACGAGCACCCCCGCCACCCGTACACCGTCGCGCTCCTGTCCGCGGTGCCGGAGGTGGAGCGTGCCAGGGCCCGCAAGCGCATCGTGCTGCGGGGCGACGTCCCCTCGCCGGTCAACCCGCCGTCGGGCTGCCACTTCCACCCGCGCTGCTGGCTGCGCGAGCGGCTGGGCAACCCCGAGATCTGCTCGACCGTCGACCCGCGGCTCGCGATCCTCGGGGAGGGGCACGCCGTGGCCTGCCACTTCGCCGACCGGACCCAGCAGGAGCAGGAGCGGGCCGCCATGCCCGTCGCAGCCCCGGTGGCCGCATCGGTCGTCGCCCCGGCCTGACGGGTCCCATCCGGCGCCCGCTCCGCCTCGCACGCGGGAGCCGGACGCCGTCGCGTCTCGCCACGGCCCGTCGCACGCGCCCCGCCTCGCTCGCCACTTCCCGGCCACAGGGCCCGGTCTTGGGGTGTCATCAGGCCCCGGCCTGGCACGACGTTCGGCCCAATCGCATGGCTGTAACGCCCCTGCAAGGCGTTCCGGCCCGTTGACATGTGCGCGAACGCGCTACCTATAATCCAAGGAGCCAGCTGCGCCCCGTGGGGAGACGTGAAGCGAGCGCCTGTTTCGCATTCACGGACGGCCAGCGCGCGAGGGAGGAACGGCCCAAAGCCCCAGGGCCGGCAGAAGGGAGGACTCCATCTGATGAGTCACGTGACTCGACGGTGGCTTGCGTTGGCGGCGACGACCGCCATCCTGGCCGGCGCGTGCGGCGGTGCGGCGACGCAGGCGCCAACAACCCCTGCGGCCTCACAGCCGGCGGCGACGCTGGCGGGGGCGTCTCCATCGGCGGCGATCTCGACCGTCGACATCACCGAGCACGCATACAGCCCATCGGCGGCGGCGTCGACGGGCGGGAACGTGGTTGTCGCGGAGTGGGAGTTCCCCGACAGCCTCAACGGCTACTACACGTCGTCGCTTGCCTCCTGGGAGGCGATCTACCCGTCGTTCGACGGACTCTGGCGCGTCGCCAACGACTTCAAGTTCTATCCCGACCTCACCAAGGACGTTCCCACGCCGCAGAACGGCGGCGTCGTCGTCACCGGCGGCAAGATGGACGTCAAGGTCAACCTGAAGGACGGGATGAAGTGGTCCGACGGCCAGCCCATCACGTGCGATGACGTGATCGCGACCTGGCACTGGATCATGGACAAGGCCCAGTCAGGGCTCGTCGGCGGCACGATCGGCTGGGCGGACATCGGCAGCATCGACGGCGCCGGCACGACCTCGTGCGTGATCCACTTCAACAACGTCTTCGAGGGGTACTTGACCCTCTTCGAACCCGTCCTGCCGGCCCACTACATCACCACGATCTCGGTCGCTGACGCACCGAAGAAGCTGTACTCCCTCGGCAACGTCGCAGCGGGCGTGTACAGCGGCCCGTACATCCCCACCGAGGTCAAGACCAACGCGCAGATTACGTACGCGCCCAACCCGAACTGGGCCGCGATCGGTGGACATGCGCCGTACCTGGACAAGCTCATCTTCAAGTACTACGGCGACCCCGACGCGATGACCGCCGGCTACCGGGCCGGTGAGTCCGACATCGCGATGGATCTCGACCAGGGCGCCATCCCGAAGGTGCAGGATCTCGGCAGCCAGGCGACGATCCTGAACGCTCTCACGTATGAGCTGAACCAGCTGAACAACGCGTCGCTGGCAAAGAAGTTCGGCCAGGCGGACGTGCTCACGATCAAGCAGGCGATCCGGCTCGCGTACAACAAGAGCGAGATCACGGACCGGATCCTGGGCGGAACGGTCAAGCCGTCCAACACGCCGTACTCGCCGCTCCTCTACTACTACAAGGACGAGCCGGTAGTCACACAGGACTTCGCCCAGGCCAACCAGCTGCTCGATGGTGCGGGCTGGACCAAGGGCTCGGACGGCATCCGCGCGAAGAACGGCGTCAAGCTCGAGCTCACCGCGTGCACCACGCAGAAGCAGAGCCGCATCGACACGCTCACCCTCGTCGCATCCTGGCTGCAGCAGATCGGCGTCAAGGTCGACGTCAAGCCCGTCCCGGCGAACCCCGACCTCTTCGGTGGCTGGGACGCGGTGTCGGCCGACACGCCATGCAACCTGCAGCGCGGCAACTACGACCTGGCCGAGTTCGCGTGGTCGTACAGCCCGGATCCGCTGGGATCGTACAACGTCTACAACTCGGTCGGCATCCCGGACAATCCTCCGCACCAGGGCCAGAACACCACGCGCACCAACGACCCGGCGATCGACGCGGCGTGGAACGCCGTCAAGACCAGCGTCGATCCGGTCGTGATCAAGGAGAACCTGGGTACCTTCCAGGACCTGTACTACAAGAACGTCGTGGAGATCCCGCTCTTCAACTGGAGGGAAGTCTGGCTGTCGAACGGCAAGGTCCAGAACTACCTTCCCAATCCCACCCAGTACAGCGTGATGTGGAACACCGGGGACTGGTGGGTCAAGCAATAGCGCCGAGTCGCCCATAGGGGCATTCGTTCTGGATCGAGTCGCGCATCAGGCTGCGGGGCCTGACTCGGGCCCCGCAGCCTTCACTTATCGAGCTAGAGGACGGACAGGCAGCGCGCCGTGATCAAGTACGCGGTACGTCGGACGCTCCAGGCGATCCCGGTTCTCCTCGGGATCTCCATGATCATCTATGCGATTCTGCTCATCGCTCCCGGTGGGCCCGAAGCGCGGTTCGCCCAGAACCCACGCATCACCGCAGATCAGATCGCAGCGTTCCGCCACCGCTGGGGCCTCGATCAGCCGATCCCCATCCAGTACTGCAAGTGGCTGGGCGTCTGCGGCGACAAGCCGTTCCTGGTAAACGCCCTGCCCGGCGGGACGATCGAGCTGGCCGGCGTCCGGATCGAGCTCCCCGGTGGCGACAACGGGGTGCTCCACGGCGACTTCGGCTTCTCCGTGGTTAACGGGCAGCCCGTCGCGGCCATCATCGGCGACAGGTTGCCGGCGACCCTGATCCTCGCGGGGACCGCCTGGGTCATCTGGGTGATCATCGCGTTCATCAGCGGCGTCTATGCGGCCGTGAAGCGGTACAGCCTGTTCGACTCGGCGCTCACCGTCTTCAACTACGTCGGTTTCTCGTTCCCCACCTTCTGGCTCGGCATCATGTTGATCACGGTGTTCGCCGGGTCGCTGCACGTGCTGCCCGCCGGTGGCATGTGGAACGCGCGGACCGTGCCGCCGTTCGGCACGTCGGAGTACTGGGCCTTCTTCGGGTCGCAGCCGCTCAACGCGCTCGCTGACCTGGGCACGCACATGATCCTGCCGGTGTTCACGCTCGTCGTGGTCAGCATCGCGTACGACTCCCGGTTCGTGCGCTCGAGCATGCTCGAGGCGTTGAACCAGGATTACATCCGCACCGCCCGCGCCAAGGGCGTGCCGGAGCGGGGCGTGGTGTTCCGCCACGCGCTGCGCAATGCGCTCCTTCCGGTGATCACGAACCTGGGCCTGGAGATCCCGTTCCTCTTCACCGGCGCGTTCGTCACCGAGACGATCTTCAGCTGGCCGGGCATGGGCTTCCAGTTCATCCAGTCGACGGCGAGCTTCGACTATCCCGTGCTGATGGGGCTCCTCTCGGTGACCGCGGTCGTCACGGTGTTCGCCAACCTGGCGGCGGACCTGACGTACGCGATCGTCGACCCGCGCGTGAAGTACGACTAGGGAACGCGATGACCGAGATCGAGACACCGCGCGTGAAGGAGCTCACGCCAGCCGAGCTGGAGGCGATCCAGCTCGAGCGGCCCGACTTCGAGGTCAAGCTCGAGTCGCTCAGCCAGTGGCAGCTCGCCTGGCGCCGCTTCAAGAAGCACCGCCTGGCGATCGTGGGCGCAGTGCTCTTTTTCGGCATGTGCGCCGTGGCTGCCTTCGGCCCGTTCCTCCTCCCATACAATTTCTACACCATCCCCACGCCCGACAAGTTCGTCTACGCGGGGCGTCCGCCGTCCCTGGCGCACCCGTTCGGCGAGACCGGCGGCCTGCAGCGTGACGTGCTCACGCTGGTGGTCAACGGCGCGCGCCTTTCGCTCCTGATCGGCGTGGGCGCGTCGATCGTCGGCGCCACGATCGGCGCGATCGTCGGCGGGGTGGCGGGCTACTTCGGCGGCTGGATCGACAACCTGCTCATGCGCATCGTCGACATCATGCTCAGCCTGCCGCTCCTCTTCGTGATCCTGGTCGTCTCGAAGTTCCTGGGCGGCGGCAGCTGGTACCTGATCATGTTCATCTTCGCGATCTTCAGCTGGCCGGGCATCTCACGGCTGGTGCGCAGCCTGTTCCTCTCGCTGCGGGGCGAGGACTACGTCGACGCGGCCCGCGCGGCAGGGGTGGGCGACGTGCGGATCATCTTCCGCCACATCCTGCCCAACGCGATGAGCCCGATCATCGTCGCCGCCACCCTGAGCGTTGCGAGCGTCATCATCAGCGAGGCGTTCGTCAGCTTCCTCGGCTTCGGCGTCGACGTGACCACGCCCACCTGGGGCAACGTCCTCTCGAACTCGCTCAACTTCATCACGGTCGGGAACTGGTGGTGGCCGCTCTTCCCGGGCCTCGCGATCGTGGTCACCGTGCTGGGCATCAACTTCATGGGCGACGGCCTGCGCGATGCGCTCGATCCGAGGGCCAGGGAATGACGGGCACGGCGCACCTTGTCGCGGAGGCTCCCCTCGGCGACGCCGACCTGCTCCTGGACGTGCGGGGCCTGCGCACGCACTTCAAGGTCATGGACGGCACGGTCAGGGCGGTGGACGGAGTCGACCTGTCGATCGCTCCAGGACAGACGCTCGGGCTCGTGGGCGAGTCGGGCTGCGGCAAGAGCGTCACCGCGCTGAGCATCATGCGGCTGATCGACAGCCCGCCCGGGAAGATCGTCGACGGCGAGATCTGGTTCGACGGGCGCGACCTGCTACAGCTCGGCGACAGCGAGATCCACGACGTCCGTGGCAACGACATCGCCATGATCTTCCAGGAGCCGATGACGAGCCTCAACCCCGTCTTCACCGTGGGCGAGCAGATCGCCGAGGCGGTGAGACTTCACCAGCACGTGGGCGGCGCTGAGGCCCGCAACCGGGCGATCGAGTCGCTGCGGGCGGTCGGCGTCCCCGCCCCGGAGCGGCGCGTGCGGCAGTACCCCCACGAGCTGAGCGGCGGCATGCGGCAGCGCGTGATGATCGCGATGGCGCTCTCGTGCCACCCGAAGCTGCTCATCGCCGACGAGCCCACCACGGCGCTCGACGTGACCATCCAGGCCCAGATCCTGGAGTTGATCAAGGAGATCCAGGCGAAGACCGGCACGGCCCTGCTGCTGATCACGCACGACCTCGGCGTGGTCGCGGAGACGGTCCAGCACGTCGCGGTGATGTACGCGGGACGGATCGTGGAGCAGGGCACCGCGGAGCAGGTCCTGCTCGAGCCCAAGCACCCGTACACGCAGGGGCTGCTGAGCTCGATCCCCGGCCGGCAGAAGCACGGACGGGAACTCTCCGTCATCAAGGGCGTCGTGCCGAACCCGTTCCGCATGCCTCCGGGATGCAAGTTCGAGCCCCGCTGCCCCTTCGCGTGGGAGCGCTGCCGCGCCAGCGAGCCGGCGCTCGAGGCGGCCGGTCGGGAGGGCCGGACCGTGCGCTGCTACCTGCACACGGACGAGGGCGCCTCGCGACGCGGCGCCTACGAGGCCGCAGCGGCGGCGGCAGTCCGCGACGTGGTGGTCCGATGAACGACCGCGGGCCGGGAATCCCGGCGGTCCCGGAGGCAGCGTCCGCCGGCGTCGCCGGCGGCGCCGGCGCGCTGCTCGAGGTGCGGGACCTCAAGACGTACTTCCCGGTGCTGGGAGGGCTGCTCAGGCGCACCGTCGGGCACGTGTATGCCGTGGACGGCGTGAACCTGGACATCCGCCGGGGCGAGACCCTTGGGCTGGTCGGCGAGTCGGGCTGCGGCAAGACCACCCTGGGGCGGACGATCCTGCGCCTCGAGACGGCGACCGCCGGCACGGTCCGCTTCGACGGGCAGGACGTGCTGGCGCTGCAGGGCCGCGAGCTGAAGCGGATGCGCGGCCGTATGCAGATCATCTTCCAGGACCCCTACGGCTCGCTCAACCCGCGCATGCCCGTGCTCGACATCATCGGCGAGGGCCTCCTCGCCCAGGGGGTGAGAGACCGCCGCGAGCGCGACCGCCGGGTGGAGGATTCGCTCGAGGCGGTGGGCCTGCGCCGCGACTACACCCGCCGCTACCCGCACGAGTTCAGCGGCGGCCAGCGCCAGCGCATCGGGATCGCCCGGGCGCTCGCCCTGCGCCCCGACTTCATCGTGTGCGACGAGCCGGTCTCGGCGCTCGACGTCTCGATCCAG
>JAJYNP010000038.1 GCA_021786265.1 Chloroflexota bacterium
TGACACTCGGTTCGGACGTGGCCCGGGTCACGGGCGGGGGCGTCGGCACGTCCGCCCCCCGCGTGGACGGCGTCCCCAAGGCGCTGGGTGCCTTCGCCTACGGCAGCGACCTCTGGGCCGACGGCATGCTGTTCGGCGCGACCGTGCGAAGCCCCCACCCCAGCGCCCGGATCCGGTCCGTCGACGTCTCCGGGGCGCTGGCACTGTCCGGGGTCCGCCGCGTGCTGACGGCGGCGGATCTGCCGGCGAAGCGCACCTACGGCCTGGAGCACGACGATCAGCCCGTGCTGGCCTGGGACGTGGTCCGCCACGTGGGCGAGCCGGTGGTGGTGCTGGCCGCCGACCGGCCGGAGGTGGCTCGCGCGGCCGCCGCCGCGGTGCGGGTCGAATACGAGCCGCTTCCGGCGGTCACCGACATGGAGGCCGCCCTGCGGCCGGACGCCCCGCGCGTCTCCGGGATGGGGAACGTCCTCCGGCACGTCCACATCGTGCACGGGGACCCCGACGCCCCGGCCGACGTGTGGGTCGAGGGCTACTACGAGCTGGGCATGCAGGACCAGGCCCCCCTGGGGCCGGAGGCCGGGCTGGCCATCCCGGCCGGCGACGGCGGGGTGGACCTCCACGTCGCGACGCAGTGGCTCCACGTCGACCGCGCGCAGATCGCCCCGTGCCTCGGCCTGCCCGAGTCGAAGGTGCGCCTGCACTGCGCCGGGGTGGGCGGGGCGTTCGGCTCTCGCGAGGACGTGCACATGCACATCCACGCGTGCCTGCTGGCGCTGGCCACGAACCTGCCGGTCAAGATGTCGTACGGGCGCGAGGAATCCTTCTACGGTCACGTCCACCGTCACCCGGCCCGCATCTGGGCGCGCACCGGCGCCCGCCGCGACGGCACCCTGGTGAGCGCGCACGTGCGGCTGCTCATCGACGGCGGCGCGTACACCTCCTCGTCTCCGGCGGTGATCCTCAACGCCTCGACCTTCGCGGCGGGTCCGTACGAAGTGCCCAACGCCCTGATCGACGGGACCGCGGTCTTCACGAACAACCCGCCGGCCGGCGCGATGCGCGGGTTCGGGGCGGTGCAGGTCTGCTTCGCCCACGAGGGGCAGATGGACAGGCTCGCGGCGGCCCTCGGCATGGACCCCGTGGAGCTGCGCCTGCGCAACGTCCTGCGCACCGGGTCGGTCCTCCCGACCGGCCAGGTCATCCACGGCTCGGCGCCCGCGCGCGAAGTGCTGGAACGGTGCGTCGCGCTGCCCATGCCCGCGGACGTCCCGGCCGGCGATCGGGATCCCCTGACCCTGCCCGGGGGCGCGGGGAACGTCGGCCGCGGCGAGCACGTGCGCCGCGGCGTGGGACTCGCCCTGGGCTACAAGAACATCGCCTACAGCGACGGGTTCGACGACTCCTGCGAGGCAAGCGTGCGCCTCGAGCCGGGCGCGCACGGGCCGGTCGCGACCGTCCACACGGCGGCCATCGAGGTCGGGCAGGGGCTGCACACGGTGCTGGCGCAGATCGTCCGGACCGAGCTGGGGGTCGACGAGGTGGTGGTGGACCAGCCCGACACCGTGCTCGGATCCGCGGGCTCGACCTCGGCATCGCGGCAGACCGTGATGGCCGGCGGGGCCGTGGCGGGCGCCTGCGCCGCGGTGTGCGAGCAGCTCCTGGACCGTGTCGCCACGCGGGCCGGCCGGGATCCCCGGCAGGAGGGCCCGGTCCGGCTGGCGGAGGAGCGCATCTTCGCGGGCGACGTTCCGGTCGGGGAGATCGCCGGGTTCCTCGATCCGCCGATCGAGGTGCGCCATGTCTTCCGGCACCGGCCCACCACCCCGCTCGACGAGCGCGGCCAGGGGGATCCGCACGTCATGTTCGCCTTCGGTGCCCTGCGCGCGGTGGTCGACGTCGACGAGGACCTGGGCCTCGTGCGGGTGGCGCAGATCGCGGCGGTGCAGGACGTGGGCCGGGCGCTGAACCCGCGTGGCGTGGAGGGCCAGATCGAGGGCGGTTCGGCACAGGGCCTCGGACTCGCGCTGATGGAGGAGCTGCAGTTGAAGGACGGGCGGATCCTGAACGCCTCGTTCACCGACTACCTGCTGCCCACCATCCTGGACATGCCCCCCGTGGTGTCGGACGTCGTGGAGGAACCCGAGCCGGGTGTCCCGTACGGTGCCAAGGGCGTGGGGGAGGGGGCCACCATCGTCGCGACCGCCGCCATCGCGGCCGCGCTGCGCGACGCCACCGGCCGGGAACTGAACCGTGTCCCGGTCACCCCGGACGACCTGGTGGGGCTGGCTCCGGCGCGGGCCCCGGGGCCGCCGCCCGGCATTCCCGAGGTGCCCGGTCCACGCCCGGTGTACGAGTACCGGTGAGGCGATGACCATGGACCTGGCGCGCAGGATCGCCGTGGCACGCGGCGACGAGCCGGCGGACCTCGTGCTCAGGGGCGGGCGGGTGCTCTCGGTGTTCACCGGGGAGCTGCTCGACGGAGACGTGGCCGTCGCCGGGGAGCACATCGCGGGGATCGGCCGCTACCGTGGCTCGCAGGAGGTGGACGTCTCCGGCCTGATCCTGCTGCCGGGGTTCATCGACGCCCACATGCACCTCGAGTCGACCAAGCTGATGGTGGACGAGTTCGCCCGTGCCGTCCTGCCGTGGGGCACCACCACGGTGGTGCTCGATCCCCACGAGATCGCCAACGTCTTCGGGCTCGACGGGGTGTCGGCCCTCCTGGCCTCGGCCGGCGAGATGCCCCTGGACTACTACGTG
>JAJYNP010000029.1 GCA_021786265.1 Chloroflexota bacterium
CCCCTGCGCGACCGCATGGAGGTCATCCAGCTGCCGGGCTACACGCAGCAGGAGAAGGCCGAGATCGGCCGGCGCTTCCTCATCCCGAAGCAGATGGCCAACCACGGGCTGACCCCGAAGCACATCGAGATCACCGACGAGGCCATGACGCAGCTGGTGCAGGCCTACACGCACGAGGCCGGCGTCCGGAACCTCGAGCGCGAGATCGCCAACATCATGCGCAAGGTCGCGAAGACCGTCGCCGAGGGCCGCAAGCGCAAGACGGTGGTCGACGTCAGGAAGCTCGACGAGTTCCTGGGGCCGCCGCGCTTCGAGTACGGCGAGCTCGAGCCGGAGGACCAGGTGGGCGCGGCCACCGGGCTCGTGGTGACCGAGACCGGGGGCGACATCGTCGCCGTCGAGGTGACCCGCATGGAAGGCAAGGAGGACTTCATCCTGACCGGCCAGCTGGGAGAGGTCATGCGGGAGTCCGCGCGGGCCGGGCTGTCCTGGACCCGGGCGCATGCCCGCGAGCTGGGGATCACCCGCGAGGTGTTCGAGAGGAACACCCTGCACATCCACGTGCCGGCCGGCGCCATCCCCAAGGATGGACCGTCGGCAGGCATCACCATGGCCACCGCGATCGTCAGCGGCCTCACCGGGATCCCCGTCCGGAAGGACGTGGCCATGACCGGGGAGATCACGCTCCGCGGCCGCGTGCTCCCCATCGGCGGACTCAAGAGCAAGATCCTCGCCGCGCACCTTGCCGGCGCCAGCACGGTAATCCTGCCCCGGCGCAACGAGAAGGACCTCCGCGACATTCCCGAGGAGATCCGCAGGCAGATGAAGCTCGTCCTGGTCGACTCGATGGAGCAGGTGCTGGAGGCGGCGCTCCGGCGACGGCCCACCGCCCTGCCGGCCCAGCCCGTCGAGCCGCAGCCCGAACGGGAGCCGGCCCGCGAGCCGGCGCTCCCCGAGGCCGCGGCCGGCCGGAGCACGTTTCCTCCGGCCCCGGCGTCGATCGGGGGGATCGAGCACTGAGCGGAGATCGCTGAGCAGTCGGTGCCGCTCGTCCACGCGGCGCGGGGCACCGACCCTGGCCTGAGATGGATTACAAGGACTACTACGCGATCCTGGGGCTCCCGCGGACGGCGAACCAGGCCGACATCAGGAAGGCCTTCCGCCGCCTCGCGCGGCAGCATCACCCGGACGTGAACAAGGGGAACGCCGAGGCCGAGCGGCGGTTCAAGGAGATCAACGAGGCCCACGCGGTCCTCGCCGATCCTGAGAAACGCAAGGCCTACGACACGCTGGGCGCCGACTGGGCCGCGTACCAGCAGGGCGGCGCCACGGGCGGGGCCGAGAACCCATTCGCCGACTTCGTCCGCCGCTCGTACGCGGGAGGCGGTGGCGGGCCGGGCGGAATGCGCTTCGAGTATCGCGGCAGCGCCGAGGATCTCTCGGGATTCAGCGACTTCTTCCGCACGTTCTTCGGCGGTGGGCCCGCGGGCGCGTCGCACGGCTCGGCCTCCGGGTCAACGTTCACGGGCGGAGCGGGCGGAGCGGGCGGAGCCGGCGGAGCGGGCGGAGCGGGCGGGGCCGCGTACGACGACCTCCTGGGACAGCTCGGCTTCGAGACGGCGTCGGGCCGTGCCGGCGGGAGACGGGCCCGTGGCACCGGGCAGGCGCGGCCCGCGCCGCGGCGGGACGTCGAGGCGGAGACCGAGGTCACGCTCGAGGAGGTGTCGCAGGGCACCACCCGCCTGCTGCAGGTCGGCGATCGCCGCTACCAGGTCACGATCCCTGCCGGGGTGAACGACGGGCAGCGGATCCGGCTGAGCGGCAAGGCCGGGAGCGGCCCGGGAGCGGGCGACGTCTACGTGCGCGTCCGCGTGCTTCCGCACGCGACGTTCGAGCGGCACGGCGCCGATCTCACCCGCGAGGTGCCCATCTCCCTCCGGGACGCGTTGCTGGGCGGCCAGGCGCCGGTGGAGACGCTCGGCCGCACGCGCCTGCTGCTGCGCATCCCGCCGGAGACGCAGACGGGCCGGACCTTCCGGCTCGCCGGGCAGGGGCTCCCGCACTTCCGGGGCGAGGGCCGCGGCGACCTCTACGCGCGCGTCCGCGTGGTCCTGCCGACCCACCTCGACGAACACGCCCGGGAGCTGGCCGGTCGGTTCCTCGACGCGGCCGGCCAGCCGGATTCCGGGCACGCGGGAACGTCGGCGTGACGCCGCGTCGCTCATCCCCGACAGGAATCACGACCGCGACACCAGTGACGAGGATCACCAGCGACCCATGAAGCTCGACCGCTACACGGAGAAGGCCCAGCAGGCCATCGTCGACGCCCAGCGCATCGCCACCGAGCAGCAGAGCCCGGTGCTCGACGTCGAGCACCTGCTGGCGGCACTCCTCTCGGACGACGAGGGGGTCCCGGCCGCGACCCTCCGGCGGCTCGGCGCGGACCCGGCGGCCGTCCGCACGGAGCTCGCCGCCGCGCTGTCGCGCCGCGCGCGGATCCAGGGCGGGTCGCTCGCGCTCGACCCGCGTGCCCGCCAGGCGCTGGAACGTGCCGAGGACGAGGCGAAGCGGCTCAAGGACGAGTACGTCTCCACCGAGCACCTGCTGCTGGGCACGTCCGAGGCGGGCGGCGAGGCGCAGCGCATGCTGGAGCACCACGGCGCCACGCACGAACGCATCCTGCAGGCGCTCGCGAGCGTGCGCGGCAGCCAGCGCGTCACCTCGCAGAACCCCGAGTCCACCTACCAGGCGCTC
>JAJYNP010000041.1 GCA_021786265.1 Chloroflexota bacterium
ATCGCCGGCTGTTCGATCGCTGCCGACGCCAGGGCCTCGGGGTCACCGTCCACACCGGCGAGGCCGGGCCGGTCGAAGAGGTCTCGGAGGTCATCGAGCAGCTCGAGCCGGCACGGATCGGGCACGGCGTGAAGGCCGCCTACGACCCCCGGACCATGGCCATGATCCGTGAGCGCGGGATCGTGCTGGAGGTCTGTCCCACCAGCAACCTGAACACGGGCGTCGTGTCCGGCTGGGACGAGTTCCGCTGGATCTTCGACACGTTCCGTCGGAACGGCATCAAGTACACCATCAACACCGACGGCCCCGAGATGCTCAAGACCTACATCCGCGACGAGCTCGCCACGCTGTCCCGCCTCGGGATCCTGTCGCTCGAGGAGCAGCTGCAGGCAGCCGAGTGGGCGCGGCAGGCGTCGTTCGTGGAGGGCGTGCACGACGTCGCCCCGCCCCGCGTGAAACCCCCCACACGGAAGACGGTCGAGCGCGAGGAGGCCTAGGCGCGGCGCCGAGGCGCCTCCCCGGGGCTCCTTCAGCCGCGGCCCGGCGGTTCCTCGACCAGCCGGTACTCGCAGCTGCGGGCCCCCGCCGCGATGTGCCGCTCCCGCACGACCTCGACGCCCAGGACGTCGCTGAAGAGCTGCGCCTCGGCCTCGCAGGCCGCCGGTGCCTCCGAGGCGACCTGGCGGATCGGGCAGTTGTGCTCGACCAGCCGGAGCCCGTGGTCGTCGAGCAGCTCGCAGACGTAGCCCTGCTCGGCCTGGATCACCGCCAGCTCGCGTGCCCTGTCGGCGAGGGGCGCGCCCGACAGACCGCGGGCCGCGAACCGCTCGCGGATGGCCTGCGCCTGCGTCGCGCGGCGCGCCGCGAAGACCTGGCCTACGAGGTCCGGACCGCCGACGTCGCGCACGGCTCCGAGCAGGCTGACCGACAGGCGGTCATAGCTCGCCGGCAGCAGAGGTTGGGCGCGTTCCGTGACGTCGTAGAGGTGCCGCGGCCTGCCCACGCCGTGTCGCAGGCTCCGCCGCTCGACGAGGCCCTGCGCGGCGAGCGTCCGCAGCTGCTGGAGCACCGCGGTGCGGCTCATCCGGAACTGCGCGGCGAGGCCGTCCGGACTCAAGGGGCCCGTCCGCCGGAGCGCCAGCAGCAGCGCCTGCGGGGAGGGGGCGTGCCGCAGGTCCGTGGGGCGGTCGTCCATCGCCCGAGCCTACCACCCGTGCCCGCCGCCGTGGCCGCTCCGGCGCCGTGCTGAGCGCCCCCGAGCCGGGCCGGGCACACGGGCACGGTGGCCGCTCCGGCGCTCAGCCGCCGTTGCCGGCCGCCGCCGTCATCGCCTGCTGCAGCGCGCTCTTCAGGGCCGGCGACCAGCCGGCGCCGAACGCGCGGTACGGGCTGACGTCCAGCTCGTCGACCGTCCGGCCGGCGGCCGACCGGGATGCCGCGTACTCGGCGCGGCACGAGTCGAACGCGACCGCCCCCCGGCTCCAGGAGGCGTGGTCCGCCCACGTGAAGAGGTACACGTCGGTCAGCTGGGACGCGGTGGCGGGCACCCGGACCTGGGCGTGGATGGCGTAGGGGATCATGTCCCGCTGATTGCACCCGGGATCGCCGCTGACCAGGCTGGGGGTCGAACCGCCCAGGATGGCGAGCTCCGTGAACACCCCGGTGGCCGGCTGAGGAGTGGCGGGAATGGGGGGCCCCGAACAGGCGCTGAGCAGCACCACCGCGGTGAGCAGCGCGAGCCCCAGTGACCGGCCGCGAGCCCCGACTGGTGCGTGCCCAACCCGGCCGATCCTCACCATCGGTCGCGAGGCTACCACCGCGTGTCGTACCATGACGTCCCGTGCCCGAACTCCGACCGTTCCGTGCGCTCCGGTACGACGCCGGTGCCGGCGACCCGCGCGACCTGGTGAGTCCGCCGTACGACGTGATCTCGCCGGCGCAGCAGCGCGCCCTGGCCCGCCGCCATCCGAGGAACGTCGTCCGGCTCGACCTCCCGCTCGACGAGCCGGGTGACCCGCCGGACGAGCGATATCGCCGCGCGGCCCGCGACCTGGCGGCATGGCGGTCCGACGGCACCCTGCGCAAGGACCGCCAGCCCTCCGTGTACGTCTACGAGGAGGCGTACACCCTGCCCGGTTCGTCGGAGCACCGTGCACAGCGCGGGTTCTTCGCCCGGCTCCGCGTGGAGGAGCCCGGCCCGGCATCGGGGGTGCTTCCGCACGAGCGGACCCTGAGCGCGCCCAAGGAGGACCGGTACCGCCTGCTCCGGGCGACGGGCGCCAACGCCAGTCCGGTCGTGCTGATGTTCGCCGACCCGGACGGTGCCGCGATGCGTGCCCTGGAGGGCGTGTGCCACACCGACCCGCAGGTGGATCTCACCGACGACGAGGGTGTGCGGCACCGGATCTGGCAGCTGCCGGTCGACGACCCGACGCTGGGCCCGCCGGCGGACGAGCTGCTGCGCGCGGCCTCGGCCGGAGCCCTGACCATCGCCGACGGGCACCATCGCTACGAGACCGCCCTGCGCTACCACGACGAGCGCCACCGCGATCGCGCGATGAGCGAGTTGGCGCCGTTCGACTACCTGCTCGCGCTGCTGCTTCCGGTCGACCAGCCCCTGACAGTGCTGGCGACGCACCGGGTGGTGCGTGACGGGCCCGCCGGTGAGGCCCTGCTGGCCGCCGCCGCCGGCCTGTTCGACGTGGAGCGGCTTCCGGCACCCGACGCCCTGCTCGAAGCCTTCGGACCA
>JAJYNP010000031.1 GCA_021786265.1 Chloroflexota bacterium
GAGGGCCTGCGACGGCCGGACGACGGGACCGTGCACGTCCTCGGCGTCAATGCCGCCCATGCTCCCGAGCAGGTCAAGCAGCGGATCGGCGTCCAGCTCCAGACGGCCGCCCTCTATCCGTTCCTGACCGTCACCGAGGTCCTCGAGCTGTTCCGCAGCTTCTACACTCGCAGCCGGCCGACGGAGTGGCTGGTCGAGGCGGTCGACCTGGGAGAGCGGCGGCACGCCCAGACTCGTCAGCTGTCCGGCGGCCAGCGGCAGCGCCTCTCCGTCGCACTCGCGCTGGTGAACGAGCCCGAGCTCGTGTTCCTGGACGAGCCCACCACCGGCATGGATCCGCAGGCACGCCGCTCGCTCTGGGATCTCGTGCTGCGCCTGCGGAGCGAGGGCACCTCCGTGCTGCTGACGACGCACTACATGGAGGAGGCCGAGCAGCTGTGCGACCGGGTCGCCGTGATGGACCACGGGCACGTGCTCGAGCTCGGCACGGTCCAGGAGCTGGTCACGCGGCGTTTCCGGGAGCGCGCCGTCCATTTCGATACGCTGCCCGGGCTCGACCTGGCGGAGCTCGGCAGGTTGCCCCAGGTCAAGCGGGCCGTCGTCGAGGACGGCGAGACGGTGCTGTACACGTCGGACGTCGCCGCCACCATTGGGGCGCTGCTGGCCCGGACCGAGACGCTCGGCCGCGACCCGGAGAACCTCGGGATCCGGCGCGCCACCCTGGAGGACGTGTTCCTGGACCTGACCGGTCACGCGCTGCGGGAGTGAGCCGATGTCCGCCTTTGTGACCCTCACCGCCGCCAACATCCGCAGCTTCGTGCGCGACCGGACCGCGCTCTTCTGGACGTTCGCGTTCCCGGTCATCTTCATCCTGCTGTTCGGCGCGATCTTCTCGGGCGGCGGCACGCCGTCGTACAGCGTCGGGTGGGTCGACCAGGACGGGTCGGCGGCCTCGGCGCTGCTGCGCGACGGGTTCGCCAGGGTCCCGCTGCTGAAGCTGCAGGATGGGTCGCTGTCCGCATCCCTCGACGCGATGCGCAAGGGGTCGCTCAACGGCGTGGTGGTCGTGCCGAAGGGATACGGCGCGGCGGTCGCCGCCGCCCGCGGTTCGTCCGTCGCAGGGGCAGGGGCGGGGGCGGCGGCCACCACGGGCTCCACCACGGCGAGCCCCGGCACGGTGCCGCTCGACGTCTACACCGACCCCAGCCAGCAGACCAGCAGCGCCACTATCCGGCAGGTCGTCGCCCAGGTGGTCAGCACCACCAACCTCGCGCTGCTCGGCGGCAGGCCGATCCTCGCCACCGTGGACCGCTCGCTCCAGACGCAGGACCTCTCCAACGCGGCGTTCCTGGTGCCGGGGATCCTCGGCATGGCGCTGATGCAGCTGGGGGTGTTCGGGGCAGTCCCGCTGGTCGCCCAGCGCGAGAAGCTGATCCTGAAGCGGCTGGGCGCCACCCCGCTGCCGCGATGGACGCTGGTGGGCAGCAACGTCGTGCTCCGCCTGCTGATCGGGATCGGCCAGGCCGTCCTGATCCTGGGGATCGGCGTGGCGGTCTTCGGCGTCACCGTGCTCGGGGCGCTGTGGCTGATGGTCGCCATCGTCGTGCTGGGTGCACTGACGTTCATCTCGATCGGGTACGTGGTGGCCTCGTTCGCGCGAACGGAGGAGGCCGCCAACGGGATCGTCCAGGTGATCCAGTTCCCGATGATGTTCCTGTCGGGCGTCTTCTTCCCGATCGAGATCATGCCTTCGCTTCTGCGACCGGTGGCGGCCGTGCTCCCGCTCACGTACCTGGGAGACGCTCTGCGCCAGGTGATGGTCGGGGGGTCTCCCTACGCACCGCTCCCGCTCGACCTCGGGATCCTGGCCGCCTGGTTCGTGGTCTGTCTCGCGATCTCGGCCCGCTTCTTCCGCTGGGAGTAGCTCAGTTCCGCTGGGAGTTGCTCAGCCGGCGGCGCGGCGCCCGATGACGGTGTGGAAGGTTCGCCGCACCACGAACTCCTGGCGGCCGAACCGGGAAAGGTCCGCCACCAGGGCTTCGCGCACCTCCGCCCGCTCGGTGTCGCCCAGGTTCGCCTGCCGGAGATCCCGCTCGGCTCGCGCCAGCATCGCGTCCACGAAGGTGGGAGCGTCCACGTAGTCGGCGGCGAACCGATGGCTGCGGTGCTCGACGCCCACGAACCCGGCACGAGCCAGCAGTTCGATGATCCGCTCCGGGCGGCCGTTGCGGCCAGAGAGGCGGCCGAACGCGGTCTCGAAGCCGGCCCCGCTCTCACCGACGGCGGGGACGAGGTCGAGAAGGCGCTCGTCGAAGCGTTCGCGGATCGACGGCGAGAAGCTGCCCCAGCTGGTGAAGCCGGCGCGACCGCCCGGCGACAGCACGCGGAGGACGCCACGAAGCGCGACGAGGGGGCGCGGGAAGTGGTTGAGCCCGAACCCGCAGCCCACCCGCTCGAAGCTGCCCGGGGGGTACGTGATCCGTTCCGCGTCCATCACGCGCACCTCGATCTCCGGCATGCCGGCCGCGTCGAGGACGCCGCGCGCCTCGCGGACCTGCATGGGCGCGAAGTCGCAGGCGGAGACGCAGGCGGCGCCGGCACGAACCGCGAACGCACGGGCGACGAGCCCGCTGCCGCACGCGAGGTCCAGGCAGCGGTCGCCCCGCCGTGGCGCAAGGTCCGCGACCAGCCGCTCGGCAGGGACGCGGAAGTAGGGGCCCATGAACGGCTCCCAGCCGGGT
>JAJYNP010000233.1 GCA_021786265.1 Chloroflexota bacterium
ATGATGGGCGACGACGGCGAGAAGTTCGGCGCCTGGCCGGGGACGTACGAGCACTGCTGGGGCGGCAATCGCTGGATCGACAGGTTCTTCGGGCTGCTGGAGGAGAACGCCGGGTGGCTGGCCACGGTCACGCCGTCCGCGTGGCTGGACCGGGAGCCGCCCGCGGGCCGGATCTACGTGCCGACCGCGTCGTACATCGAGATGGGCGAATGGGCGCTTCCGGCCGCCGAATCGACGGTGTTCACCGCGCTCGTGAAGCGGGCGTTCGAGCGCGACCTGCCGGAGAAGCGCTACCTGCGGGGCGGCTTCTGGCGCAACTTCCAGGCCCGCTACAGGGAGATCAACGACCTCCACAAGCAGATGCTTCGCGTCTCGGCCAAGGTTGACGCGCTGCCGGCCGGCGACGAGAAGCAGGCGGCGCTCGATCACCTGTACCGGGGCCAGTCCAACGACTGCTACTGGCACGGGCTCTTCGGGGGCATCTACATCGTCCACATGCGGCTGGCCACCTACGCCCACCTGATCGCGGCAGAGGACATCGCCGACCGGGCGGCGGGGCGGAAGCCCGGGCCGGTCCGACCGGTGAATGCGGGCGCGGTGCCGCCGCCCGGTGCGCCCGGCAACGGCGCCGCGCTGTTCGACACCGACCTCGACGGCGTGCCCGAGGCGTACCTCGCCACGCCCGGAGAGATCGTGGTGGTGGATCTCGCGGAGGGCGCCGGGATCGGCAGCTGGGACCTCCGCGCGACCCGGCTGGCACTCGCTGCCGTCATGCGGCGCCGCCCCGAGGCCTATCACGCGACCCTGAAGGCGCACGAGGAGGCCATTGCCCCCGCACCGGATGCCGCGAGCCCGGTGACGGGACCGGCGGCGGTGGACGGGGAATACGCCGGGGCACCCGGGGATCCTTCCGGAGCGGGCGCGCCGAAGACCATCCATGACATCGTCGCCACCAAGGAGCCCGGCCTGAGCCGGCTCCTCGTGTACGACCGCCACGAGCGTCGCTCGGGCCTGGTCCACGTGGTGCCCGCGGGGAACGGCGTGGAGGCATTCCGGCGCCAGGAGCACGAGGAGATCGCCGACCTGGTGGACGATCCCTATCGCGTCGGCCGGCTCGTCGACGGCGAGCTGGACGCGGAGCGGGACGGCCGGCTCGCGGGCCAGCCGGTGCTCGCGCGCAAGACGCTGCGGACCGGAGGGGGGCGCCTCGACCCGTGGCTGGCGTTCGAGCTGACCGTGGAGCATCGCGGCGACGAGGCAGTACGGGCGGACCTGGTGGTCGAATGGAACGTGGACCTCGCCGGTGGCGGGGGCAATCCGGCCGCCTTCTACGCGGTGCCGTCCGGCGCGGCGCCATCCACCGCCGGACCGTCGGCCGCCGGACCGTCGGCCGCGGCGTCATCCACCCCCGGACCGTCGGCCGCGGCGTCTTCCTCGGCCCTGCGCCGGTACGCTCACGATTCGGCCGAAGAGCCCGGCCGGCTCCCCTGGCTGGTCTTCGGAAACGACGCCGAGGGCGTGGCGATCCGCGCGACGTTCGAGGAGCCGGCGGACGTGGCGTGGTATCCGGTCGAGACCGTGTCGAACTCGGAGGCCGGGTTCGAGCGGCAGTACCAGGGCAGCTGCCTCCTGCTGCGATGGCCCCTGGCGCTCGCCCCCGGCGAGAGCCGGAACGTCGGGGTCCGCTTCGACGTCTCCAGCACGCGGGACCACCTGGTCGAGGAGACCACGCCACGTCCGTGACCACGCGCGGCTCCACGGTGCGACACTCCGCGGGATGACACGCGCCCGACTCGCCGTCCACGCGCACTTCTATCAGCCGGACCGTCGGGACCCGTTCACGGGCCGCATCCCGCCCGATCCCACGGCCGCTCCGGCCCGTGACTGGACCGAGCGCGTGACCGACGAGTGCTACGAGCCGAATGCCGTGCGGGGCAATTTCCGGCGGATCGGATGGGACCTGGGCCCGACCCTCGCGTCGTGGCTCCGGGTCGAGCGGCCGGACCTGCACGATGCGATTGCCGCGCAGGACGACGGGTCCAACGCGATGGCACAGCCGTGGCACCACACGATCCTGCCGCTCGCGTCGATGCGCGACCGGCGCACCGAGATCCGCTGGGGGATCCGCGACTTCGAGCTGCGGTACGGCCGGCGGCCGGCCGGGATCTGGCTTCCCGAGACGGCCGTCGACCTGGCGACGCTGCGGATCTGCGCGCAGGAGGGGATCCGGTACACCATCCTGGCGCCCTGGCAGGCGGGGACGGACGGCGGCGTGGATCCCCGGCGTCCCTACCGGGTGGAGGTCGGCGGCGGTCACTCGCTGACCGTGATGTTCTACGACGCCGAACTTTCGGCGGCGGTCAGCTTCGATCCGGCCGCCACCAACAACGCCGACGAGTTCGTGCGCGCCCGGGTGCTGCCCCGCCTGGCCCACCCGCTCCCGTCGGGTGCGGCCCCGCTGGCGCTCATCGCAAGCGACGGCGAGCTGTACGGGCACCACCAAGGGTTCCGGGAGCTCTTCCTCGCGAGGCTGACGAGCTGGTACGGCACGGGAGCGAGCGACCCCCACCTGGAGGTGGGGGCGCTGGGCAGCCTGCTGGGGGAGGCGGCACTCCCCGGTCTCCCGGTCATGACGGTCCGGGACCGGACCAGCTGGTCGTGCCACCACGGAGTGCTCCGCTGGAGCGCCGAATGCCCGGACGCCACCGACGGGCGCTGGAAGCAGCCGCTCCGACTTGCG
>JAJYNP010000252.1 GCA_021786265.1 Chloroflexota bacterium
CAGGTTGCCGAAGCCGGCACCTGCGGGCCGTGCGCTGTGCGCTACGACTCCGGCAGCAGATCGGGCGGCACGAGCCAGCGGAGGACGCCGGATCCCGGGACGAGGGGCCGGTTGGCGTCGATGCGCGCCGCGGCGCCCTTGGGGAGCGGAAGCGTCTCGGCGCCCGTGAGCTCGGCCGCCAGCGCGCTGAAATCCGGGTCGTGCCCCACGATCAGCAGGCTGGCCGGATCACCAGCCGCCGACAGGATCCGCTCGAGATCGACCAGGTCGGCTCCCGCGGCGAGCAATGGCTCGGCTCGCACCTGGACCCCCAGCGCGTCGCCGATGGGGCCGGCGGTCTGGGAGGCTCGGAGCTTCGGGCTGGTCAGGATCGCCCGGGGACGCACCCCCGCGCGCCGCAGGAACGCGGCCAGCCTGGACGCCTGCCCTTCTCCCTTGGCCGACAGCGGCCGCTTCTCGTCCGGGCCGTGCCAGGCCTCCGGATCCCCGGCGTGCCCATGCCGCACGAGGTACAGCTCCACGCTGCCGGGGCTGCCGCGTCGCCGGTCGCCTTCGCTCATGTGGCTGCCGCTCCTGTCGCGTCGGTCGCCTGCGCATGGTACGCGGCGCGCAGCCTCCGTGCGACTTGAGCGGCGACCTGCCACGATAGGCGCCGGGGACACAGAGGAGGACGGGCCATGGCGAAACGCGGATCCGGCGACGATCGGCGAGGCGGGCGGAAGGCGCGGGAGAAGGCTGCGGGCGGGGCCGCCGCCCAGCGCGCCGGGGATCGCGAGGACGCCGGTCGCGGAAAGGCCCTGAAGGCAGGACGCAGGGCGGAGCGCGCCAACAGCGAACTCGCGAAGATCGAGCGCCGCCTGGTGGAGGCGCAGGTGATCCTCGCGGAGGTCACGGCCCGCGCCGATGCGCTCGAGCAGCGCATGCGGACGCTGTCCGGGCCCCCGGAGCCGGCCGCCGCCGGTCCGGAAGGGGACCCGGCCGGGGCGCCTGAGCCGCAGGAGACTCCCGTGGCGCGCGCGCAGCAGGAAACTCCCGTGGCGCCGGCGCAGCAGGAAACTCCCGGGGCGCCGGCGCAGCAGGAGACCGCCGTGGCGCCGGCGCGGAACGAGTGGCCCGCCTCAGGCCCGGCTCACGAGGGGCCGCCGGCCGACCGGGAGGTCTGACCGGGATCCGGGTGGGCCGGAGTGGCTCCCGGTGCCAGCGCGCGGCGGCAGGCGCCCCTCAGAGCTGCGCGACCGCCCGGCCGAGAGCCCGCCGGAACTCGATCGAGGTGATGCGGCGCCAGGTCGGACCGATCGTCCGGCGCAGGCGCGCCGTCTCGCGCTCGCGGTCCCCCAGGTACCGTCCCACGGCGTCGACCGAGGCCGGCGAGAGCGCGGCGGACCGCTCGACCAGGAACGAGCGTGCCAGTCCGGCGGCGACGTCGGCGTCGTGGAGCAGGCCGAGGTGGTCCTGGAGCGCGGTGACCCGCTCGATCAGCAGCGCCACGTCGGGACCCAGCGGCTCACGGAAGAACTCGATCGCGTATCGCAGCCGTTTGCCCGCGATCCGCAGCTGGTGGATCGTGGCGAGGTCGGCCCACCGCAGGACCGCGTCGTACGCACGCACGCCCTCGTACGCGGTCCAGAGCCGGCTGGGTGCCGTGTCGCGGACGCGCCGCGGATCCGTCGGCCCGGCGGGGATCACGTCCCGGCCGACGTCCTCGACGAACGCCAGCTGCTCCTCGACGAACTTCCGGTAGGCGGCCGAGTCGAGGTAGCGGAGGAGCGCCGTGCGCGCCCGGTCGCGCTCGGCCCGCCAGGCGTCCACGAGCGGCCGCAGCGCGTCGCGCTCCGCGGGATCGAGCCCCGCCGCGTGAGCCTCCAGCAGGTCGATCAGCACGTCGAGATCGCGGACGCTTCCCAGGTGCCCGGCCAGCGTCCGGAGACCGCCGACGGACCGTCGAACACGGCCACGGCGGAACCCGTCCCCGAAGACGCGCCAGGCCGCCCGCATGCGGCGCGTCGCGACCCGCATCTTGTGCAGGTCCTCGAGGTTCTCCCCGGATCGGGTCCCGGCCTCCGCCGCGAGCATGCGCGCGAGGTGGAAGCGGAGCACCT
This sequence comes from Chloroflexota bacterium, assembly GCA_021786265.1. The sequence goes on from JAJYNP010000252.1 coordinate 2,100, forward strand.
TGCGACCTGCCTCGGCGATGGGATCGTCGGCCGTCACGCCGGGTGTCTTCCCGACCGAGAGCAGGAGCCGCTCGGCCGCCTCCGAGCCCGCCTGGCGGACCGGCTCCCCGGCGGCCGGCGCGGGCTCGGCCCGTTGCGATCCGCGTCCCGTCCGCGGCCTGCCTGCAGCGGCGGCCGCGCCCTCGGCCAGGTCCCGGGCCGCCTCGAACTTGGAGCCGGATGCCGGGCGGACCCCGCCGGTCGCCTCCAGCGCGGTGGCGAGGCGACCGAGGATCGCCTCGTCGCCCCGGCGCAGCTCCGCCTCGATCCCCGAGTACGTGCCCAGCCGGTGGCCGCCGCGCAGCACCTCGACCTCGTCGACGCTGATCTCCACGGCCCCGTCCGCGTCGCTCACCTCGCGCACCCGGCGCCGCTGCCGGACCTGGAAGCGTTCCTGCAGCGGTTCCTCGCCGATCACCTGGAGCAGCAGGTCGCGCGCATCGCTGGCCGGCCACGCGCGCGGATCGAGGCCCTCGCCGGCCGGCGCCTCGAGCTCCTCCCGGCGATGGACCGCGCCGACCGCCGGGGTCAGGGACTTGAGGCCGAGGATCCTGCGGTCGCCCCGTTCGCGGATCCGGGCCGCATAGCCCG
>JAJYNP010000127.1 GCA_021786265.1 Chloroflexota bacterium
CGTGGAGCAGGACGGCACCCGGCTCGGCCGTTGCCGGCTGGCGGTGATCGACGACGCCGGAGCCGCCGCCCTGCGCGCGTTCCTCGTGGCCCACGTCGAGCCCGGCTCGGTTGTCCTCAGCGACGGCTGGCCGGCCTATCCAGCGGCCTGCGGGGCGGACTACCTCCACGAGCCCGCCGTCATCAGGGGCTCCGGATCGGCGGCCCACGAACTCCTGCCCGGCGTCCATCGGGTCGCCGCGCTCGCCAAGCGCTGGTCATGAAGGTGTTCGGGGTGTGACACGCGGCGAAGGTGTCCGCGTCGTTGCCTGGAACGCGAACCAGGGCGTGACTCGGAAGGCATCCGCGCTGCTGGCGCTCGAACCCGACGTCGCCGTGCTCCCCGAGTGCGCCGACGTTCCCGAGCTCGGTGGCGGAGCGCTCGTCCAGGTCGGCTGGACTGGGCGGAACCCGCACAAGGGCCTGGCCGTCTTCGTCCGCCCGGGGATCACGGCGAGCGTCGATCCCTGTTGGGATCCGGCGCGCGAGTGGTTCCTGCCCGTCGCGCTCCATGGGCCTGCGGAGATGGACCTCCTGGCTGTGTGGGCGATGAATCACCGCGGTCAGGAGGCGGGTCCGCGTTTGGGCCGAACGCATCGCGCCCTCGAACACTATCGGCCGTTCCTGGAGGGAGGGCGCTCGGTAGTGATCGGCGACTTCAATGACAACGCCAGATGGGACACTCGGAGGTACCCGGCCTTCGCGCGGACGATGGAGCTACTCGGCCAGTCAAGCTACGCGAGCGTTTACCACGAACGAACCGGCGAGCAACCCGGTTCCGAGACCGGCGCGAGCCTCTACTGGTATCGACACCGTGATCGGCCCTACCTCGTCGACCACGCGTTCGTCCCGCGGTCGTGGCTGGGGCTGACCACTGGGTTTGAACTGGGCGATCCGGAGGTGTGGCTGGCCCTCAGCGATCACGTGCCGATCGTGCTCGACATCGCTGTGCCGACGTAGTCTCGTCGGCAACGCCTGTGTTGGCGCAGCCTTGACCGAAGGCCGGGCCAGTCTTACTGTTCTCAGTAAGAACAGGCAACGAAGGCTGACCATGCGAATCACGTCGAAGGGCCAGGTCACGATCCCGCAGGCCATCCGCAAGGAGGCCGGCCTCATGCCCAACACCGAGGTCGAGTTCGTGGTGGAGGATGGGACCGTCCGGCTCATCAAGGCGGCGTCGGCAAGGCGGCCATCGCGCGGGGCGAGCGCCGTCCGCCGGCTGCGCGAGCACGGCGGTCGAGTGTCGATGACCACCGACCAGATCCTGGCTCTTACGCGCGGCGAGGAATGACGCCCGTCCTCGTTGACAGCAACGTCCTGCTCGACGTGGCCACAGGCGATCCCGTGTGGCGCGACTGGTCCAGCACGACCCTCGAGCGCACCGCCGACGAAGCCGTCCTCGTCATCAATCCGCTCGTGTACGCCGAGGTCTCGGTCGGGTTCCCGACGATCGAGGGGCTCGACGCGGCCCTGCCCGCCGACCTCTATCGTCGCGAGGACCTCCCGTACGAAGCCGCCTTCCTGGCCGGCAAGTGCTTCATCCGGTACCGGCGGGGCGGGGGATCGAAGCGCTCGCCGCTGCCCGACTTCTACGTCGGCGCCCATGCCGCGGTGGCCGGCTATCGCCTCCTGACCCGTGACGCGACGCGGTATCGTACCTATTTCCCGACACTCGAGCTCATCGCGCCGTGACTGCGCTCAAGCTCTTCCTGGTGGCCATCAATGGGGACTTTCTCATGGCCACTCGCACAAGCAGCCGGGTCGCGGCCAGGATCAACGCCATCGAACAGGCGTTTAGATCGTTGTGAGAGCTCGAGGGGTCGGCCGCGAGAGCGACCTTGCAGTCTTGGTGTTATCACCTTCCGCCATGTGATAACATCAGCACCATGTTCCGGACCCAGATCTCGTTGACCGACGACCAGATGCGGCGCCTTCGCGCGGAGGCGCGCCGTCGGCGGGTGCCGATCGCCGAGGTGGTCCGCGAAGCGGTCGACCGCGTCGTGCCGCCAGACCCGGGCGACCGCGGGGCGAGGTTCAAGCGGGCACTCGCCGCGGCCGGGCGCTTTCATTCGGGGACCGGTGACGTATCCGCGCGGCACGACGAGATCGCCGGCGACTCGACTTGGTGAAGCGCGTCTTTGTCGACACGAGTGCACTCATCGCGCATCTCGACGCCGATGATCCGCGGCACGAGTCCGTCCGCGAGACCTTCGCCAGCCTCGAGGCCGACGAACTCGTCACCCACGGCTATGTCGTCGCGGAGGCGATCGCCGTCACCCGTCGTCGGCTTGGCACCGACGCCGTGATCGTGCTCGTCGATGAGATCCTGCCCGCCATCGACCTCCTGCCGGTCGAACCCGCCGTCCATGGCGCGGCGCTGGCGCGGTATCGGGGCAGCCTGCCGACCGGGACGTCGTTCGTGGACCACGTCAGCTTCGCCGTCATGGCGCGGGAGGCCATTGGCGTCGCCTTCGCACTGGACGGCGACTTCGCAGCCGCCGGATTCTCGATCGTGCCAGGGTTATAGACATAACTTACCTTATCGGAAGTAGTTGGAATACCGTGCGATCTCAGGTAAGGTAAGTCATGCTTATCGGGACAAGTCCGCCGACCACAACATGTAGTGGTCAGGCCGATGCTTCGTCCAGGGTGGCGGTCAGGCGAGCGACGGCGGTCTCGAGCGTCGG
>JAJYNP010000192.1 GCA_021786265.1 Chloroflexota bacterium
GCTACCGTTGCGCCACACCCCGACGGTTGTGAGCGTCAATATGGCACATTACTCCACCGCGCTCGAGCTCCGGGGCGGCAGGCGGGCACCGGGCGCGGGCTGACCAGCGCCAGCAGCGGCGACTGGCCGCTGACCAGCATCGCGGCCGGAACTACCCGCCCACCAGGAACGCGAGGCCAGCCACCACCAGCACTCCCTCGATGATCACCACGAAGGCGCGCTCGGGCAGCCGGTCCACGATGCGCTTGCCAAGCGCGGACCCCGCGATCATCAGGGGGCCCATCGCCACGCCGATGGCCACCGACCGTGCCGAGAGGATCGACGCCTGGCCGTAGGCGACCAGCTTGGTCACGTGCATCACCACGGTGCAGAGGGCCTCGGTCCCGATGTAGGCGCCCTTGACCAGGCCGAAGGCCAGGAAGAACGGCGCCATCAGCGGTCCCACGCTGCCGAGCAGCGCGGAGAGGAAGCTGAAGAGCCCGCCGATCAGGACGAATCCACGCAGCGGAGGCCGCCGTGGCGGGCCCGGCCGGACGTGCCGCCACGCGACCGTGAGGAGCAGGAACAGGCCGAGCAGACGCGTCAGGGGCGAAAGTGGCGCGGAGGCGAACAGCAGACCGCCGACGAAGGCAAACGGAACGGCGCCGAGCGCGAACCAGCCGACGACCGGCAGCTGCAGCTCGTGCCGGTTGAACCAGACGCGGCTCCCGTTCCCGATCAGCTGGGCCACCGTCAGGATCGGGATGGCATCGCGCACACCGAAGGAGGCGACCAGGACCGGAAGGAGCACGGCCGCGCCTCCGAAGCCCGCGACCGCGGCCAGCGTGGCCGCCACGAAGGCCGCGCCGGCCACCAGCACGAGATCGGGCAGGTTCACCGGGTGCTTGCCCGCGGACCTTCAGTAGCCACGCGCCCGGAGGACGCGGCGCATCGCGCGGGCCGCGGCGGCGCGATGCGAGACCCGGTTCTTCTCCCGCGCCGAGTACAGCCCCACGGTCCGGCCGCCCGGCGGCTCCCATGCCGGCTCGAAGATCGGGTCGTAGCCGAACCCGCCGCTGCCCCGCGGCTCGGTCGCGATGCGGCCCTCGAAGGTCCCGCGGCGGATCACGACGGCCGGTGCGTCCGACCCACCCGATGTGCCGGCCCTGCCCGGTGGCCGGCCCGGTTCCACCAGCGCGAGCACGCACCGGTAGTGGGCCCCGCGCCGCGACGGCGGCAACCCGCGCAGCTCGCGGAGCAGCTTCTCGTTGTTCTCCTCGTCGGTCGCACGTTCACCCGCATAGCGGCGCGTACGCACCCCGGGGCCACCCCCGAGGGCGTCGACCTCGATTCCCGAATCGTCGGCGAGCGTGGGCAGCCGGGTGCGCTCGGAGTAATAACGGGCCTTGAAGACCGCGTTCGACTCGAACGTGTCGCCGTCCTCCGGGGCCTCCTCCTGCACCCCCACGTCGTCCAGGGAGACCAGGCGGGTGTCGGGCAGGTGCAGAAGCTCTCGCAGCTCGGCGAGCTTGTGGGCCGAGCGGGTTGCGACGACGAGGGTGCGCACGGGTTCAGCGACCGGGCTGCCCGAGCGTCTCCGCCTGGGCGGCGAAGAGGGCGCGCAGGCCGTCGTCCGCGAGCGCCAGCAGCGTCGCCATCGAGGCCCGGTCGAACGGCTTTCCCTCCGCGGTCCCCTGCACCTCGACGTAGGTCCCCGCGTCGGTGCCGACGACGTTGAAGTCGACCTCGGCGTGCGAGTCCTCCTCGTAGTCGAGGTCGAGCACCGGGCGCCCCTCCACGATCCCGACGCTCACCGCCGCGACCCGCCCGCTGAGCGCGGTTTCCAGCCCCCGGCTGCGCAGTGCCAGCACCAGCGCCACGTACCCCCCCGTGATCGACGCGGTGCGCGTGCCCCCGTCCGCCTGCAGCACGTCGCAGTCGATCGCCACCGAGCGCTCGCCGAGTTTCGCGAGGTCGACCACGCCCCGCAGCGAGCGGCCGATCAGCCGCTGGATCTCCTGGGTGCGCCCGCCCTGGCGGCCCTTCACCGCCTCGCGCGGCGTCCGCTCGGAGGTCGCGCGGGGGAGCATCGAGTACTCGGCGGTGACCCAGCCGAGGCCCTTGCCCCGCAGGTGCGGTGCCGTCCGGTCCTCCATCGTCGCCGCACACACCACGTGGGTGTCGCCGACGCGGATCAGGCACGATCCCTCGGCCCACTTCTGCACGCCCAGCTGCAGGGTCACGGGACGCAGCTGGCCGGGCAGCCGGCCGTCGTGACGATACGGCGCGGCGCCGATGCTCATGCGTGTTCCTCCCCGGTTGCGGTCGTGCGCTCCACGGCCTTGGCTCTGTCCCAGAGCTCGTCGAGCTCCTCGAAGGTCATCGTATCGAGGGCGCGGCCGCGCTCCTCCGCGAACCGCTCGACGAGCGCGAAGCGGCGCGCGAACTTGGCGTTGCCCGCGCGGAGCGCGGACTCCGCGTCGACGCCGAGCTTGCGCCCCAGGTTCACCAGGACCAGCAGCAGGTCCCCGAACTCCTCGGCACGCTCGGCGTCCGTCCGCGCCTCGAGCAGCTCCACGGCTTCCTCCTCGAGCTTCTCGATGACGCCCTCGACGTCGGGCCAGTCGTAGCCGAGCGCCGAGGCGCGGCCCTGCATCTCCTGTGAGTACGCCAGGGCCGGCAGCGAGCGGGCAAGCCCGGCGAACGCGGCGG
>JAJYNP010000059.1 GCA_021786265.1 Chloroflexota bacterium
CATCGCCGGGTCGAGGTCGGATGCGGTGACCCGCAGCCCGTGGTCGCGCGCCATCCGGATCGCCAGGTGACCGGGCCCGCACCCGACCTCCAGCACCGCGGCCCCCGGAGGCGTGACGGCCGCGACCTCCCGTGCGACGTGCCGGAAGATGGGCCCGTAGAACAGACGCGACCCCAGGTCGTAGGCCGCGACGTCGCCGATCAGCCTCCCCGCGGGATCTGCGGGGTCCTCGTCGCGTGCGCGGTCTCGGCGGCGTCTCGACCGCGCGGCGGCGACCACGACACCTGCCGCGAGCGCGGCGAACGCGGTGGCGGTCCGGCGTCTCGACATCGGGATCTCCCCTGCTGGTGGCAGCAAGGCTACTGCGGATGCGCGGGCGAGGCGGTCCTCCGGCCGGGCGCCCCGGCTACACTCGGGCGGCCATGCGGAACGTCACCGTCATCGTGTTCCACCGGCCGCCACGTGCGGACGACCCCCCACTGACCGCCCTGCTCGCCGTCGCCCGGCAGACCCTGCTCGAGCACCAGGTGGCGCTGTTCCGTCGCGTGGGGGCCAGTCGGGTCCTGCTCGTGGCGGGGAAAGGCGCGAGGGTGATGGGTGACGTCGACGCGGGCACTCACGGGGTCGGGGGCGGCCACGCACCACGGGGCACCCAGGCGGTCGGGGACGGCAGGGTGCCCCGGGGCACCCACGCGGTCGGGAGCGCCCACGCGGTCGGGAGCGCCCACGCGGTCGGGAGCGCCCACGCGGTCGGGAGCGCCCACGCGGTCGGGAGCGCCCACGCGGTCGGGAGCGCCCACGCGGTCGGGAGCACCCACGCGCCGCGGGGCACCCACGACGTGCCGCGCGACCGAGCCCTGCCCCCGCTGCTCGCCGCGACGGGCGGATCGTTCGGGGAAGCGCTGGCCGGGCTGGTACGCGACGAAGGGATCGAGGCGTGCGTGGTGCTCGGCAGCGGGGCCGTCCCGCGGCTCCGGTCCGACGATGCGCGCCGGCTGGTGGAGCTTGCCGCCACCCCGCGCCGCGCCGCACTCACCAACAACCGCTACTCGTCCGACGTCTGCGCAGTCGCGGAGGCGGCCACGCTCCGAGAGCTGCCGCCGCTGCGGACGGACAACGCGCTCCCGCGATGGCTGGAGGAGGTCGCGGGCTACTCGATCGCGGAGCTGCCCGGGCGTGAGCGGCTGGCGCTCGACCTGGACACGCCGCTGGATCTCGCGCTCCTGGCACTCGCCGGCGGCCCGCCCATCATGCTGTCCCGCATCGCGGCCGCGCACGGACTGTCGGTCCCGCGACTCGACGAGGTCCGCGCCGTCGGGTCCGACCCGCGTCGCGAGCTGCTGGTGTTCGGGCGCAGCTCGTCCCGGACACTCGCGTGGCTCGAGCGGCACGTTCGCTGTCGCGTGCGCTTTCTCGCCGAGGAGCGCGGGCTGCGCGCGTCGTCGACGCTGGCGATGGGGACGCCTCCGGGCGATGCCGAGCGCGGGACGCCTCCTGGCGGTGCCACGCGCGGGACGCCGCCCGGTGGTGCCGAGCGCGATGCGGCACGTGGAGGTTCCACGCGCGGCACGCGAACCGGCGGCCCGACCCGGCCGGCACCCACCGCCGACCCCGTCCGGCCGGTCCGCGCCACGATCGGCCGCCTGCTCGCAGCGCGGGGCCCCGACGCGCTTCCGTCGATCGTCGCAGAGCTCGCCGATGCAGCCATCCTCGACAGCCGGGTCCTGATCGCGGACCGTGCCGGCCCCGACGAGCGTGCCTGGCCCTCCGACGAGGACCGGTTCGCCTCCGACCTGCTTCGACCGGCGTCCATCGCCGACCGCTGGCTGCGCGACCTGACGGCCGCAGCCGCCGGCTCGGCCGTCCCGATCCTTCTCGGCGGCCACACGCTGGTGGGACCCGGGGTGCCGCTGCTGCTGCGAGGCATCCGCTGAGCGCGGTGCGCGTCGGGCAACCGGCCGCTCTGCGATAGAATGGCGCCCACCAACAGGCGCGTCCCGAGCATTGTCCGCGGCGCCTGGCGCTTCGTGATGAGGAAACGTGACCGGACTCTGGTACGTCCTGGGCTTCCTGATCGCCGGCACCTCGTTCGTCTTCCTGACGATCGGGCTGGCCTGGCTGATCAGTCACCGGAACCGGGGCGATCGTCACAAGGGGCTCCCCTACGAGTCGGGCATCGACACGTTCGGTGACACCTGGGGGCGCTTCGGTTTCTCGTTCTACATCTACGCGCTGCTGTTCGTCGCCTTCGACATCGAGGTGGTGTTCGTCTACCTCTGGGCGATCGTCTTCCGCGACGTGCTGCTGGGCGGCCTGGTGAGCATGGCGATCTTCGTCGGGATCCTGATGCTCGGGCTGGCCTACGCGTGGCGCAAGGGTGTGCTGCGGTGGCGCTGAAGCCCGGGGACGCGCCGCGGCCGGACACGACGCCCGCGATCCCGCCGTCCACCGGCAGCCGCTCACTGGCGATCCCACCGGGCCGCGAGATCGCCGAGCCCATCGTCGTGCGCAACGACCTGTGGTCGTCCTCCAACCCGGCCGCCTACGGAGGCGGCCAGCCGCCCGCGATCACGCACCTGCACCAGGTCGAGGCCGAGGTGGACCCGGGCGACAACGCGCGCTGGGGCGCGCTGGAGGTCATCCCGGCGAAGGCCGACTACCTGCTCGACCTGCTCCGCATGAACAG
>JAJYNP010000077.1 GCA_021786265.1 Chloroflexota bacterium
GGAGGGGGCTGCCGCGATGCCGGGCTCCGTCGTGCTCGAGGTCGAGGACCACGGTGTCGGCATCCCGGCCGAGGACGTGTCGCGGGTCTTCGAGCGCTTCTACAAGGTCGACAAGGCGCGCGTCCGCGGTGGCGGGGGCACGGGACTGGGGCTGGCGATCGCGCGGCACATCGCGGAGGACCACGGCGGCGAGGTCTCGGTGGCGAGCGTCGAGGGCGTGGGTTCCACGTTCCGGGTGACGCTGCCGGCCGCCCCGCCGGTCCCGTCCGGAGGGCTGCGCCAGCCGGCCTGACCGCCTTTGCCGCGCTGACCGCCTCTGCCCGGCCGGCCGCCCCACCGGCGCCGTGCTGAACGGGTGGCCCGGGTACCCGGGATCTTCTGCCAGTGGGGACGGCACGCGGCGGGACAAAGGGGTCGGGTCGCGGCGGGAAGTGCCCGTCCCGCCGCGGTACCCATGCGGGTGTGCCCTGAGTGCCGCCACCAGAGTCGACGACTGCGTTGCCCCACCAAAGGGCCAACGGTCCTGCCCGGCCGGGCCCAATGGCGCCGGGGCCCTGCTCAGTCGAGTCGGACGTCCCGCAGCAGCGCGGCGATCTCCCGTGCGTTGGTCGTGCCGTAGTTCGCGAAGCAGTTGTTCAGCAGGACGTGCGTCTCGCGGGCGGCCGTGGCGGCCTCCCGGATGCGCGGGACCCACTCGGCGAGCTCGGCGCGGCCGTACAGGTAGCGGAAGCGCTCCACGGTCGGGATGCCCGGCGCTTCCCACGTCTCGGCTCGCCGGCCGTGGAACCGCACGATCGAGAGGTCCGGCGAGGTGACCGCCACGACCGGCGGCATGCTGCTGGGCAGCCCCTGCGGCCCATCCACCATCACGTACGGGAGCGCGTGGTCGGCGAGGAAGCGGAGCGTCCGCTCGGCGTTCTTCTCGTTGAGCCACGAGGCGCTGCGGAACTCGACGGCGCACGCAAGATCGCCCAGCCGTTCCCGCGCCTCGAGGATCGCGTCCCGTGCCTCCGACGAGGGATACACCCAGCGCGGATACTGCAGCAGCACCGAACCGAGCTGACCCGAGGCGCGCAGCGGCTCGATGCCCTCCGCGAACAGACGCCAGGCCTCGTCGAGCAACTCGGGGGGAAGATCCTTGCCGTAGAGGCGGGGCTTCCCCGCAAGGTCGGCGGGCAGCGCGTCGCGGATCGTCTTCGGCAGCCGGCGGGTCTCGGTCGGCTGGCCGGTCATCAGCGCGTGCGCCTTCACGTCGAACGTGAAGTCGGGGGGCGTGCGGCGGACCCACAGCTCCGAGGTTGCCTGCGACGGCAGCGCGTAGTAGGTCGCGTCGACCTCCACGATCGGGAACTGGTGCGCGTAGAAGGCGAGGCGCTCCTCGGCGGTGCGTGAATCGGCCGGGTAGAAGACGCCGTGGGCGGTCATGGTCGGATCGGTCCAGGAGGCCGTACCCACGCGGATCCACCCGCCTGACGGCGTCGCGATCGGCTGGGATGCGGCGTCCTCGAGCGCGGCGGCGCGCCCGGCAGCGTCCGCGACGCCCGGATCGTGGGGTCCGCCGTACGGCATTGCCCGCGCGCGCTCGCGGCCCGCGCTTGCGCCGGTGTCGGCGCCGGCGGGGGTGGCTCGCGACCTCTGTGGTCCAGTCACGCGGGGATGGTCTCGCGACCCGTGCCCTGAATGCAAGCTTCACGGCACGTGCTGTAGTCCCCCTGCCGTCCGGGACGGCGATCCTTGTATCCGGCCCGCAGCGCACGGAACGGAGGGGAGACTGCATGGGCATCATCGCCTGGATCGTCCTCGGGGCGATCGCCGGGTTCACCGCCAACGTGATCATCGGATCCAGTGAGGGCGTCGTCGGGACGATCGTCCTCGGGATCGTCGGCGCGATCGTCGGTGGCTTCGTCGCGTCGGTGCTGGGGTTCGGCACCGTCACCGGGCTCAACATCGGGAGCGTCGTGATCGCGGTGATCGGCGCGATCATCGTCGTCGCGGTCTACCGGGCCGTGTCGGGGCGCCGATCCGGGGCCCCCACCTGAGCTCCCGTCCCGGTCGCGCTCAAGCCTCCTCCGGGCGCTCGGCCGGGATCGTGAAGACGAAGGCCGCTCCCTCGCCCGGGTGTTCCACGACGATCGAACCGCCCATCGCCTGCAGCAATCCGCGCGCGACGTTCAGCCCGAGCCCGGTCCCGCCGTTGGCTGCTCCCGTCGCGAACCGATCGAAGAGGCGCTCGCGCGCGACGTCCGACACGCCCGGTCCGTGGTCGCGGACGGCCACCACGAGCCGGTCGACCACGGATGGGCCGCCCGGCGGCTGGCCCCCGGTGCCCTCGACCGCGTGGGCCCCGGCGCGCTCCGCCGGGCCGTCGCCCGCGTGCTCCACGCGGATCGCCACCTCGATCGGCTCGCCGCCGCCGTGCTTGACCGCGTTGTCCAGCAGCGCCCAGACCACCTGGTCGACCCAGTCCCGGTCGGCGACCGCCAGCCAGCCTGCCGAATCGTCCTCGAGCGAGAACCGCACCTCGTCATGCCCGAGGCTCTCCCAGGCCCGGCGGATCATCGGCGCCAGCGCCACCACCTCCTCGCGCGGATGGAGGATCCCCGCCTCCAGGCGCGAGACGGTCAGCAGCTGCGCCACCAGCCTGGTCAGCCGATCCGTCTGCTCGACGATGATCCGGAGCGCGGG
>JAJYNP010000376.1 GCA_021786265.1 Chloroflexota bacterium
GATGAGGAGCGGCGGGATGAAGAAGAGGGCAAGTGCGGCGATGATCAGGGCCCCGAATCCGACGGCGACCCGCGGCACATCGGGCATCCCCATTCGCGTCTTCAGGGTCGGGTAGGCCTCGAACCGCAGGGGCCGTTCCCACGAAGGCCCGCGGAGGCTGCGCTCGGCGTGGCGGGTGTCGCCGACGCTCGGTCGGCGACTGGCGGACCGACGCGATCTGCTCGGACCGGGAGCATGGAGCGCGGACGCGTCATCGGCGCCACCGTCCGCGCCGATGACACCGGCCTCCACGACGCCACCCCGATCATTGTCGGTCTCGTCGCTGCTCGCGATCCCTCCGATCGCCACGGTGCCCAGCCCGGCCGGGCCGGAGATCCCGGACGCAGGGCGCCCGGATACCGGAGGTCGGGCGGGCGGCGCTGGTCGGGCCGGCGGCGCTGGTCGGGCCGGCGGACCGGTATCCGGTCGTCCGGTGGCCCAGAACCCTCCGGGGGCTGCCGACCGCTCGCGACCGGCGAGGAAGGCTGGTGCGTCGGCCAGGCCGCGGGCCTCGGGCGGCAGCGGGGTCCCCTGTCGAGCGACCGGCTCGGCGCCCCGCCCACCGGCGCCCGGCCCATCGGCGGACCCGCCGGCCGACCCGCTGGCCCACGGGGGAGGCGATGCCCAGTCCCGTCGGCCCGGCCGACCCGGCACACGGTCGTCCGTCGTCCGCGAACGGCCGAGGTCGCGCTCGAGGTCGCGCTCGGTCGGCTCATCTTCAATCAGGGTCGCCGGGTGAGCCCGCGCAGCCTCGCGACGCGCCCAATCCTGGAACGTCGGGCAGGCCGGGAATGCCGGAGAGAGGCAGTACGCCTCCTGATGGGCAAGCGCCCTCGGCGCCGGCCGGATTTCCGCATAGCAGCGGTGACGGTGGTCGGCTCGGATCGACCGTTCGTCGCGATCGCCCTCGAAGGCAACGAACGGGCAGGCCGATGCGCCGTCGACGATGGGCAGCCCTCGCTCTGTCATCGCAGCGGATGATACGCGGCCCGACCACCGGTGCCACGGCGACACGCGCCAGGCGGGCGGCACGGACGTGGCCTGCCCCTCGGCGACCTCCCCACGACTGCCTCCACGGGAACGCTGAGATCGCCGAGCGGCCGTCGAGCGGGATCTCCCTCCCCGATGACTCTTGGTGACTACTCAAGTATCCACATGGCGACTGGACTATTCAGTCGGATCGTCTAGTATTCGGTCGATGGACGTAGCGCACCCGATTCGCGGCATCATTCCGACCCTCGACGCCCCGGTGATCGAGGTGCTGGCGGGGACGACCAGACCCCTGTCCGGACGGGAGGTTCATCGCCTCGCGGGAACCGGGAGCGTGCGGGGCGTGCAGCTTGTCCTCGCACGGCTCGTGCGGCAGGGGCTGGTGCTGGCGGAAGAGCGTGGGGGAGCCATCCTGTACATCGCCAACCGCGACCATCTGGCGTGGCCAGCGTTGGAGGAGCTCGTTCGCCTCAAGCTCAGACTTCATACCAGAATCGCCCAGGAAACGGACTCGTGGCCGCTCCGACCGCTGCACGTCTCGTTGTTCGGCAGCGCGGCTCGAGGCGACGGCGACGCGTCGAGTGACTTCGACGTGCTGATCGTTCGCCCGGACGAGATCGGGTCGGCCGACCAGTGGGATGAGCAAGTCGACCGTCTGCGAGAACGCGTGCAGGCATGGACGGGCAACCGATGTCAGGTCTTCGACGTCGGGCGCGAGCGACTGGCCGAACACGTCGCTGCCCAAGACCCGTTGGTCGACGCCTGGCTCACCGATGGCGTGCATCTCATGGGCACGCCGCTGCACGACCTCGTTGGCCGGCTTCCTGCTCGGGTGCGTCGATGAGCCCGCGAGCGGGAAGTCGCGTCGCGACGTGCGATCGAGGCGATGCTCAGACGCGACTGCGCCAGGCCGAGTCATTCCTGGTCGTCGCGGACCTTGTCCTCGCACAGCCCGACGACCCCCAACTCGCCCTGACGAGCGTTGCCGCCTCGCTCGCAGTGCTGGCCGGAATCGCGGCCGCGGACGCGGCATGCTGTGCGTCTCTCCAGCGGCGGGCACGCGGGCAGGACCACGAGGAGGCGGTGGAGTTGGTGAAGTCCGTCATGCCAGGCGGAGACCAGATGGCTCGTGATCTTGGCCGGCTGCTGGCGATCAAGAACAATGCACAATACGGCGTCCTCATCGTCCCGAGAGACAAGGCTGAGTCTGCGGTTGTCTGGGCGCGGCGGCTCACCGAGACGGCGACACCGGTTGTTGCAACAACGGCGCAGGGCTAGAGGACACGTTCGGCGGTCGCGCTCGATGCAGGCGGTCGTGTCAGGTAACAACCGTTCGCTGCACGGCTCGCAATCGCAGCGTGCACCACGGTCGCTGGCCGCCTTGTGATGCCCTAGAACGGACGCCACGACGGGCGGGCGAACTCGCGCTGGTAGGTCCCGCGCATGGGCTCCCGCCTTGCGACCGGGTCGACCACCTCGGAGGGCACAACGACTCGTCAACCGGCCGTGACGCACCGGCCGGGAGCCGCCGTTTGACAGTCCGGAGACCGCCTCCGACACTTGGAGGACCTCGTGATGGTCCTGCCGGCAACCCTGTCGGCTCCCACGCGTTCCACGCTCGGAGGAACCCATGTCGCGCCTTACTCGCTGGCTCG
>JAJYNP010000104.1 GCA_021786265.1 Chloroflexota bacterium
GAGCACAGCGCCGAAGTCCTTGCCCTCGAAATGGGAGACCCCTGCAAACGCGACGATCCGATCCTCGAGGCGGCGCAGGTTCTCTACGCTCGTTGGTTCTGCCTTATCGAGGTCGAACCCTCTCGAATCTGCCGCCATGGCGCCGGCGCGGAGGCCGGCGATGGCCACGGCGATCGACATCGCGCTAGGCCGTCGCTCGAAGCAGCAGTGGTGCAGGACCGACGCGCCCGGCACCCCGAGTGCCGAGCCGCCGACCACCATCCCAGAGAGGCGGTGTCCCACACCGCGCATATCGGCGGAAGCGGACGCGACGCCGTTGCCGGCGCGCGCTGCGGAAGCCGGGCTCAAGCCAGATCACCCGGGTAGGTGACCGCGACCTCTTCGATAGAGCGGGAGAAGTCCCGCGCGTTGTTCGTGATGAAGCGATCGGCACCTGCGGACACCGCCGTGGCGAGGTGGACTGCGTCCGCGGGCTTGAGGCTGTAGGAGGCGCCGAGCGCGACCGCGAGCGCGGCGGTCGCCTCGTCGAGCGGGCGCAGGTCGAGTCGGGCGAGCAGTGCGGCCAAGGCGGCGACCTCGTCCTTTGCGCCATCGCGGGTGGGCCTTGTGAGCAGCTCCGGGACAAGGAGCGTCGATCCGACCCCGGCCAGTCGACCAGAGGCAGCGGGCGGGTCTTTTGGGAACAACGCCCGTACGCGCCGGCCGAGCTCATGAGCTGGGACCGCGGCGTAGATCAGCACGTCCGCGTCGAACGCGTCCATCACCGGCGCGCGTCTCGGCCGGTCCTCACCTGCTTGACCAGCTCCTCGGCGCGCTCGGCCGTGATGCCGGCAGCATGGGGGAGCGCGCGGTTTCGGGCCGAGGCAATGGTCCTGCTCACCTGCTCGGCCGCCGAGAGCGCACGCGCGGCTCGGCGGCTGCGAAGCGTGTCGGGCCGAACGACGATCGCCACCGGGCGGCCGTGCCGGGTGATCGTCACCTCCTCTCCGTGCTCGACCCGGTCGAGGACCTCGGGGAGCGCCGCTCGTGCCTCGCTCACCGTCATCGTGGACATGTACATCACTGTACGCCGTCGGACATGGCTTGGCCCTGCGTCGGGGCTGCTGGTGGGAGACCGCCGCCGCGGCAGGAGTCTGCACGAGACTGGGGCGAGGCGCCGGCGGTGAGCCCACCGGGAGGCGACCTCGCGAGCACCCTTTCCCGCGGCTCTCGCTGCCGTGGTCCGCGCCGGCGCGGACGAAGCCGCACCGCCCTTCGGAGAGCGGATCCGGGCCGCATCACCACCGGTGCGAGCGCGCAATGCGTGCAGCGGCCGCCGGGTTCGGCGATGATGTGCGCGTCGGGTGTGCGCACCTCGCCACGCTCGACGGACCAGCAGGTGTAGAAGTCACGAACAGGGCCGGGGAGCGATCCTCGGCCCTGTTCGTGTCCGAGGCCGTGCTCGAGCGGCCACCTTGGCGGGCCGGAGCTCGCCGGCCACCTCAGTCAGGGGCTTGGCTTGCGGCCCGCGCCAGCGCGCTTTCCGCCGCGGCGGTCGGCGACGATGCGGCGTCGCAGGGCGTCCGCGCCCGGCCCGCCCTCGGCGAGCAGGGTGCCGGCGGCCTCGACGACGCAGGAGGCGTTGGTCTTGTGCAGCCGGGCGATGCGGTCGATCGCAAGGGCGGCGGACTCGGAGAGCGAGACGGTCTTTCGCCGCATCCGCACAGGCTATCAAGATCACACCTTGTCCGGCGAGGGCCGGCACGGCCGAGCCGTGGTGCTTATTGCCGTCGCCAGCCGGCCGCCGGCCTGCACCGCTTTTGGCCGCGGCGTGCGGGTTGGCCGGCTCCGCGGTCGTTCAGCCGGTCCCGCCGAACTTCGCCAGCGGAGGGCCGGCAGCGCTGGAGGTGTCGAGTCGGATCGCGTGGAGCGCCCCTGCGCGTGGGGCGCACGCGCCAACGGCTACGTGGTAGGTGCCACTTATCACGTCGCCGGACTTGACCAGGGCGATGTCGGCGGTGACGAGCGCGTGGTTCGACATCTGCACGAGCAGCACGGCATGGTCACCGGCAACGTAGCCAAAGAGGTTGCGGACGGTGCAGCCGCGCCAGGGCATCCAGCCGCTGAGCGTGTCCCCGCTCTGGGTGAGCTGGAAGTCGGGAGACGTACCTGGCTTGACCTCAGTGCGCGCGAGCGCCCAGCTCCCCGACCAGTCCTTGGGCGAGGCGGACGAGGCGGTCGCTGATGGGAGCAGCGCCGTGCTGGCAGCGATGGCGAGCGTCGCGGCAGCAAGCACGCCCTTTGGCATGGGATGCTCCTTTCTCTCGGACGACGACCGTGGTCACCTACGGCCCACGATCCGCGCCGCTTTAGCGTTGCCGGGTGCCCAGTCGGTGGCATGCTCGTTCCTCTCCGGGCGTTCATCCGCTGGCCCCGGGGGCCGATAGGAACGACATGACGCTCATCCACTCCCTCTCCCCGGCAGCGATCAGGGCCCGCGAGCTGCTCGAGGACCCCGAGACGACCGAGGTCCACTTCAACGGCGCCGCCCACTGGTCGGTGAAGACCGGCGGGACGCTGCGGGTCCTCGACGGCTACGGCTTCTCCGACGAGCGCGAGCTCGTCGCCTGGTGCAACCGGCTGCTGGAGGAGTCGGGCTGTGCGGAGCGGCTCGACGGGATGACGCCGGTCGTCGAGTTCGCC
>JAJYNP010000105.1 GCA_021786265.1 Chloroflexota bacterium
ACGCGCCGCTCGCGGCACTCGGCGGCGTGGGGATCCTGGGCGCGGTGGACGACTACCTGAACGCGCGACGGGGCGAGGGGATCACGGCCCGGCAGAAGCTGCTCTGGCAGACCATCGTGGCCATCGCGGCCGCCATCTACCTGCAGCGGCACTACGACTTCACCGGCTTCCGCGTCCCATTCGTCGGGGACTTCAACGTCGGCCCGTGGATCTGGATCGCCGTGGCGGCGTTCGCGATCATCAGCGCCAGCAACGGCGTGAACATCACCGATGGCCTGGACGGGCTGGCCGCCGGGACGCTCGTATTCAGCTACATCGCCTACCTGATCATCGCGCTGCTGAACGTGCCGAACCAGACCAACCTGGCCATCCTGTGCACCATCATCATCGGCGCCCTGCTCGGGTTCCTCTGGTTCAACGTCCACCCCGCGCAGGTGTTCATGGGGGATTCGGGGTCGTTATCCCTGGGCGCCGCCCTGGCCGTCACGGCACTGATCACCGGCCAGGCGCTGATCCTGCCCATCATCGGGATCATCTTCGTGATCGAGGCCGGGTCGGTGGTGGTGCAGGTGGTCTCCGTCAAGACGACCGGCCGCCGGGTCTTCCGGTGGACCCCGATCCACGGCCAGTTCGAGCTCGGCGGGTGGGACGAGGAGAAGATCACGCTCCGGTACTGGATCGTGGCCGCGCTGGCCGCGATGCTCGGCGTGGTGCTGTTCCTCTCGTCGCTCCACATGCTCACATGAGGGCGGGCGCGGAGATGACCGACGCGACGACCGCGGTCGACCTGGACCGGCTCACGCTCGATTCGTTCTCGGGGCGGCCGGTGGCCGTGCTCGGCCTGGCCCGGAGCGGCATCGCGCTGGTGCGGTTCCTGGCCGACCGCGGTGCGCAGGTGACCGCCTACGATGTCCGCCCCGCCGCGGACCTGGAGGGCGCGCTGGCGGCGCTGGAAGGGCGGCCCGTCCGCCTGCTGGCGGGTCCGGAGATCGACCCCACGGACGCCCTCCGGGGGCAGGCGCTGGTGGCCTGCTCGCCGTCGATCAGCAGCCGCTTCCCCACCACCGAGCCCCGGCTGCGGGCGGCGCTCGGCGCGCTGGAGGCCGCCGGCCGGGTGCCGGTGGTCAGCGAGGTGGACCTGTTCCTGCGGCTCTGCCCGGCCCCCACCATCGGGGTCACCGGCACCAAGGGAAAGACCACCACGAGCTCGCTCTGCGCCGCGGTGCTGGGCGCCGGGGCGCACCCCGTGCTGCTCGGCGGCAACATCGGGACCCCGCTGGTGGAGCGGCTTCCCGGGCTCACCCCGCAGCACCGGGTGGTCCTCGAGCTCTCGGAGCTGCAGCTCCCGACGCTCGCGCGCGGCACGACCGTGGCGGTGTACACCCACGTGACGCAGGACCACCTCGACCGGCACGGCACGGTCGAGGCGTACCGGGCGGTGAAGCGCCGGCTCGCGGAGCTGGTGGAGCCCGACGGGGCGCTGGTCCTGAACGCCGAGGACCCGGTGAGTGCCGCGTACGCGGCGCTCGGGCGCACCCGGACGGTCATGTACCGCCGCCAGCGGCCGATGCCGGGCGGCGTGGGGACGACCGACGGGTGGCTCACCGCCGACGCGGTCGACCGGCTCGCGCTGGCGGGCGGTGGGCGGGCCCCGCTGGGCCCGGGCGGCCGGGTCCTGCCCCTCGACGAGATCCCGCTGCCGGGCGCCCACAACGTCAGCAACGTGCTGGCCGCGGTGGCGGTCGGCCTGCTCTTCGGGATCGCCCCGGACGGCATCCGCCGCGCGGTGGCCGCCTTCCAGGCGGTGGAGCACCGCCTGGAGCCGGTCGACCGGCTGGACGGGGTGCTGTACGTGAACGATTCCATGGGCACCCAGCCGGACGCGGTGATCGCCGCCCTGCGGAGCTTCGCCGGGCCGATCGTCCTGATCGCCGGCGGCCAGGACAAGGGCGTGCCGCTGGACGCCCTGGCACGCGAGACCGCGGAGCGCGCGGCCGCGGTGGTGCTCATCGGCGAGTCCGCGCCGCTGCTCGCCGGCGAGCTGGAGCGTGCTGGGCACCGGCACGTGGAGCGGGCCGCCACGCTCGAGGCGGCGGTGGCCCGGGCGGACGTGCTGGCACGGGAGGCAATGGCGGCGGCCGGATCCGGAGGCGCCACGGTGCTGCTCAGCCCGGCGGCGGCCAGCTTCGACATGTTCGCGGACTACGCGGCGCGTGGCCGCGCATTCCGGTCCGCGGTGTCGGCGCTCGCGTCCGCGCGGGAGTCCGCGCGGGAGGGAGCCCCTCCGCGCGAAGGGAGAGGAGGAGGGGCCACATGAGGCGCTATCCGGCACTTCCGCGGCCGCTCCTGGGCGGCACGGGCATGGGCCGCCAGGCGGGCTCGAGAGGCTCGCGGGGACCGGTCGGCCGCGGCGCCGCCCGAGCCCAGGCCTCCGGTGCGCTCGGGATCCGGACCCGCCTCGGCGTCACCCTCGATTCGTGGCTGGGCCGGCCCGCGGCGGGGCGGGGCGTGGGCCTGCAGCGCGAGCGCCACGAGCCGGAGTACCTGATCATCCTGTCGGTCGTGGCGCTGACCGCGGTCGGCATCCTGATGGTCTACTCGAGCTCCGCGATCCGCGCGTACGTGCTGTCGCAGAACACCTTCGCCGTGGTGGGTCCCCAGCTGGCGTGGGCCGTGCT
>JAJYNP010000294.1 GCA_021786265.1 Chloroflexota bacterium
CGGTCCCGGACCCCATCTTCGGCCTGGACATCTCGTTCTTCCTGTTCGATCTCCCGTTCCTGCGGCTGGTGCAGGGCCTGGTGAGCGGCGTGCTGCTCGCCGCCGTCGCCATCGCCGCCGCCCGCCATTTCGTGGCAATGGCGCGCGGATCCTTCGCGCCGAGCCGGCCGGCGCGCGTGCACGTGTCCGTGCTCGCCGCCTTCTGGCTCGTGGCCGCGGCGGCCGGGTACCAGCTCGACCGGCTGGAATTGAGCTATAGCACCCAGGGCGTCGCGACCGGCGTCAGCTACGCCGACCAGTCGGCGCGCTTCCTCGCCTACGACGTGCTCACGGTGGTCGCGGTGCTCGTCGCGATCGTGCTCGTCCTCTCGGCCTTCCAGCGCCGGTGGTGGCCCGTGATCGCGGCGGTCGGGGCGTGGCTCGTGCTCTGGGTCGGGCTGGCGGGCATCTACCCCGCGATCGTCGAGGCGGTGATCGTCAAACCCAACGAGCTGGCCGTCGAGCAGCCGTACATCCAGAACAACATCCAGATGACGCGCCTGGCGTACGGGCTGGACCAGTGGCAGGAGCAGTCATACCAGGGGTCGGGGGAACTCACGCAGGCTGCCATCCAGGCGGACCAGGGGACGTTCGGAAACGCGCGGCTGTGGGATTACCGCCCGCTCGGCTCCACCATCGACCAGCTGCAGACGGTGCGCCAGTACTACGAGTTCGTCGACGTCGATGCCGACCGGTACGAGATCGACGGCCAGCAGCGGCAGGTCTGGATCTCCGCCCGCGAGATCGCGCCCGAGAACATCCCGAACGGGCAGTCGTGGGTCAACCAGCACATCACCTACACGCACGGGATCGGCGCGGTCATGGCGCCGGTCAACGAGGTCACCAGCGAGGGCCTGCCGCAGCTCCTGATCAGCAACATCCCGCCCGCCTCGACCGGCGGCGCCCCCACCATCGCGCAGCCGCGCATCTACTTCGGGGAGAAGCAGACCGGCTGGGTGGTGGTCGACGCCGCATCCCAGGAGTTCGACTACCCGGTGACCACGGGCCCGAGCGGATCCTCCGCGACGGGCGGCACCAACCAGGCCTACACCACGTGGCAGGGGACCGGCGGGATCGGGGTCGGTTCGCCGGTCGCCCGCCTGCTCTTCGCCCTCCGGTTCCACGACCTGAACCTGCTGATCAGCGACCAGGTGACCGCGAAGAGCCAGCTGCTGTTCAACCGCTCGCTGGCGGACCGCCTCCCGCTCATGGCCCCGTTCCTGCGGTTCGACAAGGACCCGTACCTGGTCATCACGGATCAGGGGCGCCTCGCCTACGTGCAGGATGCCTACACCACCAGCGCCAGCTTCCCCAACGCGACCCCGATCGACCAGTCGACGCTCCCGGCCGCCAGCGGCCTGCAGGGGAACCCGTTCGACTACGTGCGCAACAGCGTGAAGATCGTGATGGACGCCTACACGGGCGTGACCACGATGTATGTCTCGGACCCGTCCGACCCGATCATCCGGGCGTGGGAAGGGGTCTTCCCCGGCATGTTCAAGCCGCAGGCGCAGATGCCCGCGTGGCTGCAGGCACACCTGCGCTACCCCGAGGACCTGTTCGACGTGCAGACCCGGATGTACGCCACCTACCACGTGACCGATCCGGCCACCTTCTACTACCGGAACGACCTCTGGACGGTCCCGTCCGAGCCGACCAGCAGCCAGCAGCTCCCGCTCGAGGCGTACTACGTCGAGATGCGGATGCCGGGTGCCCCCGCGCCGGAGTTCCTGCTGCTCCAGCCCATGGTGCCCACCAGCCGCCCCAACATGAGCGCCTGGATCGCCGCGCGGATGGACGGCGCCAGCTACGGGAAGGTGGTGGTCTACGCTTTCCCCAAGGACACCTCGATCCTCGGGCCCGCCCAGATCGAGGGTCGCATCGACCAGGACCCGACGATCAGCTCGCAGATCACGCTGTGGAACCAGTCCGGGTCCACCGTGGTGCGCGGTAACCTGATCGTGGTGCCGATCCAGCAGTCGCTGCTGTACCTGGAGCCGATCTACCTGCAGTCGACCAGCATCCAGTTTCCCGAGTTCCAGCGGATCGTGGTGGCGTCGCCGACCCAGGTGGCCTGGGGCGCCACGCTGTCCGACGCGTTGAACGCGCTGCTCGCCGCGCCGGCGACGGCCGGTACGGGGTCCGGTACGTCGCCGGGGGCATCGGCCGCGCCGGGGGCATCGTCGCCGCCGGGGGCATCGGCCGCACCGTCCGCCGCGGCGCCGCCCGCCGGTGAGGGGGCCACCCCGCCATCGGGCGACGTGAAGGCGCTCGTCGCGTACGCGAACGCGCACTTCGAAGCGGCGCAGGCAGCGCTTCGCGCCGGGGACTTCGCGCAGTACGGCGAGGAGATGAACCTGGTGAAGGCGGCGCTCTCGCAGCTGAGCGTGCTGACGGGGCCGACGCCGGCGCCGTAGGTCCGCCCTGCCGCACGGGGCGGCTGCCGCGGGGACGCCAGGCTCACCGGTGGCCCCATCGCCCGACCGTCCGTGGCGGGGGGCAGGCTGCTATGCTCGCCCGCGATGGAGTTCCACGTCTCCCGCGAGGCGCGCGATCGCTACGGCTTCAGCGAGGCGCTGTTCTCTCTGACCGGCAACGTGGTCCTGGCCGACTTCCGCAC
>JAJYNP010000136.1 GCA_021786265.1 Chloroflexota bacterium
ACTCGCGGGCGAGCACTACTGTCTTGCCTTCTACGAGAGCTACGGGCTCCCGGTCGGCGTCGTGCGCTACTCCAACGTGTACGGGCTCGGTCAGCGTCCTGACAACCCGTATTGCGGTGTCGTCTCGAAGTTCTTCGCGAGCGCCGCGTCCAGTGGCGTGGTGTCCGTCCACGGGGACGGCGAGCAGACCCGCGACTTCACCTATGTCGATGACGCGGTCGATGCGACGCTGCTCACCGCCGTCCACCCGCGAGCCGAAGGAGAGGTCTTCAACGTCGGTACCGGGATCGAGATCTCGGTGAACGCGCTCGCCCTGCTCATCGGGAGGGCCCTGGGGAGGGAAATCACGGTCGAACACATCGATCGTCGCGACGTCGACAACATCCGACGTCGCGTTGTGAACATCGAGAAGATCCGCCGGATGCTCCGGTGGTCACCGCAAGTCACTCTCGAGGACGGCCTCGCCCGAACCGCAGCCTGGCTGGCCCAGTCGAGCCGCGTCGAGCCGGTGCGCGAGCGCGTCCCCCGACGGCCCGGCGGCTGACCAGCCCTGCCGATGGAACTCGGTCGATCCTCAGGGAAGCCGGGGCCGTGAGACTGCGCCTTGCCGAGGCTGGCTGGCTCGGGCCCGCGTCGGCAGTGGCAGCGTTGCTTCTCGTGGGGGCGGCGCTGCTGTACTGGAACGGTAAGGCCCAGGCCTGGGAGGTGAACGCTGACACGATCACCTACATCGCTGCCGGCGAGCGATTGAATGCGGGGCATCCCCTGTACGCACTCAGCCCCGGTGATCGGCCGATCGCCCCTCGGCCACCGTACGAGACGGTCCCCCTTCTGTCGCCGCCATTCATCGCGGTGCTATGGCGACCGCTCGCGGCGCTCCCGAACGAGTTCGGCCGGTACCTCTGGTGGTTCGGCACCTTCGCGGCGATCTGGGGCACGCTTGCCTACCTGTTGTTCAGGATCGGATTGCGCGCCGCGGTCGTGGTCGGCATGCTCAGCTGGGCGATCGGCATCGAGCTGCTCGTCGGTAACGTGAACGGGTTTCTGATCACGGGCGTCGTCCTTGTCTGGCTCTACCGTGAACAGGCGTGGGTGGGGGGCCTCATTGCCGTGATGGCGGCGCTCAAGTTGGGTCCGGCGGCGTTGTTGGTGTTCCTGGCCGGCCAGCGCAACTGGCGATCCCTCGGCGTTGCACTGGGTGTCGGGGCGGTGTGTTTGGGCATGAGCCTCATTGGGGCCGGAGTGCAGGCCCACCTCGACTACATCGGGATCGCTGGACAGATCTATCCGCAGGACTTCAGCCTCAGCGCCCTGACCGGAGTGCCGTGGATGAACTCGGCCGTCCTGGTCGGCGGGTCCGTTCTCTCTCTCTCGCGGCGGCGGCGAAGCCCGACGTCTCCTTCCGCCTGGCAGTTCTTGTGATGGTGTTTGGATCGCCCGCGGTCAGGGGAGACACGCTTGCTCTCCTCGTGACCCTCCTGGCGCCGTGGGCCGAGAGGCGCCACAAGATCGCGGGGGCGGTCACGTGATGCCCTCGCCTCGCGTGACCCGCATCGCGATCCTGACCGCGACCGGCGTCCTGCTCGTCTTCGCCGCCTGGGAGTTCTCGTTCCTCTGGCCGTACATCGGGGGGCAAGATGCGATCGGCACCGATCACACCTTCTACGTGTCGGTCGCCCGACGCTGGCTCGACACCGGGCAGTTCTACCTGCCGCACCAGCTGGTCGGGCCGTACGTCGTCCGGCCCGACGTCGATGTCCTCTACCCGCCGATCTCGCTCCTCCTGTTCGTCCCGTTCGTCTGGCTGCCGTACCCGCTCTGGTGGATCGTGCCGGGCGTCGTCGTCGGAGCGGTGATCTGGCGGCTGCAACCGGCCCCGTGGACGTGGCCGCTGCTGGCGTTGCTCGTCGCCTGGCCCCGGGGGATCTCGAACGTCATCTACGGCAACTCGGACATGTGGGTGGCGGCCGCGGTCTCCGGGGGCGTTCTCCTTGGCTGGCCAGCGCTGTTCGCCGTCATCAAGCCGTCCGTCGGATTCTTCGCCCTCATCGGCATCCGGCGCCGCTCGTGGTGGATCGCGGCGGGTTTCCTGGCGATCGTCAGCCTGGCGATGCTCGACATGTGGCGTCAGTTCCTCGTCGCGATTGCCAACTCCGACGTTCGATGGTGGTACTCGCTCGAGGACATGCCGCCACTCTTCATCCCGGTGATCGGCTGGCTCGGGCGGCGCGGTGGCGGGTTCCGGACACTCGATGACGTCCGGCGGATCCGGCGGCCAGCCTGGCTCCCCGGAGGCAACGCGCCGAGGGTCGGGGCATGAAAGAGGTGATCCGGCGCACGTTCGCCGTCGGAGCGCCGCCAAACCGACTGCTGCGGTTCGCCCTCGGTGTGCTCGCCCTCGTCATGGTCCTGATCGCGCTCCGGAACCTGCTCCTCCTCTATCCGTGGGGCGCGGACCTCGAGATCCCGCTGCGGGCCGCTCGGCGATGGCTCGACGGTGGACAGCCGTACCTGGCCCAAGCCTTCACCGTGGGTCCCGGCTACGACCTCCCCTACCTCTACCCGCCCTACTATTTGCCGCTCGTCGCGCCGCTGCTCTGGCTGCCGCGTGAGCTGGTGACTGTCGGCTGGTTCGGCGCCTGCTTCGCCGCCGCTG
>JAJYNP010000085.1 GCA_021786265.1 Chloroflexota bacterium
CGCCAGCTGCCGGCTCCCCGTGGAGTCCATGCTCACCTCCCGGACCTCGTTCGCATTGCCGGACAGTGTCGCGGATTCGGACGGCTCGTGGCAGGATGGGCGCGACGATGCCGTCCGGATCCGAGTCCGGGTCCGGAACCGGGCCGCGGCGTCCCGGGTCGGAAGCGAGGTACGCGCCGTGTCCACCTCGTTCATGCTGTCCAGCACCGCGTTCGCCGACGGCGGCTCCATCCCCGCCCGGTTCACCTGCGATGGCGCCGGCGAATCGCCGCCGCTCGCCTGGCACGGGACACCCGAGGGCACCCGGGCGTTCGCGCTCCTGGTCACCGATCCGGATGCCCGCGGCTTCGTGCACTGGGTGGCGACCGACATCCCCGCCTCGAGCGCCGGACTGGCCGAGGGTGCGTCCGGGTCGGGGAGCGCAGGGCGCGAGGGCCGCAACGACTTCGGTCGGACCGGATGGGGCGATCCCTGCCCGCCCTCGGGGGTGCATCGCTACGTCTTCGAGCTGTTCGCGCTGGCGTCGCCGCTCTCCATCCCGGGGGTGCCGTCCGCGGCGGCCGTCCGGACCGCGATCCGGGACCGGCTGCTCGGGGAGGCGCGGATGACCGGCACGTATCGGCGCGGCGCCTGAGCGCGAGGGGCCGCACGGGGCGAGGACACGCATGAGACTGATGCCACGGGCCGGTCCCCTGTGCGGCAGGCCCCGACTCCGGTAGATTGTGCGGGATGAGCGGACCGCAGCAGCCCAGCCGCGTCGCGATCGTGGGGGTCGGCAACGTCGGGGCGACGTTCGCCTACACCCTGCTCCTGAGCGGCCTCGCCACCGAGATCGTGCTGGTCGACGTGAACCGGGAGCGCGCCGAGGGTGAGGCGATGGACCTGGTCCATGGCGTCCCATTCGCTCCGCCCGCGCGCGTGTGGGCCGGCGGCTACGAGGACTGCGCCGGCGCCGCGGTGACGGTGATCACGGCCGGCGCTAACCAGCGGCCCGGGGAGTCGCGGCTCGAGCTGTCGAAGCGCAACACGGTGATCTTCCGCCAGGTCATCCCTGCCGTCGCGCAGGCGAACCCCGACGGGATCATCGTGGTGGCAACCAACCCGGTGGACGTGCTGACGTACGAGACCTGGCGCCTCTCCGGCCTGCCGCCGGAGCGCGTGATCGGCTCCGGCACCATCCTGGACACGGCCCGCTTCCGGTACCTGCTCAGCGAGCACTTCGCGGTCGATCCGCGCAGCGTGCACGCCTACATCATCGGCGAGCACGGCGACAGCGAGGTCCCGGTCTGGTCGCTGGCGAACATCGCCGGGATGCGGCTGCCGGCGTTCTGCGCGTCGCAGGGTCGCCCGTACGAGCCGGCCGTGATGGACGAGATCTTCCGGCAGACCCGGGACGCCGCGTACGAGATCATCTCGCGCAAGGGGGCCACCTACTACGCGATCGGGGCCGGCCTGCTGCGGCTGGTGGAGGCGATCGTGCGCGACCAGCGCACCGTGCTCTCGGTCTCGAGCCGGATCCAGGGCTACTACGGGCTGGGCGATGTCTCGTTCAGTCTGCCGACGGTGGTCGATCGGAGCGGGGTGCTGCAGCCGCTGCGCCTGGAGCTCGACGAGCGCGAGCAGGAGCTGCTCCGTCGCTCGGCGGAGATCCTGCTGGCGACGATCCGCGACGTGGAACGCTCCTAGCGGGAGGCGGCGGGAGCGGGCGACGACCCGGAGGGGCCGGACGCGCCGGGAGCTCCGGATGAACCCGGGGCGGGCGAGGCCGGCACGCTCGGCGCGGGAGTCGCCACCGGCTGCCCCTTCGACAGCCGCTCGATGGTGCTGGCCAGGTTCGGAAGGGTGGGCATGCTGCCCAGCAGCACGGTCTGCCGGGGGCCAACCAGGCGCAGCGTCGGAGTGCCCTTGATCCCGAGTTGCTCGCCCACGGCCCGGCTGTCCTCCACCGCCTGCGCGATCGCCGGGTCCTTGACGCAGGCCTCGAACTTCGTCGTGTCGAGCTGGAGGTAGCTCGCGATCTGCGTCATCAGCGAGTCGCTGAAGGTGCCCTGGTTCTCGCCGTTCTGGCTCGCGAACAGCACGTCATGGAAGCTCCAGAACGCGCCCTGCTGTCCGGCGCAGCGGGCGGCGATGGCGGCGGTCGTCGACTCGGGCCCCAGGAATGCGAAGTCGCGGAACACGAGCCGGGCCGTGCCGGGCAGGACGAACTCCCGCAGGATGGTCGGCTCGAGGCCGTGCGCGAACAGGCCGCAGAACGGGCACTGGAAGTCGGCCCAGACCTCCATCACGACCGGAGCATCCGCCCGCCCGACCGACTCCGGGGCCGAGGCGGGCAGCACGGCCTGCGCGGTGCCCGCGGACGAGGAAGCGGCGCCCGATCCGCCCGGTACCACCGACGCGGCCACCGGCCCGGGCGAACCGCCCGCGGAGGTCGAGGCGGACGTGCTCGATGCGGGGCGCGCGGCGAGCAACCCCGCCGACAGGAGCCCCCCGCCCACCACGACGACGGCGAGTGCCCCGACGAGTGCCGCCGCCAGGTATCCCGGGAGCCTGCTCCGTTCCACTGCCGCACGCCTCCATCCCGGCCGTGCGACGCGACGTTCGCGCGCGGGCACGGCCCCGGCCATTGTCCCGGTCCCGTGGGGGAGCGCGAGGG
>JAJYNP010000112.1 GCA_021786265.1 Chloroflexota bacterium
GTGGTTCTCGGTCGGCTCGTCGAAGGTCGAGCTGATGACCTCGCCCATCACCGAGCGTCGCATGTCGGTGACCTCCTCGGGGCGCTCGCCGATGAGCGCCACCATCAGGAGGATCTCGGGATAGTTCGCGGTGATCCCGTTCGCGATCTGCTTCAACAGCACCGTCTTGCCGGCCTTGGGCGGGCTGACGATCAGCGCGCGCTGGCCCTTGCCGAGCGGGTTCACCAGGTTGATCAGGCGCTGGCTCAGGTTCTTCGGGTCGGTCTCGAGGTTGATCAGCTCGATCGGGTGGATCGGCGTCAGCGCGTCGAAGTGGGGCCGGCGGCGTGCCGTCTCGGGGTCCACCCCGTTGACGGACTCGACGCGCAGCAGCCCCCAGTACTTCTCCCCGTCCTTCGGAGTCCGCGTGACACCCCCGACGCGGTCGCCGGTGCGGAGCCCGAACTTGCGCACCTGGGTGGAGCTCACGTAGACGTCGTCGGGGCTGGGCATCAGTCCGTGGCGGCGCAGGAACCCGTAGCCCTCGTCGACGATGTCGAGGATCCCGGTCGCGTACGGCTGACCGCCGCGCTCGACCTGGCGCTGGAGGATCCGCTCGACGAGCTCGTCGCGGCGCAGACCGCTGGCGTCGCCGACGTCCAGGTCGCCGCCGATCTCGACCAGCTCGCGCAGGTTCTTGGTCTTGAGTTCGTTGATGTTCATCGATCGGCACCGGTCGGGAGTTGGATGGGCGGCCGCAACAGGGCCGGGAAACGCGAGGAGCGTCAATGGGCGCACCCGCCGATGCGGCGCGGCTCCTCCGGCGTCGGACGTGGACACATGGAAACCACTGCGTCGGCCCGACGGAATGGGAGGGAGCGAGTGCGGGCGAAATCATAGCACGCACCCGACGCGGGTCAATGCCGTGTGCCGGGCGCACGGCACCCCAGCTCAGTCCGCGAGGACCAGCGCCTCCTCCGGGACGGCCGAGCGCCTCCGGCGCATCCCCTCCAGGCTCGCCCCTGCGCTGGCGATCACCACGAACGCGATCCCCAGCACGTCGGCGGGCTCCAGCGCCTGTCCGAGGAAGGCCAGCCCGACCAGGGCGGCGATCGCCGGCTCCAGGCTGGTCAGCACGCCGTAGGTGCCGGGGCGCAGGCTGCGGAGCGCCGCGAGTTCCAGCGTGTAGGGGATCACGCTGCTGAAGGTGGCCACGATCAGGCCGGCGCCCAGCACCCACGGATCGACCAGGCCCGCGCCCCCGGTGGCCACGGCCGGGATCGCCAGCAGCGCCGCCCCGACGAGCATCGCCGCGCCGAGCCCCCGGCCGTCGGGCCATGCCCTGCCCAGCCGCGTCCCCTGGAGGATGTAGACCACCCAGCACATCCCCGCGACGAGCGCGAACGCCACCCCCACGAGGTCGTCCGCGGCCATCCGACCCCCGGCGAGGATGACGATCCCCCCGGCCGCCAGCGCCGCCCACACCAGGTCGACCGGCCGGCGCGAGGCCAGCACCGCCACCGCCAGTGGACCCCAGAACTCGATGGTGACGGCCACTCCCAGCGGGATGCGGCTGATCGCCACGTAGAACGAGGCGTTCATCGCCGCGAGGACGACGCCGAACAGGACCGCCGCCTGCCATGCGTTCCGGCCCGGTCGCGATCGCCAGGCGGGACGGAGCACGGCCAGCAGTGCGGCCCCGAACGCGAGCCGGAGCCAGACGGAGGCCAGCGGTCCGGCACGCTCGATCATCCGGACGGCCAGGCCCGCCCCGGCCTGCACCGACAGCGCGGCGCCCAGGATCAGGAACGGAGCGGGGACGCGCTCGGGGTCGAGGCTGTGGCGGGCGCCGTGGGGACGCGCCCCGGTTGAAACGGCCGTGCCGGCGCCGCCTCGTTCCTCCGCCGTCAGGATCCCGACCGGGACCCGGCCGCGCGCCCGGCAGCCGTCGCAGCCGGCTTCGCAAGCGCCTGGCGGGCCTTGTCCCAGTCCTTGCGGAACTGCGCGATGCCCTGGTCGGTGAGCGGATGGTGGACCATCTGCTGGAACACCTTGAAGGGCAGCGTCGCGATGTGCGAGCCCGCCAGGGCCGCCTGGGTCACGTGGAGCGGGTTGCGGATCGACGCGGCGAGGACCTCGCTCTCGAGCTCGTGGATCTCGACGATCGAGACCAGCTCGCGGATGACGATCATCCCGTCCTGGTTGATGTCGTCGAGGCGCCCCACGAACGGCGAGAGGAGGTTCGCGCCGGCCTTGGCCGCCAGCAGACCCTGGTTCGCCGTGAAGAGCAGGGTGCAGTTGGTCTTGATCCCTTCCGCGCGGAATCGGGACAGTGCCTCGAGCCCGGTCTCGCTCATGGGAACCTTGACGTAGATGTTGTCGGCGAGCTTCGCGAAGTGGCGGCCCTCCCGCAGCATCCCGTCGACGTCGTCGGCGATCACCTCGGCGCTCACCGGCCCATCGGTGATCCGGCAGATCTCCGCGAGCACCTCGTCGTAGGTCATCCCGCTGGTCTTGGCGAACAGCGAGGGATTCGTCGTGACACCGTCGAGGACGCCCCACCGGGCCACGGTCCGGATCTCCTCGATGTCCGCGGTGTCGATGAACAGCTTCATCCGTGTCCTCCTCGCGCGAGCCTCGTCGCGCGATCCACGCCGCCCGCGGCGGCGA
>JAJYNP010000381.1 GCA_021786265.1 Chloroflexota bacterium
CGATCTGATCGGGTAGGTCGCCTAGCATATACGGGCCAAATGGCACTGGTCAAGCCACGCCGGTCAGCCTTGGGCTTGACGCCCGGCGGCAGAGCGAGGAACCTCGGGAGAGCAACGAACGGACCCCACCTGCATTGCCGGAGGCACTGTGCGATCGCGTCCCGGACTCCTCGGCTTCCGGATCTCGGCCACCGACGGGGTCGGTGTCGACTGGCCGGAGATGGCGGCCACGTGGACGCTGGCGGGCGAGCTCCGGCTGTTCGATGCCGGGTGGACGAGCGACCACCTCAGCGATGCCAACCGCGAGCATGGCGGGGCGAACTACGAGTCGTTCACCCTGCTCGCCGCGCTTGCAGCACGTGTCCCCGGCATGTGGGTGGGCGTCGCCGTTGCCTCGAACACGTTCCGTCACCCGGCCGTGGTGGCGAAGTCGGCCACCGTGCTCGACCACGTCACCGGTGGTCGCTTCATCCTCGGGCTCGGGGCCGGCTGGCACGAGGGCGAGCACGAGCAGTTCGGGATCCCGCTCCCTCCGCTGCGCGAACGGTTCGACCGGTTCGAGAGCGCGGTGGGCGTGCTGTCGGCGCTCTTCTCCGAGGCTGCCAGGCGGCCCCCGGGCGTGACCGTCGACGACCCGTTCTACCCTCTCAAGGCCGCCACCAACGAGCCGCCGCCGGTGCGGCCGGAGGGTCCGGCGATCTGGCTGGGCGGTCAGAAGCGCCGGGGCATCGCGCTCGCGGCCCGCCATGCCGAGGGCTGGGTGATGCCGGGCAACCGCCCTGGTGACGTCGCCTACTTCGCGCAGAAGCGCGACGAGATCCGGCGCGCGCTCGACGCCGTCGGACGCGACCCCGACGACTTCACCTTCGCCGGGCAGCTGAACGCGGGGGGATCGCTCCACGAGCGGCGCGAGCCCCGCGAGACCGCCCTTCGCTTCCTGCAGGCTGGGGCAGCCCACCTGATCATCGGGGTGCCGGGGCGCCTGGGCACGGACGGACTCCAACGCATGGCCGCCGAAGTCGCCCGCCCGGTGCGCGACGCCGCCGCCTGACCGGGCTCGCGGGCTGCGTCGCGGCCGTCCGGGGGCGGACGGTTCCGAACGGCGCATCCCCGCGCGAGATCAGCCGATCGCCGCCTCGATCGAGCCCTGGTGCATCGCGATGTGGCCGATCAGGACGCGCTCAAGGCGCTGCGCCACCGACATCGGCCCGGCCGGCGTGTCGCGCGACTGGTCGAGCTGGTCGTCGGGGATCGCCCGCACCCTGGCCGCGATTGCCGGCTGCTGTTCGCGCAGCAACTGCAGGACCTCGTCCTTCGAGACCGCGGCGTGCTCCGCCGCCTGCCGCGCGTTGAGCTCCCTGATGTCGACGGGCGGCAGTGGGCGGCCCTCGAGCATGCGCTCGATGCGCTCAAGGATCCACGGCGTGTTGATCGCCACGTGGTGGGCGATGACGCCGACGGGGCGCTGTTCGTCCTCTTCATTGAGGCGCTGCGGGTAGTTGTGGCCGGTGCGATGCCACTGCTCGTCGGTCAACGACGCCACGAGCCCGATGAACGCCAGCTGGGCCCGCTCGAACGCGACGGCGTACTGTTCGGCGCGAATGTGCTGCGGCGCTTCCATGCGGGCCATGGTAGGCGCATCGTGGACGGCTGCTCGCGGCAGCTCCGGGGAGCCGGTCGCCCCTCCTGCCCGCGCCCTCGGCGGGATGATCCGGCCGTCAGCCCGCCGGATGCACGACCCAGCCGCAGCCCAGGAACTCCGCATCGTGTTGCCCGGGCACGGGTGCGACCAGGTGGACGACGGCCGCTCCTGTGCCTCCGGGCCGCCGGCGCAGACGGACCGCCTGGCCACCCACGTCCGCGTCTCGGGCCCCTGCGCCGGCCAGCGACGGCCGGAACCGCAGCCCAACCGCGCGGGAGAACCGCAGGCTCGTGCGCTCGACGTCGTCGACGGGCGCTCCAGCATGGCGAGGCGGGCCGGGCCCGCCCAGCGGATGCGCCAGGGCCCGGCGGGCGGCGCGCTCGGCGGGCGTCCACTCGGCCGCCGTTGCGTCGTGTTCGATGAGGAACGGCGGGTCGCCCGGCCCGAGGTGGCGCGGCGCCGCGAGGCGCCACCGGACCAGGGTCCCGTCGGCACCGCGCCGTTCCCCGTCGATCGGATCGCCGAGCTCCGAGCCGCCGGCGCGGCGCGCGGACAGGTCGGCCGAGAGCGCGTCGGTGGCGATCGCCCAGGTGGCGAGCCCGCCACCCCGATCGAGCGCCTCCAGCGCCGGCGCGCCGATCCAGGAACGCCCGGCCAGGTCGCGATCCAAGACTCCGAGCAGCTCGACGTAGCTGTCGCCGAGCCAGACCAGCCGGTTGAACGTCCCGAGCGCGTCATGCCGGCCGCCCCCGGTCGCCGCGAGGCCCAGCGTCTCCTCCAGCCGCGCCGCCGCGTCGTCCGGGTCGGCGACGGCGATCACCAGGTGGTCGATCCCGAGCAGCATCGCGCGGTAGCCTAGCCGGGCCACGGCCCGGCTGCACACGGGCGTGCCGGCGCTACCACACCCCCGGCACGAGGCGCCGCCGCACGCGACCGGCGTAGTCCGCGTACCCCGGCAGGTCCGCACGCAGGGCTCGATCCTCGAGCATCATCCGCAG
>JAJYNP010000175.1 GCA_021786265.1 Chloroflexota bacterium
CACATCCCCGGTGCTGCCTTCATTGAGGGGCGGGGGGATCGTTCGCGTCGAACCAGGAGGGCCCGAGTTGCAGCACCTCCCCGGTGCTGCCTTCATTGAGGGCTGCCGTGAGGCCCCTGACCAGCGCCGCCTTCGCGCCGGTTGCAGCACCTCCCCGGTGCTGCCTTCATTGAGGGTGCGCGATGTGCAGGGATCGCGGCAGGCTGCTGCGCGTTGCAGCACCTCCCCGGTGCTGCCTTCATTGAGGGACGGCCGCGCAGATCCTCGACGGGGTGCCCGCAGGTTGCAGCACCTCCCCGGTGCTGCCTTCATTGCGGGGATCCTCGACCGAAGGGGATCCCCGGACCCTGCCGTTGCAGCACCTCCCCGGTGCTGCCTTCATTGAGGGGAGGCCGAGGACTGGCTCGTGGACCTCGTGATCGAGTTGCAGCACCTCCCCGGTGCTGCCTTCATTGAGGGTCGTCGAAATACGACGAGTAATCGGTCGAGAGGGTCGGTGTTGCAGCACCTCCCCGGTGCTGCCTTCATTGAGGGTCGCGGAGGTGGAGCGCGAAGGCGCCGTCGACCGTCGGGTTGCAGCACCTCCCCGGTGCTGCCTTCATTGAGGGGTGATCGATCCGGGCGCGACGCTCCACGTTCCGTCGAGCGGCCCGACCGTCGCGGCGCCCGGCGGGGAGCGCCAGCGGAGGTTCGGCCGCGAGGCCGACGTAGGCGCCGACGGCCGTCACGACGCCGACGTCGAGGACGACCAGCACGATCGCGATCGCCAGGATCCATCGCCGCCAGCGGCCCGTCCGGGAGGGCCGCCGGCGGCCATCGTGGTCGCCGTCCCCACGCTTACCCTACCGCCCACGCCCGGATTCCTTCGTTGAACGGATGCGGAAGACGGGGAACTGCGCGGCGATCCCCTCGAACTCGGAGAGCGGCGCGTGCCGATCGACCGGGACGAAGGAGCGGGCCGCGGGCGCGAGCTGGAGGTACCGCTGGAGGATCGGCGCCCGGTCGCCCGGCGCGATCTCCACCAGCTGGACCCGTTCCCGCCGACCCTGCCGCAGTACTGCCTGCCCGCCGGCTGCCCGGACGTTGGCGACCCAGCTCGTGCCCTCGCCGAGCATCGCCACCAGGAACCGCTCCCCGTGAAGGGAGACCGCGACGAGCGAGAACGAGATGACCCGGCCGCTCTGGCGACCGCGGACCTCCAGGGTGACCAGCCGGCCGGGCCCCAGGCCGGCCGCGCCCACGATGGCCCAAGCCCGGTTCAGCGCCGCCGCCAGCCGGTTCGGACGCCCCTCCCGGTACATCCACCGCTCGCTTCGCTGCATCCATCGTTCGAGAAGAGCCACGCGCCATACCTCCAGGTGCTAGCCTGCGCCCAGGCCATGCGTAGAATAGCAGATACTGGATTTGGTATTCGATGTCTTATCGGAGGTCGACAGGGTGACCGCGAAGTCGCAGGCGCCCACGGGGCTCACTCGACGGCAACGCCGGCTCTCCGACGAGGAGACGGAGCGGCGGATGCTCGAGGCGGCGGCGGCGATGGTCAACCACGCGGGGCTGACCGTGGGCCTGGAGCACATCAGCTACGAGGACGTCATCCGCGACGCGCGCGTCTCGCGGAGCACTGTCTATCGCCGCTGGCCCTACAAGGACCTGTTCTTCAGTGACCTGTTGAAGGAGCTCGCCCGGGCGACCACCCCCGCCGCGATCGCGGGCGAGGAGGCCGCGGGCGCCCTGGTCCGGCGCGTCCTGCTCGACCATGCCGACTGGCTTTCGACGGCGGAGCTCCGCTACAACCTCCTCCTCGAGCTCATGCGGCGGGGGTCGCTCCACGACTTCGAGACCATGCTCGGCTCGACCGAATGGCGGACCTACCTCGCCCTCCATGCGACGTTCCTCAGCGTGGCCGACGACGAGCTCCGCGCCGATCTGCAGGCTGCACTTGCGCAGTCCGAGCGCGACTTCATCCGCCGGATCGCCGCCTCGTGGGAGCGGCTGAGCGGGCTGATCGGCTACCGCCTCCGCCCCGAGCTCGACGCCACGTTCGAGACGGTCGCGAGCCTCGCGTCCGCCGACCTGCGCGGTCACGTGCTCATGGCGCTCGCGAACGCCGACATCGGTACGCGACGGATCCGGGGCCGGCCCTTCGGCGCCGCCCAGGCGGCCGACTGGTCCCCGCCGGCCCTTGCGATCGCGGCCATCGCGATCGCCTTCTTCGAGCCCGATCCGATGGTGACCTGGGACGACGAGCGGATCGCGGCCGTCCGGCAGGCGCTCGAGTCCGAAGGATCTGCGCGTCCGTGAGGGCGGTCGCCTCCGGGCTTCGTGGCGCGCGGCGTCTCCTTGCGGGACCCGCCGATCGAGCCCAGGGCATGCAGCGCCCCGGTCGTCGTGGGAGCGCCGAAGTCGTCCCGAGGACTCCCAGGTCGTCGTGAGGACGCCCAGGCGGCTTCGCGCATCCGGGATGGTGACCGCGCGCCGCCCGCTCGGCGCTCCGGACCGCGGCGGCCGCCCTGTTGACGGTCCCGACCGCGACGCAGGCCCGGAGCACGTCCAGCTGCCGCGGGGTGAGGTCGGCCACCACCGGCGCTGCACCCGATCCGCACCCGATCGGGTCCCGGCGCTGCACCTCCGTGCGTGT
>JAJYNP010000223.1 GCA_021786265.1 Chloroflexota bacterium
CGCGCCACGCGCTCGCCGGCGACGGCGCCCGCGCGGACCGCGGGCAGCGCATCGGCGACCGCCGCGTTGGTCCGCGGCGGCGCCGCCCCGGCCGCGGCGCCAGTCCCGGCCGCGGCCACGGAGGGTGCCTGCGCGACGCCGAAGGGTTGCGCCGGGAGCGCGAAGAAGCCCGCCGCGGTGGGGCTCGCGAGGCCGAGCCGCGCCGCCAGCTCCGGCTCCTCGTCGGGCCGCAGGAACAGGTCGACCGCCGGGTATCGCCGGACGAGCCGGTCGCGGTTCTCCACGCGCACCGCGCACCCGGTCAGCACCACGCGCAGCCCGGGGTTCGCGGCCTTCAGCCGCGCGAGGTGTCCCTGCCGGCCGACGATCTTGGCCTCGGCGGTCTCCCGGATCGCGCAGCTGTTGATCACGATCAGGTCCGCCTCCTCCATGGAGGAAGCCTCCGGGCATCCGGCCGCCAGCAGCGCCCCGGCCATCTCCTCGGAGTCGGATTGGTTCATCTGGCAGCCGAGGGTCCAGACGTGGAACCGCGGCAGCACGAGGTCGTCGGTGACGAACTCGTCGAGCCGCTCCGGGGCGGGGGCGGGCCGGCGGGGCGTGAGCGCCCGGCGCGGGACGAGGTCGAGTACGGGGAGCTGCCGGGCTGCCATGGCGACCAGTCTAGCGGGCGGGTGGGACGGCGCCCCCCGGCGGCTCCGGGGCGCTGGTGGGCGCCGGGGCCCCGGGCTGCGGGGGGCTCGCGGGGGGTGCCTGGCCGCGGAGCGGCGGCATGCCGAGCGCCGCGAGCAGCGCGTCGCCGGCCTCGTCGGGGACGTGGCACGCGCCCTGTGCCTGCGCGTACGTCCACGTGTCGCCGTGGTAGTCGCTGCCGCCGGTGGCGAGGAGGCCGTGCTTGGCGGCGACCCGGGCGACCGCGGCACGGGTCGCCCCGTCGAAGGTGACGTAGTACGCCTCCAGCCCGCCGAGCCCCCACTCCCGCAGCCGTTCGATCACCTCGAGCCGCTCCGGCGCCTCGGGGAAGTGCGCCAGCGCCGCGATCCCGCCGGCCGCTCGGATCGCGTCGATCGCCTCACGCGGACCGAGCCCCTGCCGCGGCACGTACCCGGGCGCGCCGCGCGCCAGGATGCGGCGCATGGCGTCGTCGACGCTCTCGGCGTGCCCCGCCGCCACCAGCGCGCGCGCGATGTGAGGGCGGCCGGGCGCGCTGACCTCCTGCCCCGTCACCCCGGGCAGATGCTCGTCGACCGGCATGCCCAGCTCGCGAAGCCGTGCCACGATCAGCTCGGTGCGCAGCGCGCGCAGCCGGCGCTGGGAGGCGAGCGCCGCCTCGAACGACGCGTCGTCCGGGTCCATGCCGTAGCCGAGGATGTGGAGCTCGCCCTCCCAGAGCCCCGGCACGTCGCGGGCGATGCTGTTGATCTCGACCCCCGCCAGGAGGCGCGGGTGCTCCGCGCCCTCCCCGGCGGCCCGCAGCTCGCGGTACCCGTCCAGCGTGTCGTGGTCGGTGATGGACGCCAGCGCGATGCCCCAGCGGTGCATGGCATCCAGCAACCCGGCCGGCGGAAGAACGCCGTCGGACCGGGCGGTGTGGCAGTGCAGGTCGACGCGGTTGCGGCGGGGTGTCGTCATGCCCGGCCGGCCGCCGCCGCGATCCGCGTCGCGTTGCGGCCCGACCGGCGCCGGTCCAGCGGGCGAGCCGTCACGCGTCGACCAGCCGGCTCACCCGCTCGATGTGGAGCGCGCGCCCGCTGGCGGAATCGACGTCGATCTGGACCGCGTTGAACACGACCGGCCCGGACCCGACCTCGAACCGGGTCGGCAGCCCGTTGAGGAAGCGCGGCAGGACCGTGCGGGGCTCGAACCCGATCACGCTGTAGATGGGCCCGGTCATGCCGATGTCGCTCAGGTAGGCGGTGCCCCGCGGCAGGATCCGCTCGTCGCCGGTGACCACGTGGGTGTGGGTGCCGCAGACGGCGCTGACGAGGCCGTCGAGGTGCAGCCCGAACGCGTTCTTCTCGCTGGTGACCTCGCAGTGGAAATCGACGATCCGGACGGGCGGCAGCTCGTCCGCACCGTCCTCGAACAGCTGGCGGACCGTGGTGAACGGGTTCTCGATCGGCTGCATGTAGGTGCGGCCCTGGGCGTTGACCACCGCCACCTCGCTCCCGTCGGCCGCGTGGAAGATCCCCCAGCCGCGACCCGGGATGCCGTCATGCCCGTAGTTGAGCGGGCGCAGGATGCGCTCCTCGCGCTCCAGCTCCGGGTAGATCTCGCGCTTGTCCCAGATGTGGTTGCCGCTGGTGATCACGTCGACACCGGCCGAGAAGAGCCCCTGCGCGGTCGACGCCGTGAGGCCCATGCCGCCGGCCACGTTCTCGCCGTTGGCCGTCACGAAGTCCACGCCCCGCTCCTCGCGGAGCCCCGGCAGCAGCTGCTCGACCACCACGCGCCCGGGCTTGCCGATCACGTCACCGATCATCAGCACCCGCAGGGTGCCGTTCGTCGGACGGCGCGGTGCCGGGACGAGCCGATCTGCGGCCTGGACCTCGGCGACCTCGTGGCGCATCGGCGGGTTACTTGGCGTACTCGACGGCGCGGGTCTCGCGGATCACCGTGACCTTGATCTGCCCGGG
>JAJYNP010000137.1 GCA_021786265.1 Chloroflexota bacterium
GAGGACGTAAAGCGTCCGGCCGCCTGTTCCGGTCAGGAGCGGCCCGAGGCCGCCGACCGTCGCGGCGCCCACCGTGACCGCACTCGCACTCGGTGCGGCCGGGGCCACGGAGGAGGACGTGACGCCCGCCGCGCACCCGCCGATGACAAGACCGGCTGCCAGCAG
Source organism: Chloroflexota bacterium (assembly GCA_021786265.1). The sequence goes on from JAJYNP010000137.1 coordinate 166, forward strand.
CGCCACCGGAAAGGACGCGTGCCGCGCCCGTCTCACAAGAATAGCCATCTGCGTCCTCCCGCACTTCCCATCGGAGGTGAAGCTGCGGCAGGGTACGCGGGCGGCGGGCCGGCGGTTTCCCGCCCGCCCGGTCGGTCAGCGGATGCGCACGCGCACGGGCTGCAGGCGGCTGCCCTGGCGACGCTCGAGCAGCGCACGCAACTCGCCCATCACGGCCGCCAGCTCGTGCACCATCTCGTCGGCCTGCCGCCATGCCTCGGTGCCGGGGCTGGCGAGCCGCCGCCGGCGCATCGCCGCGCGGGTGGTTCGCTTGAGATCGCCGAGCGCTTGATCCAGGTCAGGCATCGCGTTGCACTCCTTCGGGCCGGACCCTCCGTCCTGCCCGGTCACCACCATGTTCGCGCGCGAGTGTTCAGCGGATGCGGTCGGCCCGGTGAAGAAAGCGACACGGGGAACGCGGCAGGCCGTGCAAGCCGATCTGCAGGGTCCCATGGCTCGTAAGAAGGGGAGCGCCCGGTACCTTCGGAAGGGGGCGGGCAACGCCGGCCGGGGCGTACGGTCCCGGCATGTCGCGTTTGCTTGCAGGAGCCCCCTTCCTGCCGGCCGCCGTGCTCGGGGCGATCTCGATCGGTGCAGCCGTCTCGGGAGCCGGGGTGGTCGCATCCCTGGTGCTCGCGTTCGCGGCGGTCGGTTCGCTGATCGGCATGGCGGCAACCGCCGTGTCGCTGCGCGCGACCGCCGGCTCCCTCCGCCACGAGCTGGTGAAGATCGCGGAGGGTTCGCGCGACGCGCCTCCCAGGCCGGAACGGTTCGGGCCGCTGGCTCCCGTGGCCCGGGGCCTGGCCGACGTCGCCGCGGCGCTCGCGACCGCGCAGACGGCCGCCACGACCGACCGGCTCACGCGCCTCGCAAACCGCCCCACGCTTCTCGCCCAGCTGTTCCAGGAAGTCGACCGGGCCGCCAGGTACGGGCGCCCGCTGGCCGTCGCGTTTGCGGACCTCGATCACTTCAAGACGGTCAACGACTCGTACGGTCACGGGGTGGGCGACACCGTGCTCCGCGGTGTGGCCGACGTCTTCCGCGGCAACGTCCGTGCGATCGACCTGGTGGGGCGATACGGTGGCGAGGAGTTCGTCCTGATCCTCCCGGAGACGACCGTGGAGGAGGCCGCCGCGGTCGCCGAGAAACTCAGGCTGCTGATCCTCGGTGCCCGTTTCGAGTCCGACGACGGCGCCGAGTTCGGCATCACCGTGAGCATCGGGATCGCGGGCGGCCTGGGCCAGCGGCTGCGCGTGGACGAGCTCATCCGCGACGCGGACGCGGCCATGTACTCGGCGAAGTCGCTCGGGCGCAACCAGACCTACGTGTTCAGCGAGCCCGACGATGACGCGCGCATCCCGCGCGCGCCGATCTCCCCGGCCGGTCGCGCGGCGGCGGCCGAGGTGGGCCTGGTGGCCCGGCAGGCGGCCGAGGCCGCGCTCTCCGCGGCCGTCTCGCCCCTGCCGCACTACCGGGGCAAGCCGTCCTCGCTCATCGCCGCGATCGCGGTGCGGCTCGCCCGCGAGCTGGGGCTGCCGGAGCAGGAGGTCGAGCGGGTACGGGTCGCGTCGCTGCTGCACGACATCGGCAAAGTCGCGGTCGCCGAGCAGATCCTGGAGAAGCCCGGCCCCCTGACCACCGACGAGTGGCAGTCCGTGGTCCAGCATCCCCGCATCGGTCAGGTCATCATCGACCAGGTCGCCGCGGTGCGCGACGCGGGAGCGATCATCCTCCACCACCACGAGCGGTACTCGGGGCACGGATATCCGTACGGGCTGCGCGGCGTGGACATCCCGCTCGGCGCCCGGATCGTGGCCATCGCCGACGCGTACGACGCGATGATCCACGATCGACCGTACCGCAGGGCCATCGGCCACGACGAGGCCGTCGCCGAGCTCCGCCGCCACGCCGACATCCAGTTCGATCCCCAGCTGGTCGAGCTCTTCTGCGACATCTTCTCCCGGACGGCGCCCATCCCGGATCCGGCGCTGCTGATCGCGCCACCGGCCATGCAGCTCCGGACGCAGGATCGACGCTCCAGCCGGCGCGCGGCCTCGGCGTGAGCGTGGGGCGGGCAGCGGACAAGGCGGCCACGCTGGTCCCCGACGGAGCGACGGTCCGCAGGAGCGCCAGTGGAACCGGGGTCCACGCGCTCTGGCAGCGCCTGCGGGGGGCCATGGTCGGGGCCCCGCCGCGCAACCTCGTCATGGAGAGGGTCCCGACCAGGAGGTCCGGCTCCCCGACCTGCCGCCCGAGCTCGATCCCGGGCCGCTGGTGAAGGACTTCACGGGCTATATCCTGAGTGAGCCCAGGTAGGGCCGTTCCGTCGCGGAGATCAGGCCAGGCCGCGCCGATGGCCCCAGACGGGGGCGGGTCGGATCAGGCGAGGCCGGTCGCCCGTGCCGCCGCCACCAGCGCCACCCCGACC
>JAJYNP010000213.1 GCA_021786265.1 Chloroflexota bacterium
CTTCCTGGTCGCGATCGCGGCCGCCCTCCGGCAGCCCGCCACCGCGCCGGCCGACCCGTGGGGCGGGTTCGCGCTGGAGTGGGCGACCAGCTCCCCGCCGCCGGCCCACAACTTCGACTCGCTCCCGCCGATCCGCTCCGACCGACCGGTGTTCGACGCGAGGATGGCGGCTGCCGGCGCCGGGATCGCGGCATCGGTCGCCGGCGGCTCACCGGCGCGCAGCCCGGGGACGGGCTCGGTGCCGGGATCGGGCGGAGGCTAGGCAGTGCCCGAGGAGATCCGGCTCTTCATCCGAAGCTGCCTCTTCGCCGTTGTCGTATCGATCGCCTACTGGTTCATCAGCTACGACTACATCGGCACCGTGCTGCTCGGCGGGTTCGCCGTCGCGTCGTTCACGCTGTTCTCCATGCTCCGTCGCGGCCAGCCGGGCCGTGGGGCGCCATCGGCGGGGTCCCGCGGCGAACAGGGGATCGCGCCCGGCGCCGGTGGTGGTGCCGTGGGCCGGATCCGTGCGCTCGTGGACACCTCCGAGCGGCCCGGCGAGGAACGCCCGTTCGAGGACGAGACCGGCCGGATCCCCGGTGCGAGCCTCGCGCCCCTGCTGATCGGGGTGGGAGTCGCGATGATGGCGCTGGGGCTGATCTTCGGGCTCTGGAGCGTGGTCGCCGGCGCGATTCCCCTGCTGCTGGGCTTCCGCGAGTGGCTGCGCGAGGTGAGCGCCGAGCTTCAGGCGCTCACCGACGACGACGAGGCGGCCGCGGCCCGGGAGGCGCGCTAGGCGCGCGCGCCTGGTCGGCCGGGGCCTCGTCCTCCTCGAGCACCCGCAGCGCGAAGCCGAACTCGGCCCCACCCTCGGGGCGCTGCGAGGCCCAGGTGCGGCCCCCCATGGCCTGGGCGAGGTGCCGCACCACGAACAGCCCGATCCCGGCTCCGCTGGCGACGCCGACCGTCCGCGGCGAACGGTAGAACAGCGCGAAGAGCGCCTCCACGTCCTCGTCGCCGATCCCGGGGCCCTGGTCCAGCACCCGCACCAGCACCTCGTCGCCGGACTGTTCGGCAGTCACCGTGACGACCCCGTCAGAGGGTCCGTACTTGGCCGCATTCGAGAGCAGGTTGCGCACGATCTGTTCGACGTACCCCTCGTCGCCGACGACGGCCGGCAGGCGCGGGGCCACTGCCAGCTCAATGTGCACGTCGGGCCGGGCCGCCCGCTCGGAAGCGACGATCCTCGCGAGCAGGTGCTGGAGGAGCAGCGGTTCGCGTCCCCCGACGACCATCCCGCGCTCGGCGCGGGCGAGCACCAGCGTGTTCTCGACCAGGCGGTTCAGGCGCTCGGCCTCCACGGCGATGTCCTCCAGGACGGCGTCGCGCGTGGCGGCGTCCAGCCGGCGTTCGGGTCGAAGCAGGAGCTTGGCACCCCCGTAGATCGCGGTGACCGGCGTCCGCAGCTCGTGGCCGATCACGCCGTTGAAGGCATCGCGGATCGCCTCCGCCTGCTTGCGCTCGCCCACGTCGGTGAACGTCGCCACCCCCGCCCGGATCCCCCCCATCTCGTCCCTGACGGGCCCTGCGTTGAGCGAGATGATCGCCCGCGATCCGTCGGCGCGGCGGATCTCGAGTTCCTCGTCGACGACGGTCTCGCCGTGGAGGAGGGCGCGCGCCATGGGCCACTCGTCAGGTGTGTACCGCCGGCCGTCCAGGTGGAACACCGACCACGAAGCGGTCGCATCGATTGCCGTGGCGGGCAGGACCGGCCAGATCCGCTGGGCCTCGGCGTTTCCGAAGACGATGCGGCCGGAGGGTGCCTCGGCGAGGACCACGCCGATGGGCATCTGTCGCACGACCTCGGCGAGGGTCCGCTCGGCAGTGCGCGCGGCCTCGTACAGGCGGGCGCGGTCGAGGGCCTGCGCGCAGGTGTCGGCGAGCACCTGGATCGACTGCAACTCGATGCCGTCGAACGGGCGGGACTGCTCGAAGGCGAGCGCGAGCCCGCCGATGCGCCGGTCGCCGACCGTGAGCGGCACAGCCGCAAGCGCTCCCGCGCCCCGTCGGGCCAGCCGTCGGCCGTGTTCCGGAAACCTCGCGTCCCGCTCGGCGGGGTTGCGCAGGAGCACCGGCGTGCCGGAGCGGACCGCCTCCGCGATCGGCGCGTCGGAGTCGAGCGGATAGGACGCCAGCTGGTCCGGATCGGGGAACTCCGGGTCGGTCAGCGCGACCAGCACGGTGCCCGATTCGTCCAGGACGCGCAGTGTCGCGAACAGTGCGCCCGCCGCGGCCAGGACGTGCTCGTGGATTGCTCGCACCACGTCGGAGGGCCTCGCGGCGGCGGAGAGCGCGGCTGCGGCTCGCGCGAGGGCGGTGGCGATCAGCGACTCCCGCTCCGCAGAGGCATGGGCGTCGCGTTCCGCCGCGTACAGGCGGGCCCGGTCGAGCGCCTGGGCGCAGGTGCCCGCGACCGTGTCGAGGTACTGCCGGTCACCTGGCGCGAAGGCCCGGGGGCCCGCAAACGCGATCCCGATGACGCCGACGAGCCGGTCGTCGGCGACCAGGGGCAGCACGGCCAGCGCCCCGAAGTCGAAGGCAAGGTCCCGCAGCAGGTCGGGGTATGAAGACTCTATGGAGGCGGAC
>JAJYNP010000052.1 GCA_021786265.1 Chloroflexota bacterium
CCGGTGGACCGTCGATCATGGCCGAGCTTCGCGAGCGCTACGGCCCGAACCGCCACTGCCCGACCGGGAGCGCCGTCGTCACCGGCGCCGGGAACCTGCCGGCTCACTGGGTGATCCACGCCGTCGGACCGGTCTGGCGGGGCGGCAGGGCGGGAGAGCCGGAGCTCCTCGCGGCCGCGTACCGGACGTCGTGCGAGCTGGCGAGCAGCCTCGGAGCCCGGACGATCACGTTCCCGGCGATCAGCACCGGCGTCTATGGTTACCCGCTCGAGGAGGCAGCACCGGTCGCCCTCGCGACCGTCCGCGATCACCTCGCCGGGACCACGACACTCGAGCGGGCAACGTTCGTGCTCTTCTCGGCTGACTCCTACGAGGTGTTCGAGCGGGCCCTCGAGGCGCTTCGGGGGAGCTGACGGGGCTGTCCGCGCCTCACCCGACGCCTCGGCGCCTGGAGGACCGGATTGCCCTTCGCCGACAAGGGCCATTCGGCATGGTTTGATGCGGTCCGGTCACCCTTGACATAGTACTTTCGTACTGGGATATTGATAGCCTGCGCTCCCGATCCGGCCGTGTGTCCGGTCCGGATCTTGCCGCAGTCAGGAGACAGTCGCAGAGGCACCAGGCGATCCGACCCGCTCGTCGGCGTGCGTGGTCTCATCGTTTTTGTCCTTTCTTCCAAATGCGGGGGAAGAGGGGGTCCGCCTGGTGCCCAGGGCAGGGATTGCAGCGACTCGTCGCGCTGACGGACCGGCCTCTATCGAGGCCGGTTGGCTGGCTTTCGCGCCTCCGTTCGTGACCCACCCCGATCGCGGGCAGCGGTCGGGTCATCTTTGCTGTCCGGCGGCCGACCGGACATCTCCATCACTTCGCGGTCCCCGAGACCGGACGTGGAGCCCCCGTGCCCTGAACACGGGGGCTCGCGTCGATGTCTCATCGGTTCAGGTGGTTCGGCGTAGCCGATCATTCAGGGAGGTGGCGGCTTGAGGAGAGGTTGGGCCTCGGCCTGATCAGCAGGCCGTCGGGATTCGACACCGACGGTCGGGAGTGCGCTCTCCGTCGGTGTCGCCCGAGGTGGATGCGGTCGGTTCGTCCGGGGGCGGACGACCGGCAGAGCGCGCCCGCAGCTACAGGAGGAACGGCAAGTGTCTACCTGTCGCAGGAGTGAAGGGAGGAAAACGTGACTGGCCACATGGGCGCGATCCTCCGCCGCCGACGACTGCTTGGGGCCGGAGCGGCCGGCGCTGCCGCCCTCATGCTCGTCGGATCGGTGGTCGCCTTCCACGACGAGTCGACCACCATCGAGCTCGATGCGAATACAACTCAGGGCGACGTCGGCGTTCTCCCGATCCCTTCGTCCCATGACTGGGACCAAGTCTTCACGGACGTTGGTAACGGCAATACCGCTCTCAGCGAAGCTGATGCGGTCTCGTTCGTTGCCGATGCGGACTCACCCACCGACGTCACGTACTACACGGGTGGTGGCTCGAAGGACGTCAACGACGTCAGCCAGTGGAAATACGATGACGGCGACGTCGCTCCGGACAAGGACGAGATCCTCAACGCGTTCGCGGCCGTGTACACGGAGGACACGAACGTCGATCCCGATCCTGACCCGGAGCTCCTCATCTACTTTGGCCTCGACCGGTTCGCCAACAACGGCGACGCCCAGGTCGGCTTCTGGTTCTTCAAGAGCCCGATCGGCCTGAACCCGCCCGGCGCGAACGGAACCGGGACGTTCAGCGGCGTCCACACGATCGGCGACTTCCTCGTCCTGAGCCACTTCACCCAGGGCGGCACCGTCGACACGATCGAGGGCTACCTCTGGGAGGGCAATGACTTCAGCGGCGGACCGACTGCAGGCGACGATGCGCCGAAGGGAAGCCCGCTCGCGCGTATCGCCACGGGCGTGGACTGCGCCACCGCGGCCGAGGCCGATGGCCTCTGTGCGGCGGTCAACGACGCCGTCGAGGATGCGAACTGGCCGTACGGAGCCAAGTTCCCGCCGCCGTCCCCGAATCAGTTGGACTACCCGTCCGGTAGCCTCTACGAGGGCGGCATCAACGGGACCCAGTTCGGCATCGGGGGCTGCTTCTCGAGCTTCCTCGCCGAGACCCGCTCGTCGCAGTCGGTCACGGCTCAGCTCAAGGACTTTGCCCTCGGCAGCTTCGATCTGTGCAAGATCAGCGTGACCAAAACGGGCGACGCGCTGAGCAAGATCGGCGACCCAGCTAACTACACGATCACGATCACGAACGACGGCGTCGTCACCCTGTACAAGGACGACATCAGCGACGACGTCCTCGGCAGCATCACCGTCGATGGCGCTGACCAGAGCAACGCGAACATCACCTCGAACACCTGCGGCGCGAGCCTCGCCGCCGGCGCGTCCTGCACGATCTCGGCGACCCGAACGGTCCTCGAGACCGATCCGGACCCGTTGGTCAACACGGTGACCATCCGATACACGGAGAACTCGGACCTCACGGGACAGGCGTTCACCGACAGCGACGACCACTCGGTCAACCTGTTCACCGCCGACTTCAGCATCACCAAGACCGGTGACGCGCTCTCGAAGATCGGCGACGAGGTCACCTACACCTACACGATCACCAACCTCAGCTCGGACG
>JAJYNP010000082.1 GCA_021786265.1 Chloroflexota bacterium
TTCGAGCGCGAGCGCCAGGCTCGCGCTCGCCACGCCGCTCGCGTCGGTGGTCGCCGACACCGTCTGCGAGCCCAGCTTGAAGGTGATCGACTTGCCCACGAGGGCCTTGCCGGTCGCGTCGCGCAGCAGCGCGGTGAGGGTCACCGTGTGTTTCGGGAGGCCCGAGACCGCCCCGGTGTACGTCACCGCCGTGGCTTTCTGGACGATCGCGATCGAGCCGCTCCCGGATGCCGCGTTGTACAGGCTGTCGCCCGCGAACGAGACGCCCGTGGCGTACGAGTCGGCCGCGAGGTTCGGCGTGTAGCCGAGCGAGGCCGTGCCTCCGGCCCCGGTGGTCGAAGACCCGGCCGAGACGCCATTCACGCTGAAGCTCACCGATCGCCCGGCGACCGCCTGGCCAAACTCGTCGGTCAACGAGGCGATGAGGCTGCCCGGCGTGTCGAACGTGCCGGTCGTGTCGCCCAGGTACGCGGCCGTGACGCCGCGCTTACTGATCGTGACCGTGGTCGTAGCGGAGCTGCAGCCATTCTGCAGCACACCCCACTGGTCGCACACGGTCAGCGTCGCCGAGTAGGTGCCCGGCGTTGCGTAGCTGTGGATGACGTCGGGCCCGCCGCTCGCCGATAGGGTGCCGTCCCCGAAGTCCCAGCTGTAGGCGAGGGTCGCCTGGTCATTCGCCCCCGGGTCGACGGCGCTGCCATTGAGCGCGATGGGCTGACCCCAGGCACCACCCACGTGGGGTCCGGCGTTGACCACCGGCGGCAGGTTGGCGACTGTGACGGAGAAGCGTTGAGCGACAGGCGGCTGGCCCCTTTAGAACCACTGCGACAGCCGCACCTAGCGCATCACCAGCCTCGGCTCGATCCCTCCCCGTACGAAGGGTCGGGCTCGCCAGCGGCTCGAAACGGCTCAGGCGGCCGGGACGCGGGCCGCATCTCAATACCCCCCTTCAGCTGGCCCAGCAATCGCACGGGCGACGCCCTGCCGTCAAGGGGGTTATCCACCGGCGGTGCCAAGAGCCCGAGGAGTTCGAAGGCTCGGGCCTGGAGCGGGGTCGGCGTGGTGGTGATCTCGAAGGCGGCCTCGTCGGGAGCCCCGGGCGGCAGGACGAGGTTGCGGGTCAGGGTGGCGAGCTCGGCGAGCAGGGTCCGGAACGAGTGGGCCGGCGTGCCGTCGGCCAGGGTGTGGGTCCGCACCTTGACGAGGGCGGCCTCCGAGCGGCGAGCCGGGGCGACCGGGTCGGGCAGGTCGGCCGGCTCCTCGTCGCGGAACAGGAGGGGGGCCCAGGCGCGCTCGAGGTGCCACCCGACGTAGTAGGCGAACAGGCACAGGAAGACGTGCGAGCGGACCCGGTCCTCCGTCCCGTGGCGGATCGGGCGGATCGCGAGGTCCGCCGCCTTGAAGCCGCGGAAGGCTCGCTCGACGCGCGAGAGGCGCTTGTAACTGCGGACGACGTCAGGTGCGTCGAGGCGCTCCGCCGGCACGCTCGTCCGCAGGACGTAGAGCGGCAGGCGCTCGCCGACGCTGAGGCAGCCTACGTGGCGTTCGTCGCCCACCGCCTGATGACGGACGCGGTCGGCGCCAACGGGGTGCGACTCAATGGCCAGAGGCCGGCTGCGCGGCGGAGCTCAACCCCACGCTCCACGCTTCGCCTCGGGGTCGACCGCGTCCGGGCCGACGATACGCCTGGCAACCTCGCCAGCCAAGGGGCTTGACGTCTTCATCGGTTCCAGCAGTCTCAGGACGCGACCGACCCGCACTTCAACGAACACATGATCCGCGTCTTCACCGACGGGCTGCGCCACTCGTGACTGCGCGCGAGACGCACGGGACCCGTGTCGAAGGCGTACGGGCGGCCGCCTGAGCTGCCCTTCTTCTTTCGCTGAACTGACGTCAGGCTGGGCGGGACCGGGAGTCGAGCTCGGCCGCACGCGTCTGCAGGTCGCTCAAGGCCGCTGCGGCATGGAGCGGGAACGGTTCGTCATTGTCCGCCGCCATCCAGCGCTCAACGGCGATGGTGAAGGCGAGCACCCCCACTTCCGCCCCCAGGCGGGCGGTCAGCTCGTCCGCGCCCCGTGCGCGCAGGGCGGCGCTGATCGACCCGGCGATCCGGGCGTGCTTGAGCAGTCCCCGCTCCTGCACTTCGGTGTTGGCCGCGACCACCAGCACGCGCTGGGCGGCCTTGGCCCGCTGCCGCGGGGTCATCGCGGCATCGGCGGCCGCGAACGCGGCCTGCAGGCACTCGGTGAGCGTCGCATCCGGGGAGGCAGCCCGGATCCCGTCGGCGAACAGCCCGGCCAGCACGTCTTCACCGCCGAACAGGACCTCCCGCTTGTCGGCGAAGTGCCGGAAGAACGTGGCACGGTTCAAGCCGGCGCGATCCGCGATCTGCGCGACGGTCGTTTCCTCGTACCCGTTCTCGACGAACAGGTCCAGCGCGGCAGTCTCCAGGCGCTCACGCGCGTCGGGTGCCCATCTGCTCACCGTCACAGTCTAGGCGAGGCGACCGGATCGCATCACCTGGCCGGGTGATGCGACTTAGTCACATGGGTGTGATAGGGTTGATGCGACCGGATCGCATCGACGTTTCGGCCGCGGGCGTCCGCGCCGCGCATCACCTGAA
>JAJYNP010000257.1 GCA_021786265.1 Chloroflexota bacterium
CCCGAAGCTGGACGTGCCGGTCGAGCGCGGGATGACCCACGACGGGCTGGGCAAGTACCTGAGCCAGATCATCGAGAAGGCGCCCGGCCCCACCGCCGACATCACCGGCATCCTGCGGGAGCGTGAGGTCGACGTCGTCATCAACTACCTCCCGGTCGGTTCCGAGGAGGCCACCAAGTGGTACGTCGAGCAGGCGCTGAGCGCGGGCGTGGCGGTCGTCAACTGCATCCCGGTCTTCATCGGCCGCGAGCCGTACTGGCAGCGCCGGTTCGCCGAGGCGGGCCTGCCGATCATCGGCGATGACGTCAAGAGCCAGGTCGGCGCCACCATCACTCACCGCGTGATGACCCGCCTCTTCATGGATCGCGGCGTCAAGCTGGATCGGACGTACCAGCTGAACTTCGGGGGAAACACCGACTTCCTCAACATGCTTGAGCGCGAGCGGCTCGAGTCCAAGAAGATCTCCAAGACCAACGCGGTCACCTCTATGCTCGACTACGATCTCGATCCCGACGACATCCACGTGGGACCGTCGGATCACGTGCCGTGGCTGCAGGACCGCAAGTGGTGCTACATCCGGATGGAGGGCACCACCTTCGGTGACGTCCCGCTCAACGCCGAGCTGAAGCTCGAGGTCTGGGACAGCCCGAACAGCGCCGGCGTCGTGATCGATGCGGTGCGCTGCCTGAAGCTCGGGCTCGACCGCGGACTGAGCGGCACGCTCGTCGCGCCGTCCTCGTACTTCATGAAGAGCCCGCCCATCCAGATCCACGACGACATCGCGCGCGAGCGCGTCGAGGCGTTCATCGCGGGCACGGACAGCGAGGTGCTGCACGGCGACGAGCCGGCACAGCCGAAGCGGCCGACCCGGAAGCTGTCGAGCCCGAAGCGCCGGACGCCGGCGGGGCACGCCGGCTGAAACAAGCTCGGCCGATGACGCCAGCAGACGGATCCGAGACGGCGCGAGTCGAACGGCCGACCGGAGTGGGGTATGCCCCACACCGGCGTGCCGGTCCCGGTGGACACGCCGCCCGGATCGCGCGCCGCCTGCAGGAGCGGGCGACCGTGCGCGCCTACCGATTCGCCTCCTGGGCCCTCGGACACCTGCCCGAGGGCCCCGTCGTCGCGATCGCCCAGGCCGGGTTCCTCGCGGGCTACGCGCTCTGGCCCGCGAAGCGACGGACCATCGCCGCCAACGCCAGCCACGTCCTCGGGCTCCCCATGGGTCATCCGCGCGTCGCTCGGCTGGCCCGCGCCGTCTACCGCGCCTATGCGCGGTACGTGGTGGGGCTGATGCGCCTGCCGGCCCTGCCCCCCGAGGTGCCGGCACGCCTGGTGGACGCCGATGGCGAACGGGGGCTCGCCTCGTTCGAGCGGCTCTACCAGCGCCTCCGGAGCGAGGGGCGCGCGATGATCATCGTCACGCTGCACGTGGGGAGCATGGAGACGCTGGCCGCGGCGATGGCGTCGCACGGCTTCCCGGCCTACGGCGTGGCGGACGACACGGCCTACCCCGAGCTGTACGAGCTGCTGGCAGAGCAGCGGCGGCGCTGGGGCGTCCAGGTGATCGCCTGGCGCAACCTGCGCGAGATCCACCGGGTGCTCCGCGAGCAGGGGATCCTCGCGCTCCTGGTCGACTGGGGCTACCGGCCGGACGGCATCCCGGTGCGCTTCTTCGGCGACTGGACCACGCTTCCCGCAGGGCCCGCGGTCCTCGCCGCCAAGACCGGGGCGGCGATCGTCCCGGTGGTGAACCGGCGCGCGCCCGACGGACGGTACCACGCGGAGCACGGCGAGCCGATCGAGGTGCCCGGGGGCTCCCCGGCCGAGATCCAGGCCGCGACGCAGGCCATCGCGGACGCGCTCCAGCGGGCCATCGAGATCGCGCCGGACCAGTGGTACTCGTTCAAGCCGATCTGGCCGGAAACGGCCGTGGAGGCGGACCAGCTCGCAATGCGCGCCGACGCGGCACGCTCGAACACGGACGAGCGGGCGGCACGGCGCACACGCCGGCGGGCGGCCGCGTCCTCCTCCCCGGACCCGGATCCTGCCGCGGCGCTCCCGGGGGAGGTGGGGGCCGGTGCCTGAGGTCGTGGCGCGCGGGCCGACGGGACGGGCGACGCTCGGGCAGCGGCTCGCGGTGGGTGCGCTGACGGGCCTCTCCACCGTCGTGTCCCGCCTCCCCGGTGCCCCCCTCCATCGCGTCGCGCACGTGGCCGGCGCCGGATGGTACCTGGCAGCGCCGCGCCAGCGCGCCCTGGCCCGGGCCAACCTGCGGCGCGTCTGTGAGTGGCTCGACGCGAACGGGATGGCGTCGCCGCGCGTGCACGCCGCGGCGCATGATCCGGCGGCGCTGGAGCGGCTCCTGCGGGACGCGTTCGGGCACCGGGCGCGCTACTACCTCGAGGTGGCGAGAAACGCGCGCGTGGACCGTACGTTCCTGGAGCGCCACCTGGCGCTGGCCGATCCCGGGCTGGTGGAGCGCGAGCTGGCGCGGGAGGGCCCCGTCATCGTGGTCGGCCTTCACCTCGGCGCGCTGGAGCTCCCGGCACAGTACATCACGGTGATCCGGGGCCGGCACGCCGTCGCGCCCATGGAGACGCTCTCCAACGCGCCCCTGCAG
>JAJYNP010000176.1 GCA_021786265.1 Chloroflexota bacterium
AGCGCGTCGCTCCAGGCGTCGATCGCCTGGTCCTCGAGCGCGACCTGGAACGCGGCCTCGGCGTAGCGGCGGGCGTCGGTGCTGGAGCGCGGCATCAGCGGGCGGCCCCTCCGCCGGCCGAGCCGCCGGCCGCGGCGGCGCCGGGCGCCGTCTCGACGAGGAACTGCTCGACCAGGCGTCGCTCGCGCTCGGAGGTCATGGTCTCGCCGACCACGCGGCCGGCCGCGCGCAGCGCGAGGTCCGCGATCTGGACGCGCACGTCGGCCATCGCGCGCTGCCGCTCGGCATCGATGTCGGCCGCCGCCTGCTCGCGGAGCCGCTCGATCTCCTCGCGGGCGGCGGCGAGGTCGCGCTCGCGCGCCTCCTCGGCGCCCTTCTGGGCCCGCTGCAGGATCTCGTTGGCCTCGTGGCGGGCCTCGGCCAGCACGCGGTTCCGGTCGAGGGCCGTCTCCTCTCGCTCCTTGCGGGCCTGGTCGGCGTCGCGCAGCCCCTGCTCGATCCGCCCGCGCCGCTCCGCGAGGATCTTCGTGACCGGCCCGAAGGCGAACTGCTGGATCACCACGAGGAAGAAGAGGAAGTTGACGGCGGCGATGACGATCCAGAAGCCGTTGAAGACCAGCCCGGAACTGGAGGCCTCCGCGAGAACGGGGGCCAACTGGTGGAATCCGCCGGCGGCGACCGCGTACACGTGTCCCGACCCTTCCGGGGTACCGAGCGCGACTACTTCAGGAAGACGATCAGGACGCCGACCACGAAGGCCAGGATCCCGAGTCCTTCGGCGAACGCCGCGCCGAGGATGAACGTGGCCCGGATCGTGGACGCCGCGTCGGGATTGCGTCCCATCGCGCTGGTCGACATGCCGGTCAGGATCCCGATCCCGATGCCGGGACCGATCACCCCGAGGGCGGCGAGGCCGGCCCCGAGCATCGCGACATCACCATTCATGTTCCGAACGACCCTCCAATGCGCTCCCGCCCCCACCTCCGCGAGGGTCCCGGGAAGCCTCGACTGTCAGTGCGCGGGCTCCGCTGGGAACCCGGCGCCGAGTGATGGCCCGACATCGCCCTCGGGCTCGCTGGCGAACGCTGGTGCGGCGTGCTCCTCCTCGTGGTGGCTCTCGATGGCGGTCAGGATGTACATGAGGGTGAGCGACGCGAAGATGAGGGCCTGGATGAAGCCGATGAACCCCTCCAGGGCCACGAACGGGATGGGCACGAAGGCGATGATGAGCGCCGTGAAGACGCCCAGCATGATTCCGCCGCCGTACAGGTTGCCGAATAGACGGAAGGACAGCGTGACGGGCTTGAAGAACTCGAGCAGGAACTCGATGAGGCCCACGTAGACGTCGATCAGCCCGTCCGCCACGCCGCGGCGGAAGCCGCTGAAGTTGAAGAACTTGCCGAGGTAGCCGCGCAGGCCCAGGGCGCGCACCCCCTCCACGTGCGTGATCACGAACGTCACCAGCGCGAGTCCGATGGTGATGTTGAGGTCGCTGGTGGGCGTGCGGAGGGCGCTGATCTTGTCGCCGAAGAGGATCAGGTCGGTCCAGTTGGCGAACATGATGAAGAGGAAGAAGGCCGAGAAGAGGCTGACGTACGGCCGCGCCGCGGGGCCGCCCAGGCCGTCGGCGAAGTTGGCGAACTGCTCGTAGATCCACTCGAAGACGTTCTGCAGGCCGCCCGGCACGAGCGTCATCCGGCGGGTGGCGAGGATCGAGATCACGAGCAGGGCCGCGATCACGATCCACGAGGCCAGGATGCTCGAGGTGATGCTGGGATGGAAGTCGACCACGAGCGGCGAGGTGGAGGCCGCACCGCCGGGTGCGAAGTCCCAGACGATGTTGGGGGGCACCGGCTCCAGGTTCTGGAGGATGGTGACCTTGGGATCCGGGAAGCCCCTGGGTGCGTCGGCGATCAGCGCGATCGCGTCGACCACCACGACACCCGCCGCGGCCAGCCAGAGGGGTCGCCGGGAACGGGGACGGGGGACTGGCTGGACCGCCGCTCCCTCCGTTTGCGGGCTGGCGGGCGAAGACTCGCTCGTCACGTCACTCCACACGCTGGGCGGGGCCTGCGGCCGCGCCTCGAACTCGACTAGTTGTACCGCTCCAGGAACCGGTTCACGATCCGGATCACGACGAGCCCGCCCGTCGTGAGTCCGAGGATCGATCCCACCAGCACGAAGACCGGCAAGGTATGCAGCTGTTGATCGACCCACGCACCACCCAGGACGAACGCCAGGATGGTGATCGCGAAGACGGCGCCGATCTCGGAGAACAGGGCCAGATAGGCACCGACCTGACCAGGCTCACGCACTCGTCACCCGGCAAAGCCGCGAAAGTATAGCAGCGGGCAGGGATGGTACCACGCGGATCGCGACCTCAGGTGTCGCGGTCCGGGCTTCCCGAAATCGGCGGTGCGTCCGGCTCTGCCGCGGCCGGCGAGTGGGGCACCGCGGGAGGAAGGCCCTCGGCACGCGGCGGGCTTCCGGCCGGCACGCGGCCGTTCTCCTCGTACGCGCTGGGGTCGAGCCCGCTGGAGCCGGTGTCGCGCGCCCGCGCGGTGAGCAGGTAGAGGACCAGGCCGCCGCCCACCACGATCCCCAGGAACGCGTACATCTGCC
>JAJYNP010000024.1 GCA_021786265.1 Chloroflexota bacterium
AGGAGATCGGGCGCTGGGCCGTCGAGTTCGCCCAGGGCAGCCTCCAGCTCTTCGACCAGATCGTGCTGAACGACCCGGCGTATCGCGACCTGCTCACCGGCGAGGCCTACACCGACCGCACGTACTACATGGGCCTGGTGGACGACGGGCGGCGTCCCAACTTCTACGACGGCCGGGTGCGCGTCGTCGCGCCGGACGGCGAGCCGCTGGGTTCCTACGAGCCCGCGGAGTACACCGACTGGATCGCCGAGCACGTAGAGCCGTGGACCTACCTGAAGTTCCCCTACCTGAAGCGGGTGGGATGGAAGGGCTTCGTCGACGGCAAGGAGTCGGGTGTCTACGTCGCCTCGCCCCTGGCGCGGCTGAACGTCGCGGACGGGATGGCGACGCCGCTGGCCCAGGCCGAGTTCGAGCGCTTCTTCGCCACCCTCGCGCCGGAGCCGTCGGCGTCGGGCCGTCACGGCATCGTCCACAACCGGCTCGCGACCCACTGGGCGCGGCTGATCGAGCTGCTGTACGCCGCGGAACGCATGCTCGAGCTCGCGCGAGACCCGGAGATCACCTCGGATGACGTGCGGGCCGTCCCCACCGAGAAGCCGACCGAGGGCGTGGGGACCGTCGAGGCGCCGCGGGGCACGCTCACCCACCACTACTGGACGGACGAGCGCGGGCTCCTGACGCGGGTCAACCTCGTGGTGGGCACCACCAACAACTACGCGCCGATCTCGATGTCCGTGCGGCGCGCCGCGCAGAGCTTCATCAGGTCGGGCACGGTGGTCACCGACGGCCTGCTCAACCGCGTCGAGATGGCGTTCCGCTCGTACGACCCCTGCTTCGGGTGCGCGACGCATTCGCTGCCCGGACAGATGCCGCTGGAGGTCACCATCCACGACGCCGACGGCGCGATCGTCGACGTCCTGCGGCAGTACTGCTGAGCGGGGCCGCGGACACGCGATGAGCGAGCCGCTTGCGGGGACCACGCTCGTGCTGGGGCTCGGGAACCCGATTCTCGGCGACGACGGCGTGGGCTGGCGGGTCGTGGAGGAGATCGAGACGCTGCTCGGCGCCCGCACCCCGGCCGGCGACGGGACGTGCGATCCGGGCCCGGGCCGCGTGGAGGTGGACCGCCTCTCGCTGGGGGGTCTCCGGCTGATGGAGCGTCTCATCGGCTACGAGCGGGCGATCCTCGTCGACGCCATCGCCACCGGCGACGGGCCGCCCGGGACCGTGCGGTGCCTGCGGCTTGACGATCTGCCCGATCGGGGACGGGACCGCCTCGCGTCTGCGCACGACAGTTCTCTCGGGGCGGCGCTGGTTCTCGGTCGGGCGCTCGGCGCGCAGCTCCCCGGCGCGCCATGGATCGTGGCCGTGGAGGCGGACCTCGACGTCGAGGTCACTGACCAGCTGTCGCCGGCCGTCGCCGAGGCCGTGCCACATGCCGCTGCGGAGGTGTTGCGGTTGCTGGGGCTCGAGACGGCGGGCCCGGCGGAAGGGAGTGCGGACGGTGCATGAGCTGACGGCCACGCAACGGATCCTGGACGCGGCGCTGGCCGAGGGGCGCGCACGCGGCGGGCAGCCCGTCCGCGCCGTGCGGCTGCAGCTCGGGGTCCTGTCCGGTGTGACCGAGGATTCGATCCGCTTCTACTGGGAACTGCTCACGCCCGGCACAGCCGCCGAGGGGGCGCGGCTCGAGGTGGAACGCCTGCCCGGGCGCGTCGAGTGTCGCGGGTGCGGGCGCGTCAGCGACGCCGCCGATGACTTCCCGATGTGCCCGGCCTGCGC
This sequence comes from Chloroflexota bacterium, assembly GCA_021786265.1. The sequence goes on from JAJYNP010000024.1 coordinate 1,783, forward strand.
CGGGGTCGACCTGGTGGTGCTCGCCGGTGACGCCTGCACCATCGAGGCGGTGGAGACCGCCGAACTCGACCCGGCGACACCGCGGGAGGTGAGCATCGCGCAGCGCTGACGACGGGCCCGGCACTCCGCCGGGCCGACAGGGAGCACGCCGGCCGGCGGGTCGGCGTCCACACCAGGCAGGCTCGCTCCGGGCGACGAGACGGACGCCGCACCGCCGGGGCGGGCGAAGGAGATCGGGACCATGGGCCAGCCGTTCGTGATCCAGCTCGAGAATCGCCCGGGAGAGCTCGCTCACGTGACGCGGGCCCTCGCCATGCGCGGCATCAACATCCAGTCCATCGCCGGCAGCGGCGCCGGGACCAGGATGTGCGCGATGCTCACCACCGATGACGACGAGATGACCCGCGAGGTCCTCCGCAGCATGGGGATCCCCTTCGTCGAGGGCGACACCCTCTGCGTGGAGGTCGAGGACCGCCCGGGAGGCATCGCCGAGCTGACCGAGAAGCTCTCTGCCGCCAGCGTCAACATCACCGGGATCCTGGTGGTGGGGCGCCGAAACTCGCTGATCCAGATCGCGTTCACGGTCGACGACGAGGCCCGCGCGCGGGAGGTCCTCGGGTTGCCGGTGATCCACGCGCTCGCCTCGGCGCACTGAGGCGCGCTGCGCCGCCTGCCCCGGGCCGCCCACCTCAGCCCAGTGCGCGCCTGCCCCGGGCCGCCCGCCCGACCGGCGCGCGCGCCACGCCGGCAGCCGCGCGTGCGGCCGCCCGGGGGAGGCTTCCGAGATGCAGCCTGGCGAGGGCCAGCAGGAGCCCCAGCAGGTGGACTCGTGAGGGAACG
>JAJYNP010000241.1 GCA_021786265.1 Chloroflexota bacterium
TGCCTCGGAACCCCACCCGGCGGCCCCGGCGCGGGGGGTCCACGGGACGAAGGGCTCGGCCGGCCGTTCGTAGGCGTCGATGATGTCGATCGCCTCGGCGCAGTAGTGGACCAGCTCCACGCCGCGCGCGGCGATGCTCCAGAACGGGTTGTGCGCGATCTGCTCTCGCAGCCCGGTTCGCTCGAGTGCCTCCCGCGCGACGGGGTGGAGCTGCTCGGCCGCGATCGTGACGCGCGCCGACGGCCCCAGCTGGTACGTCTCCCCCTTGTGTGTGCGCGCGTGGAGGGCGTTGCTGCCCTCGTGCTGCTCCTCCCGGAACACGGTCCGCCAGTCGCCGATGCCGACGTCGATCGAACCGTCGTGCGACACGATGCGCCCGTCGAAGAGGGGGTACTCCGAGGGGTGCTTCAACGACACGAGGCGGACGTCCCGCTCGAACGGCGGAGCCTCGAAGCGGGCGACGAAGTCGAGCGTGGCCTTCGCCTGCTCCAGCGCGGTGACGAGCACCGGGCGCATCGCCCCCAGTTCATCGCGGGTGGGCACCCGGTACAGCCCGCCGATCCGCACGTTCACCGGGTGGATCGAGCGGCCGCCGACCACCGCCATCAGCTCGTTGCCGGCCTTCTTGAGGGCAAGGCCCTGCTCGACGACCGCGCGGTGGTCCTTCGCCAGGTCGATCGCGCTGGGGTAGCCCAGGAAGTCGGGCGCGTGCAGCAGGTAGACGTGCAATGCGTGGCTCTCGATGTACTCGCCCGCGTAGAGCAGCCGGCGGAGCGCCCGCACCTGCGGGTCGATCGTCACGCCGAAGATCGACTCGAACGCCCCGGCGGCGCTCATCTGGTACGCCTCGGGACAGATCCCGCAGATGCGCGCGACGATGTCGAGCACCTGGTCGGGGTCGCGTCCCACCACCAGCTGCTCGAAGTACCGGGGCGCCTCGAAGATGCGCAGGCGCGCCTCGGTCACCTCGCCGTCGCGGACCACCAGGTGCAGGGTGCCCTCGCCCTCGACCCGGGTGATCCCCTCGACGCGGAACGAGCGCTCGAACGCGGGAGCCTCGGTCGTCATCACTTCCCTCCCGCGCGCGGGCCGGCGCCCGTCGCCGCGTGTTCGCGATCCGCCGGACCGGCCGAAGCGGCGGCGGTCGTGCCGGGCACGCCGCCCAGCTCGGTGAGCAACGTGCGGAACGGCTCGGCGTAGCCCGTGAACCCGGCGAAGAGGCGGCCGGCCTCGGCCGGGGTGCGCCCCATCTCGACGAACTGGCGGCCCAGGCTCGGGGCGTTGGCCTGCTCCCGGGGGCCGAAGCACCCGTAGCAGCCACGGTCGAAGCCCGGGCAGAGCGCGCCGCAGCCGGTCATGGTGACCGGCCCGAGGCACGGGATCCCCTTCGCGACCATCACGCAGACGCGTCCGGCGCGCTTGCATGCGGCGCACACGGCTTCGTCCGGCAGGTTGGGGCGTCGACCGGTCAGCAGCGAGGTGACGAACTCCATGAGCTGACCGGCGTCGATGGGGCAGCCCCGGAGCTCGGCGTCGACCTTGACGTAATCGGCCACGGGCTGGGCGGTGGCCAGCGACTCGACGTACTCCGGGTGCGCGTAGACGGCCGCCCGGAACGCCTCGTGGTTGGCCCAGTTGCGCATGGCCTGGATGCCGCCCGCGGTGGCGCAGGCGCCGATGGTCACGAGATGCTTGGCCTCGCGCCGGATCTCGTGGATCTGTTCGAGCTGCTCGGGTGTGCTGATGGAACCCTCCACCAGGACCACGTCGTACGGGCCGCTGGAGTGATGGGTCGTCGCCTCCGGGAACTCGACGATGTCGATCCGTTCGGCGATCTCCAGCAGCGCGTCCTCGAGGTTCAGCAGCATGAGCTGGCAGCCGTCGCACGAGGCGAACTTGACGACGCCGAGCCGGGGGTGCGGGGTGGTGCCTGCGCGGGCCATCAGATGCCCTCCCGTCCGAAGACGTCACCGAGCTGCGCCAGCGAGAATACCGGGCCGTCCTTGCACACGAAGTACGGTCCGACCTGGCAGTGCCCGCACAGCCCGACGCCGCACTCCATGTGGCGCTCCATCGAGATGAAGATGCGGTCCTGGGTGATCCCGTGTGATCCCAGGGTGCCGACCGTGGCCTGGATCATGCGTTCCGGCCCGCACACGAACGCGATCGCCTTGGAGCCGTCCCAGCGCGCCTGGTCGAAGAGCTGGGTCACCACGCCCACCCGGCCCAGCCAGGTGGCGTCGGCCCGATCGACCGTGACGCCCACGTCGAGGTCCCCCCGGGCGGCCCAGGCCGCCAGCTCCTCCTTGTACAGCAGGTCGCCCGGCGTCCGTGCCCCGTGGTAGATGTGCACGTCGCCGAAGCGACTCCGGTGCGACAGGATCTCATCGACGACCGGCCGGAGCGGCGGGAACCCCATCCCGCCGCCCACGATCACGATGTCGTGGTCCTCGGCCGCCGCGACGGGCCAGCCGTGGCCCAGCGGCACGGACAGCCCGACCTCGGCACCGTGCTCGAGGCCGGTCAGCATCGTGCTCGTCGGCCCGACGGCCCGCACGGTCAGCTCCATGCCGGTGGGCAGACGCCGGGAGATCGAGATGGGGACCGATCCGACCGCC
>JAJYNP010000120.1 GCA_021786265.1 Chloroflexota bacterium
ATGGAGCAGCGAGGCAGCCGCGCTGTCGACGACGAGGGTGACGTCGATCCCGGCCTCCATCAGCTCCCAGGTCGTGAGCCTCGCCCCCTGGAGCAGCGGCCGGGCCTCGCAGGCGAAGACGCGCACCGGCTCCCCCGCCGCGGCCTTCGCGTAGACGACGCCCAGCGCAGTCCCCCAGCCGAGGGTCGCCAGCCGGCCGGCGTTGCAGTGGGTCAGGATGGTCGTCGCCCCGCGCAGCTCGGTCCGGCCGTACTCGCCGATCAGGCGGCATGCCTCGCGGTCCTCGTCGATGATGCGCTGCGCCTCCAGCAGCGCGCGCTCCCGGACGGCGTGCGGCGTGGCCCCGCGTGCGGCCGCATCGCGCACGCGCCGCACGGCCCAGGAGAGGTTCACGGCCGTGGGGCGAGCCGCCCCGATCCGTGCCACGAGCGCGTCGAGCGCGGCACGCGCCTGCTCCGTCGACGAGGGGCGGGCTTCGTCGAGCCCGATCACCATGGCCAGCGCGCCGCAGCCGCCGATCGCCGGGGCACCGCGCACCGCGAGCCTCCGGATCGCATCCACCGCGGCATCCACGCTCGCGAGGCGCAGGATCTCGAGCGCGTCGGGAAGCTTCGTCTGGTCGACGATCTCGATGGCGTCGCCGGCCCAGGCGACCGTCGGTGCATGCCCCGTCGGGTTCATCCAGTCACTGCCCTCCGGCGACCCAGTATGCACGGGCCGGCCCGGGAGGGCGCGCCGCATGGGCGACCCTTCACACCGCATGGGCGAACCCGTCGGCTACGACTCGGCGACGGGAACCCCGAGGCGCGCGAGCCCGCGGTCGAACGTGTCAGCGCCGCCGATCAGCCCCAGCCGGCCGCCGAGCCACCCGCCCGCGCCGCCGCTCGCGCCGCGTCATCGCCGCTCTCGAGGTACGCGCGGTAGGGGTCCGCGGGGAGGCCCCGGGCGGTCCGCAGCTCGGCGAGCAGGGGCCGCACGTCGGTCGCGAACGCGTCGGCGAGGGCGCGGTTCGCCTCGAGCACGTCGCCGGCCGCCTGGGCCGCCAGCAGCGCCTCGCGATCGACCAGCAGTGCCTTGGCGAACACCTCCTGCAGGTTCATCACCGAGCGGATCATGGCCGGCATCTTGGGCTCGATGTTGTGGCACTGGTCGATCATGTACACGGTGTCCCGCGCGCAGCGCTGGGCGACGGGGTCGCCGTCGTCGCGCATCGCGTTCACCAGTTCGTGGGTGATCCGGAACAGCTGGTACGGATCGATGCTGCCGACCATCAGGTCGTCGTCGCCGTACTTCTTGTCGTTGAGGTCGAACCCGCCCAGGCGCCCCTCCGCGAGCAGGATCGCCACGATCTGCTCGATGTTGACGCCCATCGCGTGATGCCCGATGTCCACGCAGACGGTGGCGCGATCACCCACCAGCCGGGCCACCGACAGCGCCTGCCCCCAGTCCTGGACGTCGGTCGAGTAGAACGCGGGCTCGTAGAGCTTGTACTCGAGGAACATCCGCACCCCGTCGGGCAGGTGCGGGTAGATCTCGCGCAGGGCGGCCACCAGGCGGTGACGGCGCTGGCGCAGGTCGTCCTGGCCCGGGTAGTTGGTGCCGTCACCGAGCCAGACCTTGACCACCCGGGATCCCGTCCGTGCCGCGATCTCGCAGCACTCGACGATGGCCGCGACGGCCTTCGAGCGGACGGCCGCCGAGGGGTGGCACAGGGAGCCGAACTTGTAGTCCTCGTCCTGGAACGTGTTGCTGTTGATCCCCCCGATGCGCAGGCCGCGCTCGGCCGCGTAGGCCGACAGGCCGGCGAAGTCGTCGACCCGGTCCCAGGGGATGTGCAGGGCGACCGAGCCGGCGACCCCCGTGTAGCGGTTGACCGTCGCCGCATCGTCGATCTTCTCGAACACCGTGCGTGGCACGCCCGCCTGGGGAAACACGCGGAACCGTGTCCCGGTGTTGACGAAACCCCACGACGGCAGCTCGACCGACAGGCCGTCGACGGCCCATGCCACGCGGTCGATCGCGGCGGCGGATGCCGCCCTGGTGCTGGACGCGGTGTCGGCCATGGCTCGGACTCCTTCTCGACCCGGCTGGGCCGGGTGCCGTGTTGCGCTACGTGGCGGGGACCGGGTGGCGGCCCGCACGGCTCCGCCGGAGGGCGGCGAAACGTGCGCGCGGTTCGCTCCAGTCGGCCTGGGGGTGGTAGGCGGTGATGGGGAACGAGCGCGCAATCAGTTCGCGGCCTTCGGCGACGTCGGCCAGCTCGCCCAGGGCCATCGCCTGCACGACGAGGTTGCCGAGCATCGTCGCCTCGACCGGCCCGGCTTGCACGGGAAGCCCGGCGGCATCCGCGGTGAACTGGCACAGCAGCCGGTGGTTCACGCCGCCGCCCACGACGTGTACCGCCTCGACAGGGCGCCCTGCCGCGGCGGCGAGCTCGTCGAGGACCATCGCGTACCGCAGCGCGAGGCTCTCGAGGAGGACGCGCACCAGGGTCGGGGTGTCGGGCGGGGGCGCCTGCCCGGTGTCCCGGCAGAAGGCCCGGACCCGCGCGGGCATGTCGCCCGGGCGCAGGAACCGTTCGTCGTCCGGATCGATGAACGCGGTGAAGGCG
>JAJYNP010000323.1 GCA_021786265.1 Chloroflexota bacterium
GAACAGGTTGGCGACGCGGTTCAGGACGCCGGGCCGGTTGTTGACCACGGCCACCAGCACGTGCCGGTGGGCCGTGCCTGAGCCCGGGATCGAACGGACCGCAGGTTGGCCCTCGGCCGCCGTGGTCGCGGCGACGGTCTGATCGGTCATTCGTCGGCCCCTCCCCACTCCTCGATCAGGTCGGAGAGCCCCTTGCCGGCCGGCATCATGGGGAAGACGTTCTGCTCGTCGGCGATCCGGAAGTGGACGAGGGCCGGGCCGTCCACCGCGCGGGCCGCCGCGATCGCCTGGGGGACGTCGTCGGGCGTCGTCGCGCGGAAGGCCGGGATGCCGTACGCGTCGGCGAGCTTGAGGAAGTCGGGGCCCAGCAGGTGCGAGGAGTGGTAGTTGCCGGCGTAGATCAGCTCCTGCCACTGGCGGATCATGCCGAGCTTGTTGTTGTCCAGGACCGCGATCTTCACGGGAATGTGGTCCTGCACCAGGGTGGCCAGCTCCTGCAGGGTCATCTGGAAGCCGCCGTCCCCGCAGATCGCCCAGGTCTCCTTGTCGGGACGCCCGACCGCGGCGCCCATCGCCGCGGGCAGCCCGAAGCCCATCGTGCCGAGCCCGCCGGAGCTGATGTGGGAGTTCGGCCGGCGGTAGCCCGCGTAGCGCGCCATCCACATCTGGTTCTGGCCGACGTCCGCGACCAGCGTCGCGTCGTGGTCGGTCGCGGCGCCGATCTGCTCGATCACGTAATCCGCCGAGAGCAGGCCGCCGCGCCAGGCGCCGGACCCGTGCCAGCTGCGCGACTCGGATTCCCGCCGCCACTCCGCGAGCTCCTCGAAGTACGCGGCGCGGTCCTCGGGGCGCCTGTCGGCCACGAGCGGGGTCAGCGCCGCGAGCACGCGCCCGACGTCGCCCACGATCGGCACGTCCACCGAGACGTTCTTGCCGACCTCGGCCGGGTCGATGTCCACGTGGACGATCTTCGCGCCGGTCGCGTAGGTGCTGACCTTGCCGGTCACCCGGTCGTCGAAGCGCATGCCCAGGGCGATCAGCAGGTCGGACGACTGGATGGCGCGGTTCACGTGCTTCCAGCCGTGCATCCCCATGTAGCCGTAGGAGAGCGGGTGGGTCTCGTCGATCGCCCCCACCCCGAGCAGCGTGTGGGTGACGGGGATCTGCGTCTTCTCGGCGAACGCCCGGAGCTGGTCCCAGGCCTGCGCGAGGAGGATCCCGTGGCCGGCCAGGATCACGGGACGGCTCGCCTCGTCGATCAGCTTCGCCGCCACCCGGAGCTGGCGGGGGTGCCCCTCGATCGTGGGACGGAAGCCGGGGATCGCGGCCAGCACCGTCTCCTCGTCGGGGTGCCGGGCCTGCGTCTCCTGCTGGAGCGCGTCCTTGGTGATGTCGATGTGCACGGGGCCGGGCCGGCCGGTGCGGGCGATGTGGAACGCCTCGGCGAAGACGTGCGGGAGGTCGTTCGCGTCGCGCACCAGGTAGTTGTGCTTGGTCATGGGTAGCGTGATGCCGGTGATGTCGATCTCCTGGAACGCGTCCTTGCCGAGCAGCGCGGCGGCCACGTTCCCGGTGATGGCGACCATCGGCACCGAGTCGAGCATGGCGGTCCCGATGCCGGTCACCAGGTTGGTCGCGCCCGGACCGGAGGTGCCGAGGCAGACGCCCACCTTGCCGGTGGCCCGGGCATAGCCGTCGGCGGCATGCGCGGCGCCCTGCTCGTGGCGCACCAGGATGTGGCGGAGCTCGGGGTAGTCGCCCAGGACGTCGTAGAGGGGCAGGATCACGCCGCCCGGATAGCCGAAGAAGACGTCGACGCCCTGGCGGAGCAGCGCCTCGCAGACCACGTCGGCGCCGATACGCGTACGGCCGCGCGGCCTGGCCTCCTGGAGCATCCCGGCGCGGGCGTGCTCGACCGCGTTCGCCTCGGGCGTGCCGGCACCCGGCAGGTGCCGCCCCGTGGCCCGTCTCGTCATCGTCATCCCGCTCTCCCGCTGCACAAACGAAAGACCCTCGCCTCCCGGCGAGGGTCCCTGATCGGTCCGGCGACTGCGCCCTAGCGGCGCCCGCTCCGTCTCCCGTCAGGCTCCCGCCGGGAGCCGCTAATAAGGGAGAGCACCCCCTGGCCGAGGAGCCGGAGGATGCCGAGAAGCGTTACCTCTACGATGGAGTCGTCGGGCAGACGCACGGGCACGCGGCGGCCGTCTGCCGTCACGGCGACGGCGACGCGGTCCCGGTTCGTGTTCGTCTGGCCCAACGGGGACTCCAGGTACGGTTGAGCGCGCAGTCTACCCGTGCGGGCAAGGCTTGTCCACAACCGGATCTGCGTCGAGCTGAGGCCCGGCCCGGAGCGTGCCGGGCGGTGGCGGCCTCGATCGCCGCGAGCGAAGCCCGGCGCCCGGTCGGGCCGGCGCCATCGACGTCGGATGGCCCCCGCGCACGCGGACCCCGCTCGCCCGCGACAATGGCGCGGTGGACAGAGCAATCGGCAGGCGCCGCAGCCTCGCGCTCACTTCCCTCGCGCACTTCACCAACGACGGCACCGTCTTCTTCGTGCCGGTGATCGCGGCCATCGTGGCCTCGCACCACGGCGTGTCCGCGGGCGTGG
>JAJYNP010000026.1 GCA_021786265.1 Chloroflexota bacterium
CCGGATCCCGACTGGCGCGGCGGTCACAGCTCGTACCCCGATCGGGCCCGGCGCAGGATCCAGAGGAAGAACGGCGCGCCCACCAGCGCGGTGACGACCCCCACCGGGACGTCGCCCGGCATCCGCGCGAGCAGGTCGCAGGCGGCGAGGAACGCGCCCCCCCAGATCGCGGACAGCGGCAGCACCGCGCGCGCGTTGGGACCGACGACCAGGCGCACCACGTGCGGCACGACCAGCCCGACGAACCCGATGAGCCCCGCGATCGCGACCGACGCCGCGGTGACCAGCGATGCGGCGCCCAGCAGCACGATCCGCTCGCGCCGGACGTCCAGCCCGAGGTGCGCCGCGGTCTCCTCCCCCAGCAGCAGCGCGTTGAGCGAGCGGCCGCGGGACAGGAGCACGGCGGCGCCCAGCGCCAGCGCGGGCAGCGCGGCCGCCAGCTGGGGCCAGGCGACGCCATCGAAGCCGCCGAGCATGAAGAAGAAGATCTGGCGCAGGCCGTCCCCGGAGAGCCACATCGTGACGGCGAGTCCGGCGGCGAGCAGCGAGCTGACGGCGTAGCCCGTGAGCAGCACGCCGGTCATCGAGGCCAGCTGGCCCGCGCGGGAGAGCCGGTACACCAGGATCACCGCCAGCAGCGCTCCCGCGAACGCCAGCACCTGGAGCAGCCCGAACCCGAGCATCATTCCGCGGATCGGGATCAGCACGCCCACCGCGGCCCCCAGGGCCGCGCCGCTGGCGGTTCCCAGCACGTAGGGGTCGGCGAGCGGGTTGCGGAGCATCCCCTGGAAGGCGGTGCCGGCCAGCGCCAGGGACGCGCCGACGGCCATCGCGGCCAGCACGCGCGGGAGCCGCAGCTCCATCACGATCGTCGCGTCGGCGGCGGGCCAGGTCACCCGTCCCGGCCAGCCCAGGAGGTGGCGGGCCAGGATCGCGACCGTGTCGGCGGGCGCGATGACCACCTCGCCAAGCCCGACGCCCGCGACCAGGACGGCGATCAGCGCGACCAGGCCGAGGGCGCCCAGCACGAGGGCCCGACGCCGGGAGCGAGCCAGGATCGCCTCGAGCTCGACGGCCCCCGAAACCGTGCGCGCACCGGCCGCGACGGCTGCCCCGGCCGCGACGGCTGCCCCGGGTGCCACGGCCGTCCCGGGTGCCACGGCTGCCCCGGCCGCTGACGCGGCGCCTGCCGGCCCTGCCGCCCCGGCGACCCCGCCGAGACCCGCGGCAAGGTCCGCGCCGCCGGAGGCCAGCGGCCGGCGCACCACCATCTCCCGCCGCGTGGCCATCTCAGGGGGCGCCCATCGGGACCGGCGGGAACGACGGGAGCGCAAGCCCCGGGTGGATCGCTTCGGCCAGGGCCTCGAGTCCCTGGATGATCCGGGGGCCCGGCCGGGTCACGATGGTGTCGTCGACCGGCCGGACGGCGTGCGTCTTCACGGCCGTCATCCCTTCCCAGCCCGGCCGGGCCGCGACGATGGCGGGCGTGGTGCCGTAGCTGGCGTCGCCCAGCACGATCACCTGCGGATCGGCGGCCACCAGGCGCTCGAGCGAGATCGAGTACACGCCTGCGATGCCGCTGGTGATCGGGTCCCCTCCGGCCCGGCGGATCATGTCGGTCGTGAAGTCGTCGGGCGCGGGCGTGTAGATCGTCTTGGTGGCGTCCAGCTCGTAGAAGGTCCGCGGGTCGGAGCCGGTGGCCCTGGCGGCCGCGGTGATGGCCGTCATCTCGGAGACCAGCGTCGCGTCGAGGGCGGCGCCGGCCGCGGCCTCACCGGTGGCCTCGCCGACCAGCGCGATGTCCCGGAGGACGGCCGGCACCGTCTGCGCGTAGAGGACCACCACCGGGATAGCCAGCGTGCGCATCTTCGCGATGTCGGTGGTGGACGTGATGCCCTTCCAGGCGATCACCAGGTCGGGACGCGCGGCGACCAGCTTCTCGAGCTCGACGCCGGTGTAGGTCGCGACCTGGGGGATGCTCTTGACCGCGGGCGGGTAGTCGTCGGAGCTGGTGACGCCCACGACCTTCGATCCCTCGCCGAGCGCGAACAGGGTCTCGGTCACGGACGGCGCCAGGCTGACGATCCGCGCGGGAAGGGTCAGGATCGTGACGCTCGTCCCCTCGTCGTCGAAGATGGTGAGCGGGAACGATGGGGCGGCCGACGATGCCGGGACCGACGCGTTCGCCGCCGATGCGACCGCCGCAGCCGCCGAGGGACCCGGGCTGCCGGACGGCGACGCGGGCGAGGCACTGCACGCGGCCAGCGCGAGCGCCAGCAGGAGCGCGGCGGCAGGGCCGAGCGGGCGCGCAGGGGCGAGCCCGGGGAGCCTGGAGGGGGGAACGGGGAGTCCGGGGCGCGCGGCGAGCACAGTGCTTTCCCTCTCTCTCGAAGGTGCGAGCACGACCGCGGGCCCGGCGACCGGACTGCCAGCCGCGGCCTCCCTGGCCGCGTGGGCTGATCACCGTAGCGGGACTGTGCCGGATTCACACCGGCTTCGCGGATCCCGCGGTCCTGTTCTGTGGTTGTCGCCGGAGTCTACTCCTGCGGCGGGTCCTGGACGCCGGGTGCGGTGCCCGTGGCCGCGGCGCCCGTGGCCGCGGC
>JAJYNP010000197.1 GCA_021786265.1 Chloroflexota bacterium
CGACTCCGCCACGTGCATCAGGCTGCGGTGCAGGTTGTGGGTCGACTCGGCATGGACGATGACCCGCTCGCAGCCGGCCTCCACGCACGGGCCGATCAGCACGTCCGGGTTGGCCACCATCAGCTGCGCCTCGAACGGCAGCGACGTGTGCCGGCGGGCCGCGGCGATGACGTCCGGGCCGAACGTGAGGTTCGGCACGAAGCACGCGTCCATGACGTCCCACTGGATCCAGTCCACGCCCGCCGCCTCGAGCGCGGCCACCTCCTCGCCGAGCCGCGACAGGTCGGCCGGCAGGACGGAGGCCACGATGCGGGGTCCGGGGGCCGTCGCCCCCGGAGAGGACGTGCGTTGCTGGGCGGGCTCCGGCATGTGCGCTCCTCGCTGGCTGCTGCGCGTGATCGGTCGGTCCGCGTGCCGAACAGGGTACGGCTAGCGGTCCATCGCGTGGACCTGCGGCACCACGTCGCGCCCCAGCAGCTCCAGGATCCCCGGCTCCGACACGTTCCGGATCGAGAAGATGGCGTGCTGCGAGCCGGCGTCGTGCCAGGTGCCGATCCGGTCGACCATCGCGGACGGCGACGTGCTCTCCGCGCCCCCGTCCCGGCTCACCAGGAAGGCGTTGAGGTTGGACCGCTCGATCTCGTCGAAGGGCCGGCCCACCTCCTCGCAGCGCTCGCGCAGCACCGCGTACTTGTGCCGGAGGTTCTCGGCGCCCCCGAAGATGTTGGTGGCGTCCGCGTACCGGGCGACGAGGCGCAGCGTCTTCCGTTCCCCGCCGCCGCCGATCATGATCGGGGGGTGGGGCCGCTGCAGCGCCTGCGGGCTGTTGAGCAGCCGCTGCAGCTGGTAGTGGCGCCCTTCGAACGCCGCGCCCGTTCCACGGTCGCCCTTCCACATCTCGTGCACCACGCGCAGCGTCTCCTCGAGCATCTCGAAGCGCTCGCCGAGCGGCGGGAAGGGGAAGCCGAGCCCCTTCGACTCCTGCTCGTTCCAGGCGGCGCCGATCCCGAGCCATGCGCGACCGCCGGACAGCACGTCGAGGGTCGTGGCGGCCTTGGCCCAGAGCCCGGCCTGCCGGTAATGGATGCCGCCGACCATGAGGCCGAGCGTCGCGCGCTTCGTCAGGGCCGCGGCGTAGGCCAGCGCCGACCAGCCCTCGAGCATCGGCTCCTCCGCCTGCCCGACGCTCGGGATCTGGAAGAAGTGGTCCATCACCCAGATCGAGTCGAAGCCGGCGTCGTCGGCGGCGCGCACGATGCGGGCGAAGGTGGGGCCGATCGCGGCGTCGCCACCGGGCCAGGTGAAGCTGGGGATCTGCAGTCCGATCTTCATGGTCGGAGAGTACCGCGGATGCGGGACCAGCCCCGGGGGCGTCCCGGCGGCCTCGGGTGCTCCGGCGACGCCGGGGCCGGGGCTCCCTCACGCGAACAGGTCGAACGCCTCCGGCATCACGACGTCGCGGACAACCGATCCGTCTCCGGCCGGCAGGGGCGCGCCGCGCACGAGCACGACGGGCCGGCGCGAGGTCTTGCCCGAGGCGAGTTCGGCCGCCGAGCAGATCTCGTCGGCCACGGCCACCACGGTCGCATGCATGGCACGTCCGCCGGTGTCCTCCAGGCCGCGGTAGTCGGCCAGCGGGGCGAAGCCGGCGACGCCGAGCGCCACGTCCGTGATGCCCCAGCGCCAGGGCCGGCCGAACGAGTCGGCCACGACCACGGCCGGCTCGACCCCGAGCAGGGCGGCCAGGCCGGCCCGGATGCGGGCGGCGGAGGCGTCGGGATCGTCGGGCAGCAGCGTGACCAGGTCGGGCGCGTCCGTGTTGGAGGCGTCGACCCCGGCGTTCGCGCAGACGTACCCATGGCGCGTACGGGCGACGATCACGCCGCGCTCCATGCGGACGACCCGCGCCGACTCGCGCAGCACCACCTCCACCTGGCGCGGATCCCGACCCCACCGCGCGGCGAACGCCACCGCCTCGGGCCCGGGCGTCACCGTGCGCAGGTCCACCACGCGGCCCTCCGCCTTGGAGACGATCTTCTGGGTCACCACCAGCACGTCGCCGGGCCGGACGGCGAGCTCCGGGTCGCTGGCGGCACCGGCCCGCAGCGCATCGACGATCAGCGCCGCCAGGTCGTCGCCGGCCCGGACATCCGGGAGCGGCGGGAGCGGGATCACCAGGAGCCGGCCCGGGACCTCGCCCGGCGCGGCGCCGGGGGGCGGCCCGCCGGCCGCGGAACCCGGAAGGTGCGTGTCGCCCCGGGTGGCGGGATCCTGCGAGGCGCGCCTGCCGGACTCGACCGATCCAGTCACGGTGCCGGCCACGCGGCTTCCAGGCCGGGCATGGCGCCGATCGCCTGCAGCTCGGCCAGGCGGGCCGGTTGGAGCCGCTCGACGTCGGTGGGCGTGTCGAGGTCGAAGCCGACGACCGGGTCCTCCACCAGCAGCACGCTCGCGTTCGCGGCCCGCGCCGCCTCGAGGTGCGCACGCAGGCTCTCCGGGCCGAACGCCGGCTCGATGACATCCGGCGGGGAGAGGACCAGCGCGTTGGTGCCGCTTCGGGCGTCGGCCGGGACGATGGCCACGAGCGGTGCGCCGCCCCCCG
>JAJYNP010000332.1 GCA_021786265.1 Chloroflexota bacterium
CTGCAGGGGGGTGCGGCGCTGGAGAGATCGCCTGCGCATGGGCATGTGGTCGTCCTGTAGGGTTCTATTGACGTTTCCGGCGGGGCTGTCGCGGGCGAGCCCGGGGCATTGGGCCTGTTGCGGGCGGATGTGTCGGCGGCTGTCGCCGGCGGGCACGGCGACTTCGGGGGCTATCGCCGGCGGGCGCGGGCGAGACTCATCGTCCGCCCCGCGACGGCGTATCGGCAGTAGTGTTGCGCGGCCGCCTCTACGGCGGCTGCACCGTCAGTTGCCCGGTCCGACGCGCGCCGGTCCACATGGGCGTGGCCCCGGAGGTGCGAGCGGTTGCGTGGCCGCGTGTTGGCCCGGCTCAACCGGGATGGCCGGGACGGGTGCTGATGGCTCGCGCCCCGGGCGAGGCGTGGCATCGGGCCTGGCAACACCTCTACCGATACGGCCGGGCCCGCGGCGGACCCCTCCGGCGGGGCTCATGCGGCGGACTCCTGCGGCGGGCCCCTGCGGCGGCCAGGCCCCCGGGGCAGGGTCGCGCGGGCCCGGGCTGCCAGCGGCCCCGCGCGGGCCTCGGGCTGCCGGCGGCCAACAGGCGGCCGACGCCGGGCCAGCGGGCCGCACGCCAGCGGCCCCGCGCGGGCCCCGGGCTGCCGTCGGCCAACGAGCGGCCGCACGCCCACGGCCCCACGCCCCGGCCGCACGAGACGACGCCGATCGGCCGGAACCTCCGCGGCGATGGAGCATGCGATAATCCCGGGTGAGTGGCGCCCGGTCTGTTCCGTCTGGGCGGTGAGCCGCCGCCAGTGGCGGCTCCGCGATGGCCGTGCCAGGCGATCCGTGGTAGCAGGGATCGGCGGGTGCCACTGCCAGCCTCCGAGGTCACCGCCAAACCGATGACAACCGAAACGTCCACCTGGGCGACGAAGAAGGGCCTTGCCCAGATGCTCAAGGGCGGCGTCATCATGGACGTCGTCACCGCCGAGCACGCGAAGATCGCCGAGGACGCAGGCGCGTGCGCGGTCATGGCCCTCGAGCGCGTCCCCGCGGACATCCGCGCCGCCGGCGGCGTGGCCCGCATGAGCGATCCCGCCCTGATCGAGCAGATCATGCAGGCCGTCACGATCCCGGTGATGGCCAAGGCGCGCATCGGCCACTTCGTCGAGGCGCAGATCCTCGAGGCGCTGGGCGTCGACTACATCGACGAGTCGGAAGTTCTCACGCCCGCCGACGAGGCGTTCCACATCGACAAGCACCAGTTCAAGGTGCCGTTCGTCTGCGGCTGTCGCGACCTGGGCGAGGCGCTCCGCCGGATCGCCGAAGGCGCCGCGATGATCCGCACCAAGGGCGAGGCCGGCACCGGCAACATCGTCGAGGCGGTGCGGCACATCCGCGCGGTGCACGGAGGCATCCGTGCCCTCGCCGCAAAGCGAGAGGACGAGCTCTTCACTGCGGCCAAGGACCTCCAGGCGCCGTACGAGCTGGTGGCCGAGGTGGCCAGGACCGGCAAGCTGCCGGTGGTGAACTTCGTCGCCGGCGGCATCTCCACCCCCGCGGACGCGGCCCTGGCCATGCAGCTGGGGGCGGAGGGCGTCTTCGTCGGCTCGGGGATCTTCAAGTCCGACGACCCGGCCCGCATGGCCCGGGCTATCGTGCAGGCCACCACCCACTACGACGACCCCCGGATCCTCGCCGAGGTGTCGAAGGGTCTCGGCGCGCCCATGCGCGGGATCGAGCTCGCCACCATTGCGGAGGCCGACAGGCTGGCGGTCCGCGGCTGGTAGCCGGAAGGGGTCCGTCGACCATGACGGCCATGAAGATCGGCGTCCTGGCGATGCAGGGCGCCTTCGCCGAGCACATCGAGATCCTGCGCCAGGTCGGCGTCGAGGGGATCCAGGTCCGTCTTCCCCGCGACCTGGCGGGCATCTCCGGGCTGATCCTGCCGGGGGGCGAGAGCACCACCATGCGCAAGCTCATCGACCGGTGGGGGCTGCGCGAGCCGATCCGGCGGCTGATCGACGGCGGCACGCCCGTGCTGGGGACCTGCGCCGGCATGATCCTGCTCTCCAGGCGCATCCTGGACGGTGACGAGCCGGTCTTCCCGGTTCTCGACATGGACATCAAGCGCAACGCGTTCGGGCGGCAGCTCGACAGCTTCGAGGCGGATCTCGCCGTGCCCCTTCTCGGCGAGCGTCCGGTGCACGGCGTCTTCATCCGGGCGCCGGTGGTCGAGCGGGTGGGCGCGACGGTGGACGTGCTGGGACGCCTGGACGACGGGCGCATCGTGGCGGTACGCGAGCGGAACGTGATCGCGACCGCGTTTCACCCCGAGCTGGCGGGGGAGACCCGGTTCCACCGGCTGCTGGCGACCATGGCCTCCGACCACGACGAGCCGGGCGAGGGCACCGAGCGCAGGCACCACCCGCTGCGCCGGGACGGCGGTGGGCGCGTGTCGTCCGAGCCCGCCGGACGCGACGCGACGGACGCCGGTGGGTGGGCAGCCTCATGAGCTCGCGGCCGGGACGTGTCC
Organism: Chloroflexota bacterium; assembly: GCA_021786265.1. Next base: position 2,519 of record JAJYNP010000332.1, read on the forward strand.
GCGGCGCCCGCCTCACCGACCTCGCCGCGCTGGGCGAGCTGTCCCGGCTCTCGCACCAGTCCGACGATCGCGAGTCG
>JAJYNP010000067.1 GCA_021786265.1 Chloroflexota bacterium
CGGGATCCCCAGCGCACGTGCCGCCTGCAGCTCCGGGTTGTCGGGGTCGATCGCGGTGAGTGCCTTCGTGACGGCCAGCCGATCGACGGTCGGCGCGGATGGGGCACCAGTCTCGGGCACGGCAGTGCGCTCCGCGGTAACCCCGCGGGTCGCCGCCACGTGGGCGGCCGCGTGGCCCTCCAGCACCGTGACCCCAGCCGCCTCGACGGCCGGAACGTACGGCGAGTCTGCCGAGCGATCGCACGCGGTGACCGACGCGCCTGCCCGCGCCGCGAGGATCGCGGCCGCCGACGCCCCGGCCCCACCCGCGCCGAGCACGTGGATCCGCTCGCCGGGGCGTATCGCCCGCGCCGCGCGCGCGGGCGCCAGTCCCCGCCCGACGTCGGCGGCCGAGCGGGTCACCCGCCGGTCCCCTCCCCCAGCCGCTCGAGCGCCAGGCGAAGCGCCGCCTCCGCGCTCTCGACCTTGTTGGCCACCCGGTCCCCGTGCCAGAGATGCCTGCGGACCTCGGTGCCGGCGACGCCGGCGATGGCGACGTACGTGAGCCCGACGGGCTTCGCCTCGCTGCCGCCCTCGGGACCCGCGATGCCGGTCACCGCGACCGCCAGGTCCGCCCCGCAGCGGCGCAGGACGCCCTCGGCCATCGCCGCCGCGACCTGGGCCGACACCGCACCGTGCGCCACCAGCGTCGCCTCGGGCACGTCCAGCAGGCCGGCCTTGGTCCGGTCCGCGTACGCGACCACGCCCCCCAGGTAGTACGCGCTCGAGCCGGGCTGCTCGGTGATCACGTGGCCGACCAGGCCGCCGGTGCAGGATTCGGCCGTGGCGAGCGTGAGGCCGGTGCGCACGCACCGTGCCTGGAGCCGCGCGGCCAGTTCCCGCGCGGCAGCGAAAAGGTCCGCTGGCGGCGACGCTCCGTTGCCGGCCATCGCTCAGTGATCGGTTGTCTGCCGGGGCGCCGCCGGCGGGGCGAACAGCCAGGTCTGGGGGATACCCGAGGGACCCAGCGCACCCAGCGACTGCCCGTTCAGGGTGAAGTAGGTGGAACCCGCCGAGCCCGTCCGCACTTCGACGCTGTGCTGGCCCACGAACTCGAGCGTCTTGCCGACCGAGAAGGTCTGCCCGCCGCTGCCGAGTGTCGGGTCGACGGTCCCGTCGACCCAGACCTTGAGCCATGCCGGCGACCCCTTGATCGACACGACCAGGTCGACGCCGGTGAAGGCGACGGTCACCGAGCGGGTCTCGGTGGTGGTCTCCTGCTGGTTGCCCGTGGCGGTGATCGTGAGCGACCACTTGCCCGGGGCGAGCTGGTAGGAATCGGAGAACGACCCGTCCGGCGCCACCGCGATCTGCTTGGGCGCCGGCGCCGCGACGGCCGAGGGGGCAGGCGACGCGGCGGAAGCCTGCGGCCCAACCGCGCCCACGTACTGCGCCGAGACGGTGATCGAGGTGGCGTTCGTGGTGCCCTGGACCGGGATCGCGCCGTTGGTGACCGCCGCCCCGTCGTTCGGACTCGTCACGGAGAGCGTGGGAGCCTCGATGATCGGGATGGGCACGGTGATGATCAGCGTGACGGGCACGGAATCCTTCCCCGTCGAGGGGTCCGTGGCGGTGATGCTGAACTGGTTCTGGCCCTTGGTGAGAGGCACGTCCTTCTGCCAGTGACCCGAGCTGTCCGCGGTGACCCGGTACGGCTGCTGGCCGGTGCCCTGGATCGTGATGGTCGTCCCGGCGCTGCTGGTCCCCGCCAGGACGGTCTGGTCCGCGGTGCTGTCCATGGTGGTCACGCGGTCCACCGGCTGGGTGATGGCCAGGCTGGGCGGCTGCGTGAACCGCATGAGCTGGTACGCCACGTAACCCAGGAAGACCAGCACGACCAGCGACAGGACCACCGCGACGACGACACCGCGGGAGAACGTCAGGCCCCCCGAGGGCGCCTCCAGCGCCCGCGGCACGATGGCCACCGGCTCCGACGCCCGGGCTGCGCCGTACTCGTCCCGGTACTGGTCGAGGACCTCCTCCGGGTTCAGCCCCAGGTACAGCGCGTAGTTGCGCAGGAAGCCCTTGGTGTAGACCATGCCGGGGAGCTCGTTGTAGTCGCCACGCTCGAGGGCGGCGAGGTACCGGACGCGGATCTTGGTGTCGCGCTCGGCACGGTACAGGTCCACGCCCTTGCGCTCGCGCGCGGCCAGCAGCTGCTCGCCGAGAACCGCGCGTGCCGTGGGCGGCCGCACTCGGTCTCGGCCGGCCGGCCGTCGGCCGGGTCGGACATGGTCACGCGTGGTCATCGGCTCCAGGGCATCCTCGTTGGGCCAGGCATCGGCGGCGGGCGGGTCCATCCCTGGCGTCCCGCGGCGCATAGCATACCCCCGGGCCCCCGGCGTCTCGACGGCGCCCGACCCGCCGGCGCGGACCCTGCCCGCCCGGCCCGGACCGGTCCGTCAGGCGTCGTCCACGTCGTCGAGGCCGCGGATCCAGTTCTCCGGCCCGTACACCTGGCGCGGGACCGCGGGATTGCGCGGATCCTGCGGCCCGATGATCCCGACCCGTTCGAGCTCGTCAATGATCCGGCTGGCGCGATTGAACCCGACC
>JAJYNP010000282.1 GCA_021786265.1 Chloroflexota bacterium
GCCAGTCCGGCCGGCGCTGCTCACGAGGGTCGCGCCGGTGACCCGGATCGTCGTCGGGGTCGTCTGGCTCGTGGTCGCGGTGCTCGCCGCCGGTCCGCTCGTGCCGTTCGCGCTCGGGGTCGCCGGGACGCTGGCGCTGGTCCTACTCTCCGGCCTGCCGCTCGGCCGGGTGCCGCGCCGGCTCGCGCCGCTGGGCCTCGCGGCGCTCGGACTCGGGCTGCTCACCGTGCTGGTCAACCCGGCGAACGGCGATCCTTCCGTGGCGGCGGCCGTGCAGGCCGGTCCGCTCCGGATCACGGGCATCGCCCTGTGGGCCGGCGTCGCCATCGCGCTGCGCCTGGCGGTAATCGCGCTGGTGAGCCTCCTCGTCTTCGCCACGTCGGACCCCACCGAGCTCGCGGATTCCCTGGTGCAGCAGTGGCGCGTGCCGTACCGGTTCGCGTACGGCACGCTCGCGGCGCTGCGGATCGTGCCGCTGCTCGCGGCCGACTGGACGGCCATCCGGACGGTGCGGCGGCTCAGGGGGATCGAGCCCCGCGGCCCGTGGGGCCGCGTGACCGCGTTCGGCGGGCAACTGCTGGTCCTGCTGATCACCGCGATCCGGCGTGCCGAGCGGATGGCACTCGCGATGGACGCCCGCGGCTTCGACACCGATCGCCCGCGGGGCGTGTACCGCCCGATCACGCTCGGCCGCCCGGACGCGCTCGTGCTGATCGGCGGCCTGGCCGTGGCGGCGGGCGTGCTGGTCGCCGGGCTGCTGTGACGAAGGCAGGGGCGGATCCGGCTCGAGGCGTGGCCGCCCGGCGATCGCCGGCGCCGCTCGTGGCGGCCTTCCGGGGCGCGGGTATGCTGTTCGGCATGGCTCACCTGCAACCCGGGGACGAGGCCCCCGACTTCGAGCTCGCCGACGACGCAGGGAGGCGCCACCGGCTCTCCGCGCAGCGCCCCCACCCCGTCGTGATCTACTTCTATCCGAAGGATTCGACCCCCGGCTGCACCACCGAGGCCTGCGAGTTCCGGGATGCCAGCGCCGAGATCCGCGCACTCGGCGCGGAGGTGTGGGGGGTCAGCCCGCAGGACGAGCGGAGCCACGCCCGCTTCCGCGAGCAGCACGGGCTCCCGTTCCCGCTGCTCGTGGACGGCGACCACGCCGTGGCCGACGCATACGGCGCATGGGTCGAGAAGTCCCGCTACGGGCGGACGTACTGGGGCAACGCGCGGGAGACGTTCCTCGTCGACGGACAGGGGCGCATCGCCCGCGCCTGGGAGCACGTGCGACCCGAAGGCCACGCGGCGGAGGTCCTGGCGGCGCTGCGCGAGCTGGGCTCGACGACCGCGCCGACGGCAGACGCATGACGGCGGATTCCGCGGCTGCCGCGTCCGCGGGGCCCGTGCTCCACCGCGAGCGGCCGGAACGCCTCCTGGTGATCGTTGCCCATCCCGACGACGCGGACTTCGGGCCAGCCGCCACCGTCGCCAGCTGGATCGACCGGGGCACGGTGGCCGAGCTCGTCTGCTGCACCAGCGGCGACGCCGGGGCGGACGATCCGGACACCGATCCGGTCGAGCTGGGACTGCTCCGGGAGACCGAGCAGCGCGCCGCCGCGGAGGTCGTCGGGTACCGGGCCGTGCACTTCCTGCACCAGCCGGACGGTGCGCTGGAGAACGATCTCCCGCTGCGCGAGGCGCTCGTCCGGCTCATCCGCGAGATGCGGCCCGACGCGGTCATGACCTCGGATCCGACGCACCTGTTCACCGCCGATGGGTTCGTCCAGCACACGGACCACCGGGCGGCCGGGATGGCGGCGGTCGATGCCGTCTACCCGGCGGCGCGGAACGCCATGGCGTTCCCGCACCTCGCGAAGTCCGGGCTGGCGCCCCATGTCGTGCACCGCATCTACCTCTTCTGGCCGGCCGAGCCGGACGAGTGGGTGGACGTCAGCGGGTACGTCGATCGGAAGCTGCTGGCCCTGCGGGCCCACGCGAGCCAGCTGCGCGATCCCGGGGCGACCGAGCAGCGCGTTCGCGAACGGCTGGCGCAGCAGGGGGCGCTGCTGGGGCTCGCCGCGGCCGAGCCGTATCGGGTCATCCGGATCGAGCGCTGACGGGCTCCGCGTCCCGCCAGGGTCAGCGACGGGTCCGGGCCAGCACCGGCCGGGCCCGCCCCCACTCGTCCCACAGCGACGTGAGATCGGGAGCGCGCCGGCCGAGCACGCCGACCATCTCGCCGAGCGAGAGGTCGGGTGCCCCAATGGTCACGAACTCGGCGGCGGCGACGCGGGCGCCACGGAACAGCAGCGGGATCTCCGTGGCCGACGGCCAGCGGCGGATCCGGCGCGGATCGAGGCCGGCGTACCCGACGGACAGGGCGAGATCGCGCGTCGAGGGAACGCGGTCATCGGCGAAGCCTCCGCGCCCATCGAAGCGATAACCCAGGCTGGCCAGCGCCTCGGCGATCTCGCGTGCCTCGGTGGCCGTGAACTCCGACCAGAAGGGCTGATCGGCCGGCAGGTCGATGGCGGCGGCTTCGATCGCCGCCGCGACGATCGCGTCACGCAATGCCGAAAGCCCGAGGCGCCAGCGTCGCGACT
>JAJYNP010000092.1 GCA_021786265.1 Chloroflexota bacterium
CGTCGGGCCGATCGAGCTCGGGTTGTACCCGGGCCAGTTGCCCACGTGGACGCCGACGCCGGTCACGCCACCGCGGTAGTAGAGCGGGATCTCGGGGATCCCGGCCACGTACGCGTCCTGGACCGCCTGGGCGTCCTTCAGCTGGGCGTCCAGCGAGACGTCGCTGGCCAGCGCGTTGAGCGCCGCGTCCATCTGGGCGCTCTTGAACCGCGTGTCATTGGACCCGTTGTGGTTGCCGAGCTCCGGCCATCCGGTCGAGATGTACGTCGTGTAGTAGTCGCCGTACGGGGTGCCCGTCAGGACGTACGCGAAGTCGGCCAGGTCGTAGTTGCCACGGTAGATGCTGGGATCGGTCGTGGCGGTGGTGCCGGTCCATCCGGCGAAGAACACCGACGCGGCGTCGCCCGTCTTGATGTAGCTCTTGACGCCGATCGCCTTGAGGTCGCTCTCCACGATCTGGAGCTCGGTCAGGCGGGTCGGGTTGCCCGAGGTGGTGCCCAGCTCGAGGTTCATCTCGTGGCCGCCCTTGGCCATCCAGCCGGCGGAGTCGATCGAGTAGCCGGCCGCCTGGAGGGCAGCCTTGGCACCGGCCGGGTCATACGCCGGGCAGGTCTCGTCCTTGTGGTACCAGATGCCGGGCGGGGTCGGCGAGCACGCAATCGTGACGTTGGCGCCCGGGAAGTCGGTGCTGACGATGGCCTGCTTGTTGATCGCCATGGCGATCGCCTTGCGGACGGCGACGTCCCACAGGCCGTTGTTGCGCTTGTGGGTCGGGTCGTTGTTGACGTCGAGGTGCTCGTACTCCCAGAGGGGCGTCTGCTCGACCGTGCCGACGCTGGACGGGGTGTCCTTCATGGCCGGGTACGAGTCGGTCTGCAGGTCGAAGGCGAGGTCGATCGCGCCGCTCTTGAAGGCGGCGATCTCGCCGTTCGCGTCACCGAAGTACTGGAACTTCAGGCTCGAGAGGTACGGCTTGCCCTGGTGCGAGGGGGCCACGCCGCCGTTCCAGTGCGGGTTGGGGGCGTAGTCGATCTCGGACGAGGACGCGTTGGTGATCACGAACGGGCCGGAGAACGGCGCGCTCGCCACCGACGAGTCGACCGGGTAGGACTTCTTGGGGGCGTCCTTGACCGCGATCGTCGACAGGTAGTGCTGCGGCATGATCGCGCTGGTGAGCCAGCCGAGCCAGCCGCCGTACAGCTGCTTGAAGGTGACGGTGGCGGTGAGGCCGTCAGACGACACGTCGATGCCGCTGATCAGCGGCCACGCCGTGCCCGGGCCGCACGAGCTGCAGCCCGACTGGTTCGGGTCGTTGGCCCACTGCCAGGTGTACTTGAGGTCGTTCATGGTGAGCGGCTGCCCGTCCGACCACTGCAGGTTCGGCTTGAGCTTGAGCGTCATCGTGAACGTGCTGCCGCTGACCACGATCCCGCCGTTCGCCACGGAGGGCAGGCTGGCGCAGAGGTCCGGGATGTACTTGCCATCGGAGCTGACCGTGGCGCAGCCGCGGAGGACCGGCAGGCTCGCCTCGATGTCGGCCTCGGACGTGGTGTAGTACGGGTTCAGCTGGGACGCGGCCTGCCACTCGCCCATGACGAGCGTGCCGCCGGGCTGGCCCGGACCGGGGTGGTAGCTGGTGCCGAAGACCTGCGCGTCGACGCCGGTGAGCGGGGTGGCGCTCGCGGCGGCGGAGGCGGGCGCGGTGGACGCGGCCGCCGAGGCCGGCGCCGTGGTCGCGGCAGGCGCCGTCGATGCGGCAGGCGCCGTGGTCGCCCCGGAGCTGCAGGCCCCGAAGACGATCCCGGCGACGGCCACGACGGCCATCATCTGTCGTCTGGTTGACACTCGGCTTCTCCTCCTCTGCCGCGAACGAAGAACGGGCACACGTCCCGGAACGCGCCGCGGCCACGCAACCGGGAACTCATCCGATCAGCGACCGGTCACGGACTCCACGCCGTGCTGCGTCGGCCACTCATCGACGTGCCCATCATTCGGGGACGACTGCCGGTCATTCGGGGACGACCGCCGGCGCGACCGGTTGCCCGGCCGACTCTGTCGCAGTGACGGACGGCTCGGCGCGCCCGGCCAGGATGGCCATGCCGTCCGGCAACGGCCCGCGCGGCACACCGGAGGTCTCCGGGGTCGGCACGACCTCCGCGACCGCGTCCGCCTCGACCGGGTCGGGCGCCATCGTCGCGTCCGAGATGCGGAACGCGCGCTGCAGGGCCGCCGTGTGCTGGGCGAGGTCGACGACCCCGACAGCCGGAGGCACACCCTGGGCGGTTGCCGCGCCGGCGGACCCCATGGTCCCGCCCGTGGGATCCATGCCCGTCTCGCGGACGCTCAGCCCGGACACCACGACCATGGCCGCCACCAGCGGCACCGCGACCAGGCCGGCGATCCCTGCCCATCGCGGTCGGATCCGTGGATTCGGCGACGCCTGGATGCGCGCCCGCACGCGGTTCCATCCGCCGGCTCCCGGGCCGGTTTGCCTTGCAGCGGTGCCGAGCCGGCGCAGTCCCGCCAGGATCAGGACGTACTCGCCCATCTCCTCCCGGCATGCGTCGCAGCGATCGAGGTGGTCGAGGG
>JAJYNP010000313.1 GCA_021786265.1 Chloroflexota bacterium
TCGAGTCCCTTCGGCGGCTGGCGAAGGTGCTGCCCACCGCATGACGACGGCGGCGGCGGGTCCCGGGCGGCCCGCCGCCACGCCCAGGGACCTGCCGCCCCGGGGCCTGTTCACCGGGTCGGTCCGCGGGGTCAGTCCGCAGGGCCGTTCGCGAGCGTCACCGTCGCGGACTCCGACTGGCCCGAGCGCGTCGTCCAGGTGACCGGCACCGAGTTGCCAGGGTGGTACCGGAGCATGATCTTCGTGAGGCCGCTCGGGCTTGTGACCGTCACGCCTGCGACCTTCGTGATGACGTCGCCCTGCGCCAGGCCCGCGTGCTGCGCCGGGGTGCCGGGGATGACGTTCGCCACTGCTGCGCCAGTGGCCGGGGCCGCTGTGCTCGAAGGTGTCCCTGTCACTGTGCTCCCGAACCCGAATCCCCCGAACGTTGTGCGTGTGGTCGTCGCCTCCACGTAGACGCCGAGGAACGGGGTCCCTCCGATGTGCACCGTCGAGCTGCTCTTGCCCGCGATGATCTGGCGTGCGAACGACATCGCCTCGTTGATGGGAATCGAGTAGCCCTGTCCTGTCGTCGCGCCCTGGAAGCTGAAGCCCTGTGCGGCGGACGCCGCGGTGTCCATCCCCACGACCGTGCCCGAGGTGGTGACCAGCGGACCTCCCGAGTCCCCCGGCCTGATGTCCGCGTTGGACTCGATCATCCCGGTCAGGTGCTCGGTGGTCGTACCGAGCGAGCCCTGGTCGCTCGCTGTGATCGACTGGTCGAGCGCGGTCACCGAACCCCCGGCGGCGCTCGGCCTGCCGCCGGTGCCTCCGGCGTTGCCGATCCCCACGATCGGCTCGCCCACCTTGACCGACGACGAGTTGCCGATGTGCACCGTCTTCAGGCCCGACGCCCCCTTGAGCTGGATCACCGCCACGTCCTGTGTCCGCGTGTAGCCCAGCACGGACGCCACGTAGGTCTTCCCGTTCCCGAGGTCCGTGACGCTGATCTTGGTCGAGCCCTCGATCACGTGGTTGTTCGTGAGGACCTTTCCTGTCGACGTGAGGACCATCCCCGTCCCCGCCGCTTCCTCTGTCTCGTAGCCGAGCACGGTGTTGATGTCCACGAGCCCGGGCGTGACCGTGGCCGCGATTGTCGCGATGTTCGCCGGCGCGCCCGCTGCGGACGTGACCTTGCCTGTGCCGCTCGCTGTGCCCGCCGGCGACCCGACTGTGGATGTCGCTTTCGGTGTGCCGCTGGGAAGGAGGGAGCGCCCTGCGGTCGACGTGGAGCTGCCGCCGTTCCACACGCCGTAGCCGATGCCGACACCGACCAGGAGCGCGAGCACCGTCATCCCGGAGGCCAGGGCCGCCGCCAGCCTCCTGCGACGTTTCGGGTCGCCGGGAGCATGGCTGTGCATCGGTTGGCCCCATTGGCCGCCCGGGTAGCCCCACCCCCAGGGACCCGGTGCCCAGTGACCGCCGTGCCAACCCCCGGGGCCACCCGGCGCACCCGTGCCACTCGGACCACCCGCGGCGGTCGGTCCCCCGGGGCCACCAGGCGCACCCGTGCCGCCTGGGGCGGTCGGGCCGTACCCGTAGCCGTAGGGTCCGGGGCCGGGGCCGTACGGACCCTGGGGGCCGGGCGGTTGCCACCAGGGGGCCTGGGGCCCTTCGGCGCCCGCGGGCCGGGAGCCCGAAGGGCTCTCCTCTGACCCCTGCGGCGCGCCCTGCGCGCTCGGGTCGGCAAGCGCGCCCTGCGCGCTCGGGTCTCCTCGCTCGTTGTCCTCTGGATCGGCGTAGTCCTCGGGGCGGTCACTCATCGTCTTGTCTCCTCGCTCACCACGCCTCTTCGGGGTCCGTTCCCGGGACCCCTCGGAAGGCTCCGAGCCGTCTCCTGGTACCCAGTACACCGGACGCACCTAAGAGATCGCGAAAGACCGCGTAGAACTCCTCTAAAAGTCGCACCGCGGGATCCCGCCGGAGATGGCGGGCCGCCGGGTCGCCCGGCGGCTCACTCGCCCCCCGAGACCCGTGCGACCGCGGCGACGTGCTGGCCGTCGTCGAGGTTCATGACCCGGACACCCGTCGCGTCGCGCCCCTGGGAGGCGATCTCCCGAACCGCCATGCGGATGACGACGCCGGCTGTGGAGACCAGCAGGATCTCCTCGTCGAGGCTCACCATGAACGCCGCCACGACCCTGCCCCTGCGTGCCGTCAGGCGGATGCCGCGCACCCCCTGCCCGCCCCGGGCCTGGCGGTTGAAGCGCTCGACCTTCGTGCGCTTGCCGTACCCCGCATCGGTCACCATGAGGATGTCCGAGTCGTCCCGTGCGACGTCGAGCGAGACCAGCTCGTCGCCGTCACGCAGGCGGATGCCGCGCACCCCGGCGGCATCACGGCCCATGGGGCGGACGTCGTCCTCGGAGAACCGGATGGTCATCCCCGATCGCGCGACCGCGAAGAGGTCCTCGCCGCCCGCGGTCGGCACGACGCGCACCAGCTCGTCGCCCTCTCGCAGGTTGATCGCGATGAAGCCCTCCCGGCGGGACTTGTCGTACTCACTGAACGCCGTCTTCTTCACCTGACCGCGCGCGGTCGCGAAGA
>JAJYNP010000350.1 GCA_021786265.1 Chloroflexota bacterium
CAACCGTCACGGCCCCCGCCGTCGTGACGCCCGTCGCCCCGGCCCAGCCGGCGACCGGCGGGTCCAGCGCCAGCGGCCAGCAGGTCGATGTCCAGCAGGGCGACCAGACCGCGCCGGACGCCGCCGCGACGGTCGCGACCGCGGCGGCCGGAGCCGAGGCACCCGAGACGGCGGCCGAGGCAGCGAGTGGCGCCGCCGAGGCCCCCGAGTCGGCCACCGAGGCCAGCGGGACCGAGACCGACGGGCCGGGCGGCCACGCCGACGCGGCCGGGGCCAACGTCGACCACCAGTTCCAGGGCGAGGAGTAACGGCTCGCTCTCGGCAGGCCGCCGCCTGACGGCCTGATGTGCCGAGGTGGGGCCACTGGTGGCACGACCGGTGGCCCCACCCGTTCATGACGCTCTTGGACTCCTGTTCGCAGCGCCCGATTGTGACGGTATCCGCCCCGCATCCTGATCGATGGTGCCGGCCCGCGCGACTACCACCACGGCCGCGCCCGCGCCGCACGGCCAGCGGCGGCAGGGTGGCTGAGGGCAGGGCAGCGGGACGGTGGCGACCCTCGAGGGCGTTCCCCGCGTGAGCAGGCGCCCCGGCCACGTCCGGGAGCGCGGCCCGGTCGCGCGGCGCGCCGTCCGGCCGCGCGGTGCGCCCGGTTCTCCGCGGATGCGTTGGAGCCCGCGATCACGAGCCCTGCGCCCGAACCTCAAGCGCAGCCGACACCCGGGTCGGCTGGCGTCCGGGACCGTGCGCGCGCGGCGTGGGCGAGCGGCAACGTGGCGGATTGGGCAACGCCCACCAGTCGTCCCTCGCCCCATCATCCCTTGTTCCTCGACCGCCCAGGCTCCCGGCGCGCTAGGATGTGCGCCGGGGGCGGGTGCGGTGTGACCACGGCCGGCAGGGGTCGGGCGTGCCGCCATCTTGAGCATTGTTGTTGGTCGCGTCCAGGTGTCCGCCGGGTTCGAGACGAACGTCATGCCGAGGTCCCCCACCCTGACCAGCCCGGCACGCGGGGCGGCGAGCCTCCCGCGGAGGATCCGAGGATGACGGGAGCCCTGGCGGCCGCTCAGGCGCGCGTGCAGGGGCTGATCGAGGCGGGTCGGAGCCGGACCGCCCTGGGCGTGCTTGCGGGGTCGGTCCTTGTCGCCGTGGCGTACGTCGCGGCCGCACAGGTCGGGTACGCCTTCGCGCTGGTGAGAGGCAACGCATCGCCCATCTGGCCTCCGGCCGGCATCGCGGTTGCTGCGATCCTGCTGGGGGGCGTCGCCCTCTGGCCTGGCATCTTCGTGGGTGCGTTTGCCGCGGACCTGGCCCACGGCATCTCCCCGGCAGGTGCGGCGTTCGTCGGGGCCGGTAACACGGCGGAGGCGCTCGTGGCTGCGGCGCTGCTCGGCCGGACCGGCCTGCGGCCGCAGCTCGACCGGCTGGGCGACGTACCGCGACTGATCCTGGGATCCGCGCTGCCGGCCCTGGTCGGGGCGTCGCTGGGCCTGCTCGGCCTGTCGGCAGCCGGAACCCTGCGCGCGACCGACGTCCCGCTGGCGTGGTCCGCCTGGGGTGCCGGCGACGCGCTCTCCATTTTCGTGATCGGCGGGTTCCTGCTCAGCTGGGCGACGCCGCCTGCTGACGACGTGCTCCGTGCGCGCCCGCTCGAGACCCTGCTCGCCATCGCCTCGGTGGCGGGCGCATCGGCCGTCCTCTTCTTCGACGTGTTCAACCTGCGTGCAGTGGGCGAGTCGGTGGCGTTCCCGGTGATCCCGCTCATGGTGTGGGTCGCTTTCCGCGTCGGTCCGCGAGGGACCTCGCTGGCGTCGCTCATGTTCTCCGCGATCGCGATCCTCGCCACCGAACAGGGGCGGGGCCCGTTCGTCGGCGCCGCCCTCGCCGACAGCCTCTTCTACGTCACCCTCTTCATCGGCCTCACCGCGACCAGCAGCGCCGCGGTGGCGGCGGTGGTGGCCGAGCGTGACGCGAAGGCGACCGCCCTCCGTGCGACGGCCTACCACGCGGCCGATGCGCTGGCCAGGCTGCAGGCCCTGGAGGCGATCGGCCGCCGCCTGGCCGCGGTGGGCCCCACGCCCGAAGCGCTGGACGCGGTCCTGTCCCTGCTCTGCGACAGCATCACCGGCGCCATGCCCAGTGTCTATGTCGGTGACGATCTGCGCGTCCGCCTCGCCGCGCAGCGTGGCTACGCCAACCCGGCCCCGGAGATCGGGAGCGCGCAGGGAATCGTCGGGCGGGTCATGCGCACGCATGCGCCCGTCCACCTGCCGGACGTGAGCCTCGATCCGGCGTTCGTTCGCGACCACCCAAGCGTTCACAGCGAGATCAGTGTGCCGCTCCTGGCCGGTGGCGAGTTCCTCGGGGTGCTCGACGTCGAGAGCCCGATGCCAATGGATGAGCGCGACCTCGCCTCGCTCACGGTCGTGGCGGACCGCCTGGCAGCAGCGCTGGCGCTGGCTGCGGAGCGCGACGTGCTGGCCGCCCGGGCGACACTCTTCGAGCGGTTGGTGGCCTACTCGGAACGCATCGGCGCAGTGCTCGGCGAGGCGGAACTGTACCCGCTCTGCGTGGCGGCACTGGACGGCG
>JAJYNP010000057.1 GCA_021786265.1 Chloroflexota bacterium
TCTCCGAGGGAGCGCTCTGGATGAACGCCGCCGGCAACTCGGGCGAGCAGGGCTGGATCGGCCCCTGGCGCGAGGACGCCAACGGCTGGCTCGAGTTCTCCGGCACCGACACCTCCAACCGCCTCACGCTCCAGCAGGGCGATCACGTGGTGGTCTCGCTCCGCTGGTCCGATCCCTGGGGCCATGCCTCCGACGACTACGACCTGGGGCTCTACCAGGCCGGCGACCCCGTCCCGGTCGCCTCGTCGAGCAACCTGCAGAACGGGACCGGGGACCCGGTCGAGACGCTCGAGTACGACGTGCCGTCCACCGGCGCGTACGAGATCTCGGCGCATCGCAGCTCCGGCGGCGCGGCGTCCCGCGTGCAGCTGCTGGTGCAGTCCGAGGTCGAGGCGCCCCTGGAATACCACGTCGCCCAGGACACGCTGACGGCACCCGCCGATGGCCGCAACCCCGGGATGCTGGTGGTGGGTGCCGTCGACGTGAGCGCCCCGTCGACCGTGGAGCCGTACAGCAGCCAGGGGCCGACCCTGGATGGCCGCGTCAAGCCGGATCTCGTGGCCGTCGACTGCGCGGACACGAGGACGATCGCGACGTTCTGCGGCACCAGCGAGGCCACGCCGTTCGTGGCCGGCGCCGCGGCGGACGTCCTGTCCGCTCACCCCGGCTGGACCACGGCCCAGCTGGTGCAGTACCTCACGCAGCACGCGACGGCGATCGGCTCGCCGGTCCCGAACTCGGCCGCCGGGTACGGGCGCCTCACCCTCGGACCACCCCCCAACGTGCCGGCGTCGCTGCGCTTCGCCGAGCCGCCCATCGGCGGGCTGGCGGGTGCCCCGCTGGTGCCGCAGCCGTCGGTCGAGATCGTCGACGATCTCGGTCAGCGCGTCACTGCCGGCCCCGGAGCCACGCTGAGCGTGACGCTCGGGGCCGCGACGCTCGCTCCCGGCGGCGCGGCCGGGACTCCCGGCGCCGCCCTCGCGCCTGACGCCTTCACCTGCACCGGAGGCACGACCGTCGCGGCGGTGGCGGGTCTCGCGCAGTTCACGGGCTGCACGATCCGGGACGCGACGCCGAACGTCGTGCTGACGGCGACCGCAGCCGCGCCGCCGGCACCGGGTTCACCCGCGCCGGCGGCGGCGACCTCCTCCGCCTTCGACGTGGATCCGGCGACCACGCCCGTACCGAAGCTCACGGTGTCACCGGCGGCTTCGACGATCACGTGGGGGTCCGGCGTGTCGCTGGCGGTCCAGCTGGCCGTGCCGCCGGGCGGTCCACCGGTGCAGTCCCGCCAGGTCCAGCTGCAGGCATCGGCGGACGCCATCAACTGGCGCGCGATCGCGACGCTGTCCACCGGCAGCTCCGGCGAGGCGTCGTTCGAGTACCGGCCCGCGACGAACCTGTGGTACCGCGCGATCGCACCGGCGTCCGTCGATCTCGGTCCGACGATCTCCCCACCCGCCCGGGTGGTGGTCCGGCAGATCGCGTTGCTGCGCCCGGCGTACGGCACCGGGACCAGGACGATCGCCCAGGGCTCGACGGTGACGTTCACCACGACGATCCGGCCGGCGCGCCCCGAGCTGCCGGCCCCGGCGGCCACCTACCGGCTCTACCGGCTGGTGTCCGGCCGATGGGTGCTGGTCCGGCAGCAACGCGTTGCCGTGGATGTCACGGGCGTCGCCTCCTTCGTGTGGCGGTTCCTGACCACGGGCAGGTGGTACGTGGTCGCCGCCGCGGTGCCCACGCCGCTCAACGCCAACAGCGCCTGGAGCCCGCCCGATCGGGTCCTGGTGCGCTGATCAGTCGTGGCCCCGCCGCAGGAGCCCGAAGCGGCGCCTGGGTGCGGCCTCGGGTTCCTCGCCCGGCTCCGCCGCACCGGCCACGATCGACGCGAGGCGTGACAGCCGCTCGGCCGGCTCCGAGCGGGGTGCCGCCCGGACGACCGGCACGCCTTCGTTGACCGCCCTGGCGAAGAGCAGGTCGTGGTGGGGCAACTCGAGCGCGACGGTCGTGCCGAGCGATTCCTCGATGTCGGAGCGCTTGAGAGGCTCGTGGGCGAAGAGGTGGTTCACCACGTGGAGGGTCCGGTCCGTCAGGCGCTGCTCGCCAAGCACCTGCTCGATCGAGACGAGAGCCCGCAGGGCCGGGATCTCGGGGAGCGTGACCAGCACGATGCGGTCCGCGGCCCCGAGGAGCGCGAGCGCGCGTTCCCCCAGCGTCGCACCCGCGTCCACGACCACGAACAGGTACGCGGCCCGGACGGCCTCGAGGGCCGCCACGAGGTTGGCGCCGGTGAGCCGGTCCGCGTCCCGCGGATCGTCGGGAAGGCAGAACACGTCCAGCGTGTCGGCGTAGTGCTCGGCCGCGGCGCGGACGCCGGCCTCGTCCGGGTCGGCGAGCACGTCCCCCAGCTGGTGCCGGGGCTTCAGGTCGAGGTGGGTCGGCACCTGGCCGAGCGGCAGGGCGAGGTCGACCAGCGCGACCTGCCCCGGCTGGCGCTCGGCGAGGCCGAGGGCGACGTTCACGGCGATGGTCGTGGTCCCGACCCCGCCCTTCGCGCCGAAGAA
>JAJYNP010000354.1 GCA_021786265.1 Chloroflexota bacterium
GTTCATCAACGTGACGCCGCCCGACGCGCACGGGTTCTGCTCGCTGGGCACCTCGGTGGACGCGACCCCGGCCGCGGTGCGGGCCGCGCGCACGGTCATCGCGGAGGTCAACTCCGCCATGCCGCGCACGCTCGGGAGCAGCTTCCTCCACCAGTCCGAGATCGACCTGGCGATCGAGGTTCACCGGCCGCCGTACGTGCACGAAACCGGCACGCCCGGAGAGGTCGAGCAGCGGATCGCCGACTACGTGGCCGACCTGATCCCGGATGGCGCCACCCTGCAGATGGGGATCGGGGCGATTCCCAGCGCCGTGGGGATGGCCCTCCGCGACAAGCGGGACCTGGGCGTGCACACCGAGATGTTCACCGACGGGGTGGTCGACCTGGTCGAGGCGGGCGTGATCACGGGGGCTCGCAAGGAGTTCGACCGGGGCAAGCTGGTGGCGACGTTCGTGATGGGGACGCAACGCCTCTACGATTTCGTGAACGACAACCCGATGGTGGAGATGCGGGAGGTCGAGTACACCAACGACACCGCGGTCATCCGGCGGTTCCGGCGCATGTGCGCGATCAACTCGGCGATCGAGGTCGACCTGACCGGCCAGGTGTGCGCGGATTCGATCGGCTGGCGGCTCTACAGCGGCGTCGGCGGCCAGATGGACTTCATCCGGGGGGCGGCGCTGGCGGAGGAGGGGCGGGCGATCATCGCCCTGCCCTCCACCACGTCGGACGGGCGGACGTCGCGCATCGTGTGCACCCTCAAGGAGGGCGCAGGGGTGGTGACCACGCGCGCTCACGTCCAGACGATCGTCACGGAGTTCGGGGTCGCGGAACTCCACGGACGGAGCGTCGCCGAGCGGGCGCGCGCGCTGACGGCCATCGCGCACCCCGACTTCCGCGAGGACCTGGACTGCATGGCCCACCGGCGCCGCTTCCTGTAGCCACGCTTCCTGAAGCCACGCGGCGGGCACCGCGTCTAACCTGCGCCCGCGGTACCGGGGCGCGGTCAGGCCGATGGCGGCGGCGCAAACAGCCGGGCCTGTTCCACCAGGAACGCGATCCGGTCGTCCACCAGCCGGTGCAGGCTGCCCTCCGTGTAACGGCCACCGCGCCCGCGACGCCCCGCCGGGAGGCCCGTCAGCAGCTCGAGCGCCTCGTCGACGTTGCTCACCGCCCAGACGTGGAACGTACCCGCCCGCACCGCCTCGAGCACGTCCTCATCGAGCATGCAGTTGCGGACGTTCGTCTCCGGCAGGATCACCCCCTGGTCGCCCGTGAGACCGCCGATCCGGCAGGCGTGGAAGAACCCCTCGATCTTCTCGTTGACGCCGCCCACCGGCTGGGCGGACCCGTGCTGGTCCATGGAGCCGGTCACCGCGATTCCCTGCCGCACCGGGACCCCGGCCAGGCTCGAGAGCAGCGCGCAGACCTCCGCGAGCGACGCGGAGTCGCCCTCGATGGACTCGTACGACTGCTCGACCGCGACGGAGGCGCGGATCGTGAGCGGACGGTCCCGCCCGTAGCGCTCGGCCAGGAACGCCGAGCCGATCAGGAAGCCCTTGGAGTGCACCCGCCCGCTCATCTCCGTCTCGCGGTCCACGTGGACGACCTCGCCTCGCCCCACCCCGGTCGTGGCGGTGATACGGATGGGCTGCCCGAAGCCGTGGTCGCCGGTGCTCAGCACGGCCAGGCCGTTGACCTGGCCCACCGTCGCGCCGGTGGTCTCGATGCGCAGCGTGCCTTCTGCCATGAGACGCCGGATTCGGTCCTCCGTCAGGCCTGCCCGCTCGGCCCGCGACCGGACCGCGCGATCCACGTCCTCGCCGAGCACGAGATCGTGACCCGCCTCGCCCGCCCAGTAGCTTGCCTCGGTGACGACGTCGACGATCTCCGAGAAGCGCGTCGAGAGGCGCTCCTGGTGCTCGGCGATCCGCGCGCCCCGCTCCACCACGCGCGCCACGGCCTCCGGGGCGAAGTGACGGAGGCCCGCGGCCTCCACGTGGCCCGCGATGAACGACGCGTACAGCGCTGCCTCTCCGTCGCCCCAGGGCATCTCGACGTCGAACTCGGCCCGGACCTTGAACAGCGTCCGGAACTCCTCGTCGATGAGGTACAGGGCCTGGTAGAGGGAGGCGGGCCCGACCAGGACGACCTTCAGGTTCACGGGGATCGGCTCGGGGTCCAGGGTGGCCGTGGGGAACAGCACGTACTGCGCGCCGATGTTCTCGACCCGCGCCTGTGCCGCCCGCAGCGTCTCCTTGAGCCGTTCCCAGGCAAGCGGGTCGGCGAGCAGGTCGGCAACCCGCAGGACCAGGAACCCGCCGTTCGCCCGATGCACCGCCCCCGGCCGGATGTTCCGGTGATCCGTGGTGGCCATGCCCATCAGGGTCGTGTACTCGATGCGCCCGAACAGGTTGTAGTACGTGGGGCTGGGCTCGTCCACGACGGGGGCCGGCGCCCCGGGTTGATGCGTGACCAGCACGTTGACGGCGTAGCGGCCCAGGATGGCCTCCCTGGCCTGGCGGGCCTCCTGGCTGGCCCGGTCGGCCTGCTCGCCGCCGTCCGTC
>JAJYNP010000320.1 GCA_021786265.1 Chloroflexota bacterium
TCGGGCTCACCCGGGCCGACCTCATCGAGGGCATGGGCGAGCCGGTCGGCGCGGCCACCGTGATCGGCCTCATGTCCGAGGGCTGGTCGCCGCTCTTCATCTAGAGGGCCGGGGGGCCGCCCCGGCGCAACGACATCACCCGCACTCCAGGAGAGGCGATACCTATGACTGAAAGCATCACTCCGACCGCCAGCCGGACGATCGACGCCCGGGGAAGCTTCTGCCCCGGCCCGCTGATGGAGCTCATCCGCACCATCCGCGAGGCCCAGGTAGGCGACGTCGTCGCCGTCCTGTCGGCCGACAGCGGCTCCAAGACGGACATCCCCCGCTGGGTGGAGAAGGCCGGTCACCGGATGGTGGGGGTGTTCGCGAAAGACGGGTACGACGAGATCGTGGTCGAGAAGCTCCGCTAGCAGGGACGGGACCGAATGCAGCGCATCGTCATCCTCGGCGGCGGCGTCGGGGGCACCCTCACCGCGAACCTGCTGGCGCGGAAGCTCCGCGCCAGCATCGACCGGGGCGACGTCGCCGTCACGGTCGTCGACGCCACGGGCGATCACGTCTATCAGCCCGGCTTCATGTATATCGCGATGGGCGGTGAACGGGAGCAGGGCCTGCGGCGCGCGGAGCGAGGGCTGCTGGACCGGCGCGTCGAGCTGGTGGTGGGCGAGATCGTCAGGATCGACGAGTCCAGGCGCGCCGTGGAGCTCGCGGAGGGGACGCGCCTGATCTACGACTACCTCGTGCTCGCCACCGGGTCGCGGATCATGCCGGAGGCGATCCCGCACTTCGTCGAGGAGGCCCACCACTTCTACACGCCCGAGGCCGCGCGCCGGCTGCGCCGCGCGCTCGACGCCTTCACGGGGGGCCGGATCGTCATCGGCATCGCGGGGATGCCCTACAAGTGTCCGCCCGCGCCGCTCGAGGTCGCCTTCCTGATCGACTCGGAGCTGCGCGCACGCCACCTCCGGGACCGGACCGAGATACACTTCTGTTCACCCATCGGCCGCGTCTTCACCATCGAGAGCGTGAGCGAGATGGCCACGCCGGTGTTCCGGGAGAAGGGGATCGAGGTCCACACGTTCTTCAACGTGGACGAGATCGACCCCGAACAGAAGGTCGTTCGCAGTCTCGAGGGCGAGGAGCTCCCCTACGACCTCCTCATCCTGGTCCCGCCGCACAAGGGCGCCCAGGTGGTCATCGACAGCGGCCTGGCCCCGGGCGCGGGATGGTTGCCTACGGATCGTGAGACCCTGCAGGTCAAGACCGCGCCCGATGCGCCGGACGGCACGAAGTCCCCGCGTCTTCTGCACGTGTACGCGCTGGGCGACGCGACCGACCTGCCGCTCTCGAAGGCGGGGTCCACTGCCCACTTCGAGGCCCCGGTCGTGGCCGAGCGGATCGCCGCCCAGATCAGGGGCGTCGATCCCGAGGCGAAGGCCGGCAACTACACCGGCAAGGTGATGTGTTTCTTCGAGATCGGCGGCGGGAAGGCCACGCTGCTGCAGTTCGACTACAACCATCCGCCGCACCCTCCGAAGCCGAACCGCATCTGGCACCTCGGCAAGATCGCGTTCAACAAGACCTACTGGTTTACCGTGCCCAAGGGGCGCGTGTAGCTTCGGTGGGGCCGCGGTCGAGCTCGACCGCGGCCCCAGGCGAGGCGCGCGACCGTGCCGCCGCGGCCCACGGCGGCAGCGGTTCCGTGGATACTGTCAGGAACTGTGCCGGATGGGAGGGCCGAGCTTGACCGACGAGCGGAACAGGCAGTGGTTGCACCCCGAGAACATGCAGCTGGCCACCGCCCGCCTGCTGTCGCCGAGCCAGGCCGAGCGGCTCGCATCGGCCTTTGAGCTGCTGGTGGCGCCCACGCGGCTGCGGATACTGCATGCGCTGGCATGCGCCGACGCCCTGTGTGTGTTCGACCTCGGACTCCTGGTGGGCCTCGAGCAGTCGACCGTGAGCCAGCAGCTGCGCATGCTCCGAGACCGGGGCATCGTGAGCCGGCGGAAGGTTGGCCGGCTCGCCTTCTACCGGCTCGAGGATCAGGCGCTGCGCGCCTTCCTGAACGCGTTCGACGGGCGCGCCACCGGCAGCGAGGCCAGTGGCGCCGAGACCTCACCCTGGGCACCGGCCGGGTCCGGCGCGACGGAGGTCGAGCTCTCGTCGCGCTAGCGCCGGCCGCTCGGGCCGGTCAGCGCGCCCCGGCGGCTCAGTGCGCCCCGGCGGCGGCCCTCGCGGCGCTCCGCTCGGCAGCCTTCGCCGCCTTGGCCTCCGCCTCCGCCTCGCCGGGCTCGGGCGGCGGGGGGTAGTGACCCGCCAGGTAGGCGTCGATGGCGTGCGCCGCGCGCTTGCCGTCGCCCATCGCCAGGATGACCGTCGCGGCGCCCCGGACGATGTCCCCGCCGGCGAAGACGCCCGGCATGCTGGTCATGCCGTGCTGGTCGGTGACGATGTAGCCCCACGGGTTGACCCGCAGCTCGGGGGCCGTGCGCGTCAGGAGCGGATTGCTGCGCGTCCCGATCGCCACCACCACCTCTTCGCAGTCGATGGTGAACTCCGATCCCGGGATCGGCACCGGGCGGCGGCGCCCGGAGGAGTCCGGCTCGCCCAGCTCCATGCGGACACAGCGCAGGCCGGCGACCCAGCCCTTCTCGTCGCCGACCACCTCGACGGGTGCGACGAGGAAGTCGAAGCGGATCCCTTCCTGTTCCGCATGGTGGACTTCCTCGACGCGCGCCGGCATCTCGTCGCGGCTGCGCCGGTAGACGCAGATTGCCTCGTCGGCGCCCAGCCGCCTGGCAGTGCGGACGGAATCCATGGCGACGTTGCCGCCGCCGACCACGGCCACCCGGCGCCCCTTCAGGATCGGCGTATCCGAGTCCGGGTTCCAGGCGCCCATCAGGTTGACGCGCGTCAGGTACTCGTTTGCCGAGTACACGCCCTTCAGGTTCTCGCCGGGCACGTTCATGAAGACGGGCAGCCCGGCACCCACCGCGATGAAGACCGCGTCGAACATGTCGCGCAGCTCGGGCAGGGTGTAGGTCTTGCCGACGATGGTGTTGGGGCGGATCTCCACGCCCTTCTCGACCAGCCGGTCGACCTCCGCCTGGACGATGTCCTTGGGCAGCCGGAACTCGGGGATCCCGTAGATCAGGACGCCGCCGGGCGCGTGGAACGCCTCGAAGATGGTGACGCGGTGCCCGGTCTTGACCAGCTCGCCTGCCGCGGTGAGCCCGGCCGGCCCCGACCCGATGATCGCGACCCGCTTCCCGCTCGCCTCGGGCGACGTGCGCGCGAGCCCGTCCGCGTGCTCGCCGGCCCAGTCCGCAACGAAGCGCTCCAGGTAACCGATCGCCACTGGCTTGCCCGTCTTGGCGCGGAGGCAGACCTGCTCGCACTGAGTCTCCTGGGGGCAGACCCGGCCGGTCACGCAGGGGAGGGCGTTGTCGTCCAGCAGCGAGTCGGCGGCGCCCTTCATGTCGCCCTCGGTGAGCCGCTCGATGAAGCGCGGGATGTTGACGCGTACCGGGCAACCGTCCACGCAGTACGGCTTGGGGCACTGCAGGCAGCGCTCCGCCTCGATGAAGGCGAGCTGCTCGGTCAGGCCCAGGTTGACCTCGCGGAAGTTGGTGCTGCGGAGGATCGCGTCCTGCTCGGGCATGAGCTGACGCTCGATCTTCATCCGCTCCTTCTTGCTGAGCACGGGGCGCTCGCCCGGGATCGGCTGGTCGGTCATCGGGCGGCTCCCACCTTGCAGGCCTCGCGGTGCGCGAGGGCTTCCTGCTCGAACGCGCGGTACGTGGTCAGGCGGTCCGCCAGCAGGCGGAAGTCCACCAGGTGTCCATCGAACTCCGGGCCGTCCACGCAGGCATAGCGGGTCTCACCTCCCACCTCGACCCGGCAGCCCCCGCACATGCCGGTGCCGTCGATCATGATCGAATTCAGCGAGACCACCGTGTGGACGCCATATGGCCGCGTCATCTCGGAGACGGCCCGCATCATGGGCACGGGCCCCACGGCGTAGATGGTGTCGATGCCGCCCTGGTCCAGGAGGTCTTTGAGCGCTTCGGTCACGAAGCCCGGCCGGCCGTAGCTTCCGTCGTCGGTGCAGGTCACCACGTCGCCGTAGCGACCCAGTTCCTCCTCCATGATCACCCACTCGCGGGATCGGCCCCCGATGACGCTGGTCACGGAGAGCCCGCGCCGGTGGAGCTCCTGGGCGATCGGGAGGATCACCGCGGTCCCCACGCCGCCGCCCACGCACACGGTACGTCCCGACTCGGGCAGGTCGGTGGGGTGACCGAGCGGACCGGCGATGTCCTGGATCGCCTGCCCCACCTCGAGGTCGACGAGGTCGGCCGTGCTCTTTCCGATCGACTGGATGACCAGCGTGATGGTCCCGGCGCCGGGGTCGGCGTCGGCGATCGTCAGTGGGATGCGCTCGGCGCCGCGTCCCAGGCGGACGATCACGAACTGGCCGGGCCTCCGGATCTCGGCGATGCGCGGGGCGCTGACCCTGAACAGGGTGACGTTCGGCGAGAGCTGTCGCTTCTCGTGGATCTGGTGCATCGACATTCCTGTGCTGCTATTCCGCTAAATGCATAGTGTGGTGCGAAGGGTTCGGCGGCGACCCACCAGAGTTCGCGTAGGCGCGGGCCGAAGGTCACGAGCGCCCTGCCCGCCCGGGGAGGTGACAGGACGAGTCGCAAAGGCCCGCACGGGGCGCATCAGCCCGGGCTCGCCAGCTCCACCGCGCGGCTGGGGACACCTCCGCCGGCCGGGACGCCACCCATGAGCGCCGCGTCCTTGCCCTTCGGCCAGTACAGCTCCTTCTTGACGTGCGGTTCCGGGAGGCCGTGGTCGTGCAGGACCGCCTCGGTCTTGAGGATCATCTCGGGGTTGCCGCAGATGTAGACCACGGTCCGGTCGGGAGCGAGGCCGTACTCCGCGCAGACGCCGTCCAGGATCGTCTCGACGCGACCGGTCCGCCCGCGCCAGCCGGCGTTCTCGGGCGCGGTCGGCCGGGAGACGGTGGGGACGTACGTGATCGGCAGGCCGTCGCGCTGATACTGCTCGAGCTCGCGGCGGTACCCGAGCTCTCGCGCGTACGAGACGCCGTGCGCGACGATGGTGCGCCTGGGTTTCCCGTCGAGCAGGCCCGTGCGGATCATCGAGATGAACGGTGCGATCCCCGTCCCCGTCGAGACGAAGAGGTGAGTCCGGTCATCGTCCGGCTCCAGCATGAACCGGCCCTTGGGGCCCGTCAGGCGCATCTGGTGCCCGACGGGCAGCCGCCAGAGCAGCGTGGTGAAGCGCAGGATCGGCACCAGCCGGACGTAGAACTCGTACCCGTCCGCGGCCGTTCGAGGCGAGGAGGCGACGGAATAGGGGCGCTGGACGAGCCGGCCGTCGGCGAAGACGCCGATGGTCAGGTACTGGCCCGGCTCGAACGGGACCGGATCGCCCCGGAGCCGCACCCAGAAGTACGCCAGGTCGTCGGTCTCGTCCTCGCGGCGGACGAGCTCCGCGTTGTACTGCTCGGACGAGGAGTCGATGACGCGGGTGTCATCGGGCAGGGTCATCGTGGCGCGGCACCTCCCTTGATCGGGACGCCCTCGGATCGTCCTCTCTCGGATGCCTGCAGTGTACGTCGCGGGTCGGGGGATGCGGATGCGCGGGACGATCGACCAGCCGGCGGTCCCTGACCGCCCGCGTCAGCCGCCGCCCGCATCAGCCAGCCGCCGGCCACCCGCGTCAGCCCGCGGCGACCAGGCCCGCCCCGTCGGCGGCCTCCACGAGGAACACCCGGGGCGTCAGCCCGGTTCGTCGCGGGTACTCGTCGAGGACCGCGTCGCGGAGCCGCGCCCCGGCACTCCGTTCGACGAGCGAGATCGTGCACCCGCCGAACCCGGCGCCGGTCATGCGCGAGGCGATCACGCCCGGCGTCTCGAGCGCGATGCCGACCATCGCGTCCAGCTCGGGAGAGCTCACCTCGTACAGGTCGCGCAGAGAGGCGTGGCTCTCGGCGAAGCAGCGGCCCACGGTGGCGAGGTCGCCCGCCGCGAGCGCCGCGACCGTCTCCCGGACCCGCTCGTTCTCGCGGACCACGTGCTCGCAGCGCCGGTAGGTCTCGTCGTCGAGCCGGTCGCGGATCGACGCGAGCGTCCCGGGCGTCACGTCGCGGAGGGCGTGAATCGAGGGATCCGTGGCGTGCAGGACTGCCACGGCCGCCTCGCACTGTGCGCGTCGGGCGTTGTACTGGGAGGCACTCAGGCGCCGCGGCGACCCGGTGTCGCACACCACCAGCCGGCAGCGATCCAGCGGCAGCGGCACCGGCCGCCAGTCGAGCGTGCGGCAGTCGAGCAGGATCGCGCTGCCCGCCTGCCCCAGCGACTCCGCGGCCTGGTCCATCAGCCCGCAGTTGACGCCCACATAGGCGTTCTCCGCGCGCTGGCAGATGCGCGCCAGAGTCATCCCGTCGACGGCTCCCCCGGCAGGCTCGGTGAGGGCCCACGCGGACGCGAGCTCGAGGGCCGCCGACGAGGACAACCCGGCTGACGTCGGGATCGTGCTCGCGAGCAACCCGTGGAAGCCGCGCGTCGGCACCCCGGCCTCGTGCAGGGCCCAGGCCGTCCCGGCGACGTAGTCGATCCAGGTGCCCGTCCGCGGCCCCGGCGCGTCGAGATCGAACCCCGCCCGCTCTCCCGTCTCCGCCAGCACGATCTCGACCCGCCGGTCCCGGGCCGGCGCCAGAGCGATGCGCAGCTCCAGGTCGATGGCGGCCGGCAGCACGAAGCCCTCGTTGTAGTCGGTGTGCTCGCCGATCAGGTTGACACGGCCCGGGGCCTGGACGACCCGGATGGAGCCAGGATCCGCGCGACCCAGCGGGTCGATCTCGGCCATGGCCCGCCGGAGCGAGCCGGGGTCCGCGGGGTCGACCGGGATCGGGCCACGACGGTGGGGCGGTGTGCCTGGCCCGGGACCAGGGCCGATCGGCAGCGTGTCGTTCAGGTGCCAGTCCTCCTCCGTGTCGGGCGCCTCGGGCGCCACCATCATGTACGGCAGGTCGCTGCCGTACAGCGCCCCGTAGCGTACGACCACCTCGCGCAGCGCGGCCGCCAGGTCCTGCTGCTCGTCGGGCCGAGGTCATCGAGCCGCCCGAGCCGTGCCGCCGCGCGCGGACGTGCACTTCGAAGAGCCGGCCCGGTGTAGCCGTCTCCGACCGGCGACGTACACTTCGGCGCTGTCGGACCCCCTGGACGGGTCACGGCGATGGAGGAGGGGAGACGCGGGATGGACGCGCAGAGGCGGTGGCCCGCCGCCGCGCTCGTGCTGGATGCGCGGGCCAGGCTCGGGGAGGGTCCCCTGTGGGACGAGCGGCGGCGCGCCCTGGTCTGGGTGGACATCCTGGCCCCGTCGGTGCACGTCTACCGTCCCGAGGACGGGTCGGACACGGTCACCCCGGTACCACTGCCGGTGGGAGCCGCCGCGCTCCGTGAGACGGATGGCCTGCTGCTCGCGCTCGAGGATGGCTTCTGGCTGCGCGACGCCGACGGCCGGATGCGCCGCCTGGCCGCCGTGGAGGCCGGCGACCGGTCGACCCGGATGAACGACGGTCGGGTCGATCCCGGGGGGCGCTTCTACTGCGGGACCATGGCCTACGACGAGCGGCCCGGCGCGGCCTCGCTGTACCGGCTCGAACCCGACGGGGTGGTGTCGCGCGTGCTCGAGGGCGCCACGATCTCCAACGGCATCGACTGGAGCCCGGACGGACGGACCTGCTGGTACATCGATACCCCCACCCGCGGCGTGGATGCGTTCGACTACGAGCGGGAGACCGGCGAACTGCGCAACCGGCGGCGGGTGATCACGATCTCCGACGGCCAGGGCTGGCCCGACGGCCTCACGGTCGACGCCGAGGGGTACGTGTGGGTTGCCTTCTGGGGCGGCTGGTGTGTCCGGCGGTTCGCGCCGGACGGGACGTTCGACCGGGAGATCCGCCTGCCGGTCGCGCAGGTGACGAGCTGCACCTTTGGTGGCGACCGGCTCGACGAGCTCTACATCACCACCGCCTGGAACGGGCTGCCCGATGCCGGCCGCGCCGCTCAGCCGCTCGCCGGGGGGCTGTTCCGGGCGAGCCCCGGAGTCACCGGGCTGCCGGCCCGCCGCTACCGCGGCTAGGAGGCCGGGTGCCGGTCGCGGCGCCGGCAATCCAGGCCGGCACCGCGCCGGGTCGTGCACCCTTCTCCGCCTACAGCAGCTCCGGCCGTTCCCATGCCGCGCCCAGCACGTGGTGGTCCAGGAACGCGAGTACCGTCTGGTACCAGAGCCGCGCGTTCTGCGGCTTCAGCACCCAGTGGTTCTCGTCGGGGAAGTAGAGGAACTTCGACTCGACCCCGTGCCGCTGCAGGTCGGTCCAGAGCCGGAGCGCCTCGCTGATCGGCACGCGGTGGTCGAGCTCACCGTGGATCACCAGCATGGGCGCGCGGATCGATCCGATCGCGTTCGATGGACTCTGTTCCAGGTAGCGGCTCGGGTCCCGGTATGGATCGCCGAACTCCAGCTCCCAGGTGTTGCCGTCGTCCGTGGTGCCGTGGAACCCGCGCAGCTCCCAGAGGCTGGCATGCGTCACGATGCAGCGGAACCGCTCGGTGTGGCCCGCCACCCAGTTCGCCATGTAGCCACCGAACGACCCGCCCATCAGGGCCGTACGGGAGCCGTCGACGTCGGGCCGCGCGACCGCAGCGTCGACCGCCGCGAGCATGTCCGTGAACGGCGCCTCATGCCAGCGGCCCCAGCCGCGCTGCACCATCGCCTGGCCGTAGCCCGTCGAGAACGCCGGGTCGGGGAGCACCACGGCGTAGCCGCGTGCCGCCAGCACCTGCGGGTTCCAGCGCCAGTGCCAGCCGTCCGTCCATGAGCCCAGCGGCCCGCCGTGCACGAAGACCACCAGCGGTGCCGGGTGCTCCGGTGAGGCATCCGCAGGCAGGACGAGCCAGGCGCCGATGGGGGCGCCGTCCTGTGCCGTGGCCACGATCCGCTCGACCCGTCCGGGCGCGCCGACCGCCCCCTCGTCGAGGGCGGGGGAGGGGATGACCGCCGGGCACTGGTCGGCCGTCCGGGGATGGAGCCGGACGACCTGGCTCGGCACCCGAAGTGTCGAGCGCAGACCGTACAGGCTCGACCCGTCGGGCGATGGGCAGGGGTCGCCCATGGTGCCCGATGCCGACAGGCAGGTGATATCGCCGGACGCGACGTCGAGCCGGAAGACGCCGCCCGACCCCTGTCGATCGGCGAGGAAGAAGACGGCCGACCCGTCGGGGGACCAGGTGGGAGCGTGCGGCCACAGGTCCGCGGACGGCGCCGGGTCCCTGCCCTGGCCGGTGGCGAGCTCCACCAGCCAGAGGCGAGGCTCCAGCGCGCGTTCCGGGTCCCCGAGGGTGGTGCGGACGCATGCCACCGTGGTTCCGTCGGGGGAACACGCCGGGTCCTCGTAGGTGGCATCGCCAGAAGTCAGGGTCCGCGCATGGCCGGTCGCCACCTCGAACGCGACCAGGTCGGCCGACGGGTGCGTGATGTCGGCGTGCGATGCGACCGTGGCCACGACCGTCCGCCCGTCGGGGGTCACATCGAACCCGAGCTCGTCGTGCGAGTCGAGGGATGCGCCCGCCTCGGGGGTCAGGTCGCGCGGGATCGGGACCGCCTCGGTTTCCAGGGCGGGGATGTCAACCGCCAGCAGGTGCCGCTCGCGCGGCCCGAGGTAGTGGTCCCAGTGGCGGATCGGGTAGTGCTCGAACAGGATCGCGGAGACGCCGGCGTCCCTCCGGCTCCGGGCTCGCTCGGCGTCGGCCTCCAGGCCTGCGGCCCCGCGGAAGACCCGCACGGCAAGCGCGACCGTGCGGGCGGCACGCGCGACGCGCAGGCCGTCGATCCCACCGTCGGGCGCGAGGAGCAGCCGGGCCTCGCCCCCTCCGGACGGCAGGTGCCACAGGGCGGCCTGGTCCCGCTTCTCGGCTCCCTCGGCGGCCTCGGGGTCGGGACGGCACGAGGTGAACAGCAGCGACCCGTCGGGCAGGAACGCGGCGTTGCTCTCGCCTTCGGCGGATCGCGTCAGCCGGTGGGGCGGGCGCCGGCCGTCCGGGTCGATCTCCCAGAGCGAGGAGAGCAGCTTCCTGCCGTCGGGGGCAGGCGTTGCCACGCAGACGACCAGGCGGCTCCCATCCGGGGAACAGCGAAGGCCGGAGAGCCGCGGGAGGGCCGCGAAGCGGTCGAAGTCGAATGTCACGCTCATGGCGTCGATCATGGCACGTGGCGCGGGCGAAGGGGCAAGGACGGCGCGGGCGGTACAATTCGGGTGGTCCCACGTCCCCACTTCGACCACGCCCGGAGCCACGTTCCGAACGTCCCCACGGATCGAACGCCCCCAACCGACCAGCGTCCCGCACAAGGAGCCAGCGATCCATGACCACCACGGACAGCGTCGCCGAACGAACCCACCGCGCGGCCAGGCGGTACATCTACGCCTTCGGCGGAGGGCACGCCGACGGGAACGGCGAGATGAAGGGTCTGCTCGGCGGCAAAGGTGCCGGGCTCGCGGAGATGACCCGGGCCGGCCTCCCTGTCCCGCCCGGCTTCACCATCACCACCGAGGCCTGCAACGACTACTTCGCGAACGGCGAGCGGCTCCCGGACGGGCTGTGGGACGACGTCCAGGATGCCATGCGCGAGGTCGAGCGGGAGACCGGCAAGCGGTTCGGCGGGCGAGACAACCCGCTGCTGGTGAGCGTCCGCTCCGGCTCGAAGTTCTCGATGCCCGGCATGATGGACACCGTCCTCAACCTCGGGCTCAACGAGGAGACGCTGCCGGGCCTGATCGCGCTGACGCAGAACGAGCGCTTTGGGTGGGACGCGTACCGGCGCTTCATCCAGATGTTCGGCCGCATCGTCATGGACGTGGACGGCCGCCGCTTCGACGAGGCGCTCGACGCCGCGAAGGAGCGGCACGGCGCGAAGGCCGACACGGACCTCGATGCGGCCGCCCTGCGCGAGCTCGTCGGCGCGTACAAGGCGATCGTCCGGGAGGCCACCGGCCGCGAGTTCCCCACCGACCCGGACGAGCAGCTCGACCTGGCCATCAAGGCCGTCTTCGGCTCCTGGTTCGGCAAGCGCGCGGTGGACTACCGCAACTACAACAGGATCGCCCATGACCTCGGCACGGCCGTCAACGTGGTCACCATGGTCTTCGGGAACATGGGCAACGATTCCGGGACCGGCGTCGCGTTCACGCGCGACCCGAACACCGGCGAGAAGGTGCTCTACGGCGAGTACCTGACCAACGCCCAGGGCGAGGACGTGGTGGCCGGCATCCGGACGCCCCAGGAGATCGCCCACCTGGAGCAGGAGCTCCCGCAGGCGTACCGCGAGTTCCACGAGATCGCCGAGAAGCTCGAGCGGCACTACCGCGACGTGCAGGACCTGGAGTTCACCATCGAGCGCGGCCGGCTCTTCATGCTGCAGACACGCGGCGCGAAGCGCACCGCGGCGGCCGCCGTGAAGATCGCGGTCGACATGGTCGCCGAGGGGATCATCACCGAGACCGAGGCGGTCGAGCGGATCGAACCGGCGCAGGTCGACCAGCTCCTGCGTGCGCAGTTCGACCCGAAGGCGCGTCAGGCGGCGCCCCGCATCGCGAAGGGCCTGAACGCCTCGCCGGGCGCCGCGGTCGGAAAGGCCGTCTTCGACGCCGACACGGCGGTCGAGTGGGTCGCGCGCGGCGAGCGCGTGGTGCTGGTGCGCATCGAGACCTCGCCCGACGACTTCCACGGGATGGCGGTGGCCCAGGGGATCCTGACCGCGCGCGGCGGCGCTACCTCCCATGCCGCAGTGGTGGCCCGCCAGATCGGCAAGCCCTGCGTGGCCGGCTGCTCCGAGCTGCTGGTGGACTACCGCGCGAAGTCGGCCAGCGCCAACGGCTCGGCCTTCCGCGAGGGCGACCCGATCAGCGTGGATGGCTCGACCGGCGAGGTGTTCCTCGGCGCGCTGCCCACGGTGGCGGCCCGCTTCGAGGAACAGCCCGAGCTGCAGCAGATCCTCGGCTGGGCCGACGGCATCCGCCGGCTGCAGGTGTGGACCAACGCCGACAAGCCCGAGGAGGCCGCGCAGGCCCGCAGCTACGGGGCCCAGGGGATCGGCCTGTGCCGGACCGAGCACATGTTCCGCGAGGGCGAGCGGCTCGAGATCGTGCGCGACGCGATCCTCGTGGCGTTCCAGGCGACCCGCGCCAAGGAGCGCCAGGCCGCCGGCGAGACGCTGGGCGAGGCCGACCGGGACGCGGTCGAGCGCTTCGACGCGGCGATCGCCAAGCTCGAGAAGCTCCAGCAGGGCGACTTCGAGGGGATCCTCTCCGCGATGAGCGGGCTGCCGGTCGTGATCCGGCTGATCGACCCACCCCTCCACGAGTTCCTCCCGAAGCACGACGAGCTGATCGTGGAGGTCACGCAGCTCCGCGAGCGCCGCACGCCGGAAGACGATCCGGCCTATGTGAAGGCGCGGACGATGCTGGCGGCGGTCGAGGCGCTGCGCGAGCAGAACCCCATGCTGGGGCTGCGCGGCATCCGGCTCGGCCTGATGATCCCGGACATCACCAAGATGCAGACCCGGGCCATCCTGAACGCCGCGATCGCCGTGCGCCGCGCCGGTGGCGACCCGCACGTCGAGATCATGATCCCGCTCGTCGGTCACGTGAACGAGCTGGCCGCAAGCCAGACGCTCCTCGAGGCCGAGGCCAGGCAGGTCATGGAGGCGGCCGGTACCACGGCCGACTACAAGTTCGGCACCATGATCGAGGTGCCGCGCGGCGCGCTCACCGCCGACGAGATCGCGAAGTACGCGCAGTTCTTCAGCTTCGGCACCAACGATCTGACGCAGATGACCTTCGGGTACAGCCGCGACGACGCGGAGGGCGGCTTCCTGCTCGCCTACGTCGAGCGGAAGATCCTGCCGTTCAACCCGTTCCAGACGCTCGACCGGTCCGGCGTGGGCCAGCTCATGCGGATCGCGGTCGAGAAGGGTCGGGCGACGCGACCGGACATCAAGCTCGGGATCTGCGGGGAGCACGGCGGCGACCCCGAGTCGATCGCCTTCTGTCACGAGATCGGGCTCAACTACGTCTCCTGCTCGCCCTTCCGGGTTCCCGTGGCGCGGCTCGCCGCGGCCCAGGCGGTGCTGGCCGGGGAGCGCGACAGGTAGGAGCACGACCCGGCGGGGGCCCGTGTCTGGTCGAGCTGGATGCCTGCTCGACCAGATGGGCGCCATCTCCTCTCGCCGCCACCTGGATGCGGCTGACCCAGGCTGGCGTCCCGGCGTCCACGCCGCGCTATGATCGACGGCCCACGCCCTGCCTCCAGCGGCCTCGACCCGCAGATGACACACGAGACACCCGAGCCCGCGGCGGCGACCCTGCCCGCGGCGGCAAGCCTGCCCGCGGCGGCGAGTTCACGCTCGGTGGCGGCCCGGCGCGAGGAGCGCCTGGGACTGGCGGCCTCCGCCGCCAGCGCGGTCCTGTTCGGCACCTCGTACGTGGCGACCGCGTTCGCGCTGCGCTCCTTCACGCCGCTGGCGACGGCGGGCTGGCGCGGGCTCCTGGCGACCACGACGCTGGGCATCGCCATCTCGCTCGGTACCCTGGGACCGCGGCCGTCGCTGCCGACCCGGCGCCAGATCGTGCGCCTCGCCGCGCTGGCGCTCACCGGCGGTCCCGTCTTCATCGTCGCGATGAATGTTGCCGTCGCCCACGCCGGCGCGACGATCGCGTCGTTCGTGGCCGGGCTCTACGCGGTGCTTGCGGCGGCGCTCGCGCCGGTGCTGCTCCGCGAGCGGCTGTCGCCGACCGCCGTCGCGGGCTTCCTGCTGGCGCTTGCCGGCACGGCGCTTCTCGCGGAGCTGCAGGCGAGCGGGTCGACGATGGTGGGGATCGGCGTGGGGCTGGGGGCCGCGCTCTCGTACGCGCTGTTCCTGGTCCTGTCGCGGCGC
Source organism: Chloroflexota bacterium (assembly GCA_021786265.1). The sequence goes on from JAJYNP010000320.1 coordinate 14,035, forward strand.
TGGTCCGTGCCCTGGGCCCTGCCCGGATCGCTGATCACGTTCGGGTTGGTGCTGGCGACCGGGGTCCCCATCGTGGCCTGGCTGCTGGTCTCGGACCCCGGGGCGCTCGTCCCGGCCTCGGTCCGGCCCGAGGCCGCGCTGGCGCTCCTGTGGCTCGCGATCGCCCCGGGGGCGCTCGCCCCGATCCTGGTCGTGGCCGCCGTGCGGCGCCTGGACGCCCGCCGTTCGTCGGCGTTCCTGCTGCTCAACCCCGTTTCGGCCGCGCTGCTCTCGTGGGCGCTCCTCGGCGAGCGGCTCAGCCCGGTCCAGCTCTTCGGAGCGCTCCTGGTGCTGGCCGGGATTGCCGCCGCCTCCGGCGCGATCGGGTCGGGAGCCGCGTCATGGAGTCGCCGGTAGCCCGTCCCGCGCGCCTGACCAGCGCACGATGCGATCCGCCGACGTGGCCTGGACGAGCAGCGTGAACAGCACGATCCCAAACGTGATCCCCTGGAGGAGGTCGCGGTCCGGGAAGCCATCGGGCAGCGAGAGCGCCAGCGCGACCGCCACGGCACCGCGCAGTCCCGCCCAGAACATCACGTGCAGCCACCCGAGCGGGATGCGCTCCCGGCCTGTCGTCCGCTCCGCCAGCCACGAGGCGCCGCCGAGCATCAGGTAGACCACCGCGGCCCGGCCCACCAGGATCGCGACGACCCCCCACGCGATGGGCCCGAGCACCGCCGCGAGGTGGCCGACCGGGATCGCGACCCCGATCAGCAGGAACACGAGCGCGGCGAGCAGGAACGCGAGGAACTCCCACACGACGTCGATTGCGTCCTGCACGCGCTGGCTCAGGCCCACGCGGCGGCCGTAGGACCCGAGCACGACCCCGGCGACGACGGTCGCGATGATGCCGGACACGCCGAGCTGGTCGGCGACCAGGTACGTGCCGTACGCGGCGACGAGCGTCAGGGTGAGCTCGACGAGATGATCCTCGACGGCGGCCGCGAGGCGTGAGATCGCGATGCCCGACACGGCGCCGACCACGACGCTCCCAACGGTGGCACCGACGAACTGGACGGCCTCCTGCACCGGGTCCGTGGCGCCCCGCGTGGCGGCGACGGCGATGGTGAACGCAACGATCCCGGTCCCGTCGTTGAGGAGACTCTCCGCCTCGACCATCGTGGCCAGGCGGGCAGGTGCCCGGAGCCGCCGGATGCTCGAGGTCACCGCGGCCGGGTCGGTGGCCGAGACCATCGCCCCCACCACGAAGGACGGGCCCAGCGCCAGTCCCGTCGCGAGGTGCAGCACGACGGCGACGAACCCGGCCACCACCAGGACGCCGGGCACCGCGAGCAGCAGGACGCCCCCGAGCGCGCGCAGCAACTCCGGCTGGTCGAGCGAGTAGGCGGCCTCGAACACGAGCCCCGGCAGCAGCACCAGCAGGACCAGCTGCGGGCTCACCTGCAGGTGGATCGGTGGGGCCGCGAACGAGATGGCGACGCCGAAGAGCACCAGTGCCACCGTGTAGGGCAACCCGACGCGCCGCGTCACCAGCGCGACGAACGCGAGCGCGGCCAGGAGTGCGACGAACGCCTCGACGGCCTGGAGGATCGACGTGCCGGGCACGAAGCCTATGGTAGATGGCGGCCGCGTCCCCGGCAGGCCGCGGGGCTCGTTCCGGGCACCCGGCCGCACGACGGACCGGGCTCTCGAGCCCGTCCCGGGCCGCCTACACTGGCGCCCATGAGCACCTACCGATACGGAATCCTGGGGGCCGGGCGACAGGGGACCGCCGCGGCCTACGACCTCGTCGTCCGCGGCGAGGCGGCCTCGGTGACGCTTGCCGACATCGACGAGACAGCCGCTCGACGCGCGGCCGAGCGCGTGAACCGGCTGACCGGCCAGGACCGGGCCACCGGCGTGCGGCTCGACGTCACCGACCGCGACGCCCTGGTCGCGTTCCTGCGGCCCCTCGATGCCTTCATCGCGGCCGTCTCGTACAAGCTGAACCTCCGGATCGCCGAGGCCGCGCTCGAGGCCGGCACGAGCATGTGCGACCTGGGCGGCCACACCGCCACGGCGCTCGCCCAGATCGGGCTCGCGGACCGCGCGAAGCAGCGCGGCATCGCGATCGTGCCCGACTGCGGCGAGGCGCCCGGACTCGCGAACAACCTGATGGCCTACGCGACCACCCTGCTCGACGAGACCGACGACCTGCTGCTCCTCGACGGTGGCCTGCCCTATCGGCCCGAGCCGCCCTGGGACTACCGCGTGACGTTCGCGATGGACGGCCTCACCAACGAGTACGCCGGTGGGGCCGACTGGGTTCGCGACGGGAAGATCGTGCACGTCGACACGTTCGATCCGGCCGAGTATGAGCTGGTCGACCTGGGCGATCCGGTGGGAGAGCTCGAGGCCTTCTCGGCCGGCGGCGGCTCCACCGTGCCGTGGACGCTGGGTCGCACGGTGCCGTCGATCCGCAACAAGGTGCTGCGGTATCCCGGGCACGTCGCGCAGTTCCAGGCGTTCCAGGACGCCGGGTTCTTCTCGGAGGCGCCGATCGAGGTCGACGGGGTGCCGGTGATCCCGCGGCACGTCTTCCACGCCCTGATCGAACCCCAGATCCGCGCGCCCGAGGGCTTCGAGGACATCGTGATCGCGCACGTGATCGCCACGGGCCGCAGGGGAGGGAAGCCGGCCCGCGCCATCGTGGACCTGCGCGCGGTCCGCGACGACGCGCTGGGCCTCACGGGGATGGAGCGCACGACCGGCTGGCACGCGGCCATCATGTGTCACCTGATCGCCTCTGGCGCCATCCCGCCGGGGGCCTTCCCGGTGGAGGAGGCCGTGGCCCCCGCCGCGATGGTCGCCGCGCTCCGCGAGCGCGGCCTGCCGGTGACGGAGTCGATCGACGCGGCAGGCGAGGACTGATCCGGATCGGCCGTCGACGGCCAGCCCGGCGGTCCCCGGGATCCGCCCGGCTACTGCAGGATCAGCGGGATGGCGACGCCGTAACCCACGCCCCACACCAGGTTGAGCGCCACGCACTCCGGTACGCCGGTGAGCCGCCGTCGTGGCCGCACCACCGCGGCGGCCACGCTGAGCACGGCACTGCCGCCCAGCCCGATGGCGACGAACACCTGCAGGCTCCGGTCCGGCCACAGCCCGTCCACCCAGAGGTAGGCCGTGGCCGCCAGCGCGCCCACCGCGACGGCTGCCCCCGCCCAGCGCCACGCGGCCCGCACGGCACGCGCGTCCCCGAGGTCCGCGCCGTTGCCGGGCATGGTCGGGTGGCCGGACGTGGCGCCATCGCCGAGCGTATCCGGGCGGTAGTAGGCAAGCAGGCTCGACACGAGCGCGACGGCGAGCACGATCGATGCCGTCGCGACGATGTTCTCGAACAGCATGGCTGCCTCCCGCCCGTGGGCTCGGCCGGTGACGGAGCGACGATACGGGCCACCCCGGACGGCTGCATCGGCCATCCGGCCCGTCGGGCGCGTCTCGGAGCAGCGGCGTGCTCGCTCGAGCTGGAGCCGCCGGAGAATGTCGAGCCGCACGAATAGCGCGGGCGGCCGGCGTGGGCAACGCCGCCGAGCCGCCCGGGGAGCGCCGCCGGGCGCGCGTCGGACCCGTCGCAGGCGCTACGATTGCCCTCGGAGGCCTCGTGTTCTATCGCTCGGATCCCTGGTTGCACGTCATTGCCGGCTGCATGTCGTCGGGCAAGACCGACGAGCTGCTGCGGCTGCTCCGCCGTGCGGAGATCGCGCGCCGGCGTGTCCTGCTCGTGCGCCCCGACATCGACGTCCGCACCCCGCCCGAGTTCGCCGAGAGCCGGAGCCACGCGCGGTTCCCGTCGACGCTGGTCCCCCGTACCGAGCCGGGCCTGATCCTTGCCCTGGCGCGCGAGCGGGACGCGGACCTGGTGGGGATCGAGGAGGCGGAGTTCTTCGAGCCGGCCATCGTGGACGTGGTGCAGACGCTCCGGACGACGGGCCGGCACGTGATCGCGACCGGCCTCAACCTGGACTTCGCCGGCCGGCCCTTCAACTCGATGCCGGAGCTGCTTGCGCTCGCCGACGAGGTCACGACGCTGACCGCGATCTGCGTGGTCTGCGGCGACACGGCGACCCGGACCCAGCGACTGGTCAACGGGCAACCGGCGGCAGTCGACGACCCGCTGATCGTGGTCGGCGGGTTCGAACGGGCGGCGGTCGAGACCTACGAGGCGCGCTGCATCCGGCACCACGAGATCGGGGCACCCCGCAACCCGTGAGTCCCGGCGCTTGCCCGGCGCGTTGCCGACGGGTGTCGACGGGTGGCGCGTCGCGGCCTGCGGCGGGCCGCTGCAGTTGATCCTCGGGAGGTGGCAGATGAAGGTCGGACTCCTGGTGCCCCAGGGCTGGAAGCACGAGTACGACGGCTGGGATGCCGCCTTGGCCTGGACTCGGACGGTCCAGCTCGCCCGCCACGCCGAGTCGCTGGGGTTCGAGTCGGAATGGGTGTTCGATCATTTCCACACCACCCCGGACACGACCGACGAGATCACCTTCGAGTCGTTCACCACCCTGGCCGCCGTCGCCGGCGTGACTTCGCGCGTCCGGCTCGGGCACATGGTGATCTGCGCCGGGTACCGCAACCCGGCACTCGTCGCCAAGCTCACGTCGACGCTCGACATCGTCAGCGGCGGTCGCTTCGAGCTGGGGATCGGGGGCGGCTGGAAGGAAGACGAGTGGCTCGCGTACGGGTACGGTTTCCCGTCGACGAAGGACAGGCTGGCCGGACTCGGCGATGCGCTGGAGGTCATCACCCGGATGCTGGCGCCCGGCCGCGCCACCTACGAGGGCAGGTATGCGCACGTCCAGGGTGCGGTGAACGTGCCCAAGGGCATCCAGCAGCCGCGTCCCCCCATCATCGTCGGCGGCAACGGCCGCGAGGTCACGTGGCGGCTGGCAGCCCGGTTCGCCGACGAGCTCAACGTGGTGTTCCTCTCGCCGGAGCAGATCGCCGACGCGCTTCCCGTCATCCGGGCGCGATGCGAGGAGATCGGCCGTGATCCCGCCACGCTCCGCCTGTCCGTCTATTGCCGGGACGAGGACGTCCGCGAGCCCGGCGGGGCCCGGGTGGATCTGATCGGCCGGTACGCGGAGGTGGGACTCGCCCGGCTGGTCGCCTTCCCCACCCGATGGTCGCCGACCGAGGAGGCGCAGGCTGGTCTCGCCGAGGACTGTCGCGCAGCCGGCGTGGAGCTCGCGGCGGCCGGGTAGCGGCCGAGCTCCGGCCCTGCGGATCGTCACCACCGGCGGGACCGCGCCCCGGCGGGTGGGCGCGCGCCGCCGTCCGACCGGCGCAGGTGTCGGAGGAGCGGAAATGCGGCGCGTGCGCGGGCGTCCGGATGGCACTGTCCTCCATCGGGGCAGCACGCGGAGACTGCGGCAACGGAGGTGCGCCGTATGCCGTCGGCCGGGCTGGTCGCCGCGTCATCGCTGGGCCTTGTAACCCTCGAGGAGTGCCTGAAGACCAGGCGCTCCCGTCGCGAGTTCTGCTGGGATCCGCTCTCCGAGGTTGAGCTGCTCCGCCTCTGCTGGGCGGGGCAGGGGATCACCGGTCCGGGTGGGCTCCGCACCGCGCCGTCGGCAGGGGGGATCCACCCGCTCGAGCTGTACGTCGTCACGCCCACCGGGGTCCTGCACTACGAGGCGGACGGGGACCGCCTGGCCCCCGTGCTGCGGGGCGACCATCGACCGGCGCTGTGCACCGCCGCCGAATCGCAGGACGTGGTCGGGCTGGCGGCCGCGACCATCGTCCTGGTCGCCGTCCAGGGGCGCATGGACCCGCGCTACGGCGCACGTGCCCGGCGCTACGAGCTGGTCGAGAGCGGGCATGTCGCGCAGAACATCCTGCTCGCGGCCACTGCCATGGGGATCTGTGCGACCCCCGTGGGGGCGCTGGACGACGGCGCCGTGCGCGACGTGCTCGACCTTCCGGCCAGCCACACGCCGGTGTACCTGGTGGCGCTCGGACACTCCTCCGACAGGAGGCGCGCGTCCGTTCCCGGTTGACCATCGCCGGCCGGGAGGTAGCCGCCGGTAGCGCCGCGGGCCCGGCGCGACGCCACCCGGACCGGTAGCATGACGGTTCATGCCCCCGGAAAGCCCCGATCGCTCGTATCGCGCCCTGTTCCGCGTGCCATCCATGGCGCGGATCCTGGCCGGCATGCAGATCGCCCGGATCGGCCAGTCGATGGTGAGCGTCGCCATGGTCCTGTTCACGCTCACCACGTACCACTCGGCGGAGCTGGCCGGCGTCGTGACGTTCGTGGCGATCGTGCCGGGCATGCTGGTGAGCCCGATCGCGGGCGCCCTTCTCGACCGCCACGGACGATCCCGGCTGGTACTGGTCGATTACGTCGTCGCGAGCCTGTCGCTCGCACTCATCGGCGGTCTCGCGCTTGCGGGCGCGCTCCCCGTCTGGGTCCTGCTGCTGATCGCGGGCGTCTCCTCGCTCACGGCTCCGCTCAGCAGCACCGGGCTCCGCAGCCTCTTCCCGTTGCTCGTGCCGGTGCCGCTCTGGGAGCGCATCAACGCCGTCGACTCGATGGGCTACGTGGTCGCGACCATCGTCGGGCCGCCACTCGCCGGCGTGGTGGTCGGACTGTGGGGCGGCCCCGCCGCCCTGGTCGCGATCGCTCTCACGTACGCCGTTGCCGCGGTCGTGCTCATCGGGATCCCGGATCCCAGGACGGACGTGGCCTCCACGGGCCGCTTGCTGGTCGATGCGTGGCAGGGTCTGGTGTACACGTGGCGCAATCGCACCCTGCGCGCCCTCGGCTTCTCCATCTCGGCGATCAACCTGAGCGGGGGCGTGACGACCATCGTGATCCCGCTCATCGTGCTGGACCGGCTGCACCAGGGGCCAGCGACCGTTGGCACGGTCTTCGCGGTGCTGGGGGTGGGCGGGGCGGTGGCCGCGCTCGTCTTCGGCCGGATGAACAGCGCGGGCCGAGAGCGCCGGATGCTGGTGCTGCCGATGTTCGCCAACGCCGCCGCCCTGCTGCTGCTCCTGCCGGCCCAGCTGGCGCCCATGGTGGCGTCCATGACGCTGGTGGGCCTCCTCAACGGGCCGATGGACATCGGGTTGTTCACGCTCCGGCAACGCCGGACGGACCCCGCCTGGATGGGCCGGGCCTTCGCCGTCTCGATGAACTTCAACTTCGCCGGATTCCCCATCGGATCCGCCATCGCGGGATGGCTCGCCGCCCGGTCGATCGAGGGAGCCGTCGCGTTCGGTGTGGCTGCCTGCCTCCTCGCGGGCGTGATCGCGGCTCGGGGCATCCCCGACGCCGGGGGGCGGGACACGCCGGGACGGGCCGGCAAGGCGAGCCCCGCGACCGGGGGGTGAGCCTGACAGTCCGAGTCCGCCCGGCAACTCCGGAGGCCGCCCGGCGATCCAGGAACGACCGCGGGCTTCCACCGCGCGCCAGGTCGGCAGCTTCACGCAGGTTCAGTGAGATTTGCTAAGGTTCCGCCATGCGGATCGCAGCATCCGGATCGGCGAGGAGCAGCGGCCACGTGCGCGCGAACGACTGGATCGCGCTGGGTGACGCCAGCACGTTGCTCGGCGTCAGCGCAGCGACGCTCCGTCGCTGGTCGGACGATGGGCGCATCCCGGTCTTCACCACTCCCGGCGGCCACCGCCGCTATTCCCGGCGTGCGCTCGCCGCGCTGATCCCGTCTGCGCGCCGCGAGCGGCTCCCGCTGGCCCGGCTGGGGGCATCGGCGGACCGGATCGCGCGGGCGTACCGCGGCGCGTCCCGCGGATCCTCCCGGGCGCGAGGCCCGGTCGTGGCCGAGTGGCCGTGGATGGACCGCCTGTCGGAGCCCGAGAAGGCGGAGTTCCGGCTGCAGGGGCGCGTCCTCGTCGAGGCGCTGCTGCAGTACCTGGACCACGGCCCGGACGGTGACGACGACGATCTCGAGCGGGCCGCCGCGGCCGCTGCCGGCCACGGGCGACTCATGGCCAGGCTCGGGTGCTCGACAGTGGAGGCGGTCGAGACGTTCCTGTGGTTCCGGGCGCCGTTCCTGGACCAGCTGTCGCGGCTCGCGAGCCGGCGCGGCCTGGACGCCCGGGAGGCGACCGCGCTGCTGGCGGACGTCGAGCGGGCCCTGGACCGGCTGCTGATCGCGACGATCGAGGGGCACGCTGGCGCGGGCACGGTGCCGGACGGATCGCGGGACGAGGGAGGGCGCGACCCCATGCGCCGATGACGGCACACCCGCTCCCGCTCTGGGTGCTGGCGGCGCAGCCGGGCAGCCACGACGCGGAGGAGCGGTCCGCGTTCACCGGGATCGTGCGCGAGCAGATCGACGGCCGGGACGGGGCCGGCCTGCTCGTGACGTGCCACCGCGTGGAGCTCTACGGCGTGGGTGGCGAGGCCGTGGCGAGGGCCCTCGAGGCGGCGGCCGGTGCGCGTGGGCTCGCCCCGCTGCGGCGGTACCGCGGGCTGGACGCGGTCCGGCACCTCCTCCGCCTCGCGGCTGGGCTCGAGAGCGCGGTGACCGGAGAGGACGAGATCCTGCACCAGGTTCGCGGGCTGCTGGACGCGGTGCGCGAGAACGGCCACGCCGACCCCGCCATGGTGCGCGCCCTCGAGCTGGCCGCGGGCGTCGGCAGGCGGGCCAGGGCCGAGCGATCCCGTCCCCAGGAGCGCAGCCTGGCCGATCGGGCCCTCGACTGGGTCGCCACAAGGGGCGGTCAGATCCGCGGCGGATCGGTCATGGTGGCAGGCGCCGGGGTGATGGGCCGCGCGCTGGCCGCCGGCGCGGCGCGACGGGGCGCGGCCGTCACGGTGGCGAGCCGTGATCCGGCGCGCGCTCGCGCGCTCGCGCTCGCGATCGGTGGGTCGTGGGCGTCCCTGGAGGAAGCCGCGACGCGGGCCGTGGACGCCCGGGTACTGCTCATCGCGCTGGGGGGTCGATGGGACGCGTTCGCCGACCGATGGCGGCGGGCCGCTCCCGGATGGAGCGCCCCGGGCGGGCAGCACCCCGTCATGGTCGACCTGTCGTCGCCTCCCGCAGTGCCCGAGTCGGTCCGCGCGGCCCTCGGCGAGCAGTTCATCGATGTCGATCACCTGTTCGCGCGAGGGCCCTCGGCCGCAGCGGAGGCGGAGGAGGTCCGGCGCGCGTACGTGGAGCACGCGGAGCGGCTGGTGGAGGATGCCTGCGAGCAGTACGCGCGCTGGGTCGCGGCGCGTCCGTCGGTCGCCACGCTCCGCACCCTGCGGGCGTCCGCGGAGGCGCAGCGCTCGCGGGAGCTGGAGCGCCTGTTCCGGCGGCTCCCGGGGCTCGATCCGCGGGAGCGCGCGCTGGTCTCGGCCTTCTCGGAGCAGCTGGTGGCCAGGCTGCTGCACGGCCCCAGCGCCCGCCTCCACGATGACACCGACGGCACGGCAGCCGAGGCCGCCCGCATGCTGTTCGACCTGTGATCACCGGCCGCCCCCTCCGGCTCGGCACGCGGGGCTCCACGCTCGCCCGCCGGCAGTCGGAGCTCGTGGCCGCCGCGCTCCGGGGAGCCGGGCACGCGGTGGAGCTGGTGACGATCGTGACCGAGGGCGATGTGCGGCCTCCGGACACCGCGTGGGGCGAGGGCGCGTTCGTCGGTGCGCTCGAGCGTGCGCTCAGGGACGGCGCTGTGGACCTGGCGGTCCACAGCGCCAAGGACGTGCCGATCGGCGATGGGCCTGCCGGGCCGGGCGACGTGCCCGACGCCGCACACCGGCTCGTGGTCGCGGCGTACACGGCCCGCGAGGACCCCCGCGATGCGCTGGTTACCCGGGACGGCGCCGGCCTGGAGGCGCTGCCGGCAGGAGCGACGGTCGGGACCGACAGCCCGCGCCGCGCCGCCTTCCTTGCCGCCACACGACCCGACCTGCGGATCGTGCCTCTGCACGGCAACGTCGACACCCGGCTCCGACGGCTGGATGGCGGCGAGGTGGACGCGCTGGTGCTGGCCGTCGCCGGGCTGGTCCGGCTCGGGCACGCAGACCGCGCGGGTAGCGCGCTGGATCCCTCCGTGCTGCCGCCGGCGCCCGCGCAGGGCGCGCTCGCCGTGCAGTGCCGGGCCGACGATGCCCGGCTGCGCGACACGCTCGCGGTGCTGGATCACGCGCCGACGAGGTGTTGCGTTGAGGCGGAGCGCGAGGTGCTGGAACGCACCGGCGGCGGCTGCCGGGCGCCGCTCGGGGCGCTGGGCACGGTTCTCGAGGGCCGCATCGAGCTGCTCGCAGGCGCCGTCGTCCGCGCCGCGCGCCCGGTCGTGATCCGGCGATCGGACGATGCCGGGCGCTCGATGGCGCTGGCACGTTCCGTGGCACGGGACCTCCTCGAGGCGGGGTTCCACGGCGATGCCGCGTGACCGCGGCGGGACGGGCGGCGGTCACGCGGCGCCTGCCGTTCGGAGCGTCTGGGACGGTGCCGTGGAGTGCGCGCCGGGGCGCTGGCACGTGAGTCCGGCCCGATGACCGCGGTTCCGGCGACGCGGGCCGTCCTCGTGACGCGCCCGGGCGGCGCCGGCGATCCGCTGGCCAGGCGGCTCGCCGAGGCGGGCATCCGCGTTCACGCCGTGCCGACCGTGGCGACGCGCGACGTGGCGCCGGGCGGAGACCTCGACGCTGCCGTGTCGGACCTCGATCGGTACGACTGGGTGGTGGTGACCAGCGCCACCGGGGCGGCCGCCCTGGCGGCCGCGCTCGGGCGCGTGGCGGGGGGCCACGTTCCCGCTCGAGCGGCAGCGGTTCCCCGGTTCGGGGCCGTTGGGCCGGCCACCGCGAACGCCCTGCGAGAGGCCGGGTTGGAGGTGACCGTCCAGGCCGTCGACGTGACCGGGACCGGTCTCGGCCGCGCGCTGCAGGCCGTCGACGAGCTGGCCGGCCGGCGCGTGCTCCTGCCACGGGCGAGCGCGGCGGCACCGGAGCTCCCGGCGCTGCTCCGTGCCGCCGGCGCCGACGTGCGCGAGGTCGTCGCGTACGAGACCGTCGAGGGGCCCGCGTCGTCGCGCCACGCCCTTGCCGCCGCGCTCGCCGACCCGCTGCTCGGCGCGGTCGCGGTCGCCTCGGGGTCCGCCGTCCGCGGGCTGGTCGCGCTTGCGGCGACGGCCGGTCCGGGCGCCGCGGGACCCGCGCCCAGCGTCACCGACCCGGACGCCGGCACCCTCGCGGCGGACCTGCGCGCCCTCCCGTTCGTCTCGATCGGGCCGTCGACGTCGGACGAGGTCCGGCGCCTCGGCCTGCGCCTCGCCGCCCAGGCCGCGGCTCCCACCGTCGACGCCCTCGCGGACGCGATCCTCGACGTACTCGAGCGCCGGCCACGCCCCGGTGACGTCTTCTCGGTCGCCGATCACCCCACGGAGGTTCATCGATGACGTTCACGTCCCGGCACGCGCCGGTGGAACCCGGGCGGACCGCCGCCGGCCCTGTGGCCATCGCCCGCGCGGCCGGCACACGGCCGGATCCGCAGGGCCCGCCAGCGCTCGCTCCCGTCGCGTTCGAGCGCACGCGCCGCCTCCGTGCCACCGCCAGCCGGCGCCGGCTCGTCCGCGAGACCCGCCTCTCGCCCGCGCAGCTCGTGATGCCGCTCTTCGTGGTTCCCGGCCGCGGCCGGCGCGAGCCGATCGGCTCCATGCCCGGCCAGGCGCGCCTGAGCCCGGACCTCGTCGTGGAACTCGCGACGAGCCTGTCCGGTCTCGGCGTCGGCGGGCTGATGCTCTTCGGGATCCCGGGCGAGAAGGACCCGTTCGGCGAGGGGGCCGCGGACCCGGAAGGGCCCGTTCCCGAGGCGCTGCGCCGGCTCCGGGCCGCGGACCTGCCCCTCGCGCTGGCCGCCGACGTCTGCCTCTGCGAGTACACCACGCACGGGCACTGCGGGATCGTGGCCGGGGACCGCATCGACAACGACGCGACGCTCCCCCGGCTCGCCGGCGCGGCCGTCGCGTACGCCGAGGCAGGCGCCGACATCGTCGCGCCAAGCGCGATGATGGACGGCCAGGTCGCGGCGATCCGGGCGGGCCTCGATGCCGCCGGCGCGTCGGAGATCGCCATCCTGGCGTACGCGTCCAAGCACGCCTCCGCCCTGTACGGCCCGTTCCGCGAGGCGGCCGACTCCACGCCCTCGTTCGGGGATCGCCGCAGCCACCAGATGGACGCCGCGAACGGACGCGAGGCGCTGCGCGAGATGGCGCTCGACGCCGCCGAGGGCGCGGACATGCTGATGGTGAAGCCGGCGATCACGTCGCTGGACGTGCTGTCCCGTGCCCGCCAGCGCTTCGACCTGCCGCTGGCCGCGTACCAGGTGAGCGGCGAGCTCGCGATGCTCGAGGCGGCGGCGGAGCGCGGGTGGATCGACCGGCGGCGCGCGGCGCTCGAGCTGCTCACCGCCATCGCTCGCGCGGGCGCCGACGTGATCCTGACCTACCTTGCCGGCGACGTCGCCACGTGGCTCTCCGAGGAGGGCGCGCGGTGAGCGACGTCCGCTACGTCCACGCCCTGGCGCTGCACCTGGACCCGTCCTGGAGGAGGCTCCCGGAGGCCGATCGCGACGCATCCGGGGCCGCGTTCGCGGCCGTGCTGGACGCCGACCCGTCGGTCGTCACCCACACCTACTCGATGATCGGGCTCCAGCCCGGCGCCGAGCTGCTGATCTGGCGCCTGGCTCCGTCGGTGGGCGCGCTGGAGGAGGCGGCGGCCGCGGCCCTCCGCACCGGCCTCGGGACCTGGCTCTCGGTGCACGAGAGCCTGATCGGGGCGATCCAGCCCTCGCAGTATGTGAAGAACCCGACCCGGCAGGAGCAGTCGCTGTTCGAGGGGGACCGGTCGGCGTACCTCGTGGTGTATCCGTTCACCAAGTCCACCGACTGGTATCTGCTCGGGCGGGACGCGCGCCAGGGGATCATGAACGAGCACATGCGGATCGGGCACAAGTACCCCCAGGTCCGCCAGTTGCTCGCCAGCTCGTTCGGGCTCGACGACCAGGATTTCATCGTCGCCTACGAGACGGACGACCTCCCCGGCTTCGTCGATCTGGTGCGCGAGCTGCGCGGTTCCGACAGCCGCCGCTCGACCGTGCGCGACACGCCGATCCTGACCGCCGTGCACCGGCCGATCGGCGAGATCCTCCGGCTGCTCGGTGCCCCGGGACTGGCGCGATGAGGGTGCGGACGGGGGCCGCCGCGGGCGCGACCTGGCGGCGCCGGGCCGAGTCGCTGTTCCCGGGCGGTGTCAATAGCCCCGTGCGGGCCTACCGGGCGGTCGGCGGGGAGCCGCCCGTCATCGCCCGCGGCGAGGGCGCCACCGTGTGCGACGTGGACGGCCGCGCCTACCTCGACTACGTGGGCGCGTTCGGTCCGCTGATCCTGGGGCACGCGCATCCCGACGTCGTCGACGCCGTCCGGCGCGAGGTCGAGGCGGGCGGCCCGTTCGGGGCCACGACACCGGCCGAGGTGGAGCTCGGCGAGGCGATCCGGGAGGCGATGCCCTCGGTCGAGCGGCTCCGCTTCGTGAGCTCCGGGACGGAGGCCGCCATGAGCGCGCTCCGGGTGGCCCGGGCCGCGACGAGGCGCGATCTCGTGGTCAAGTTCGAGGGCGGCTACCACGGCCACGCCGACGGCCTCCTGGCCCAGGCCGGTTCCGGACTCGCGACGCTCTCGCTCCCTGCCAGCGCCGGGGTCACAGCCGGCGCCGCCGCGCAGACGCTGCTCGCGCGCTACAACGATCCGGCCTCCGTGCACCTCCTGTTCGACCGGCACCCGGGCCGGATCGCGGCCGTGATCGTCGAGCCGGTTGCGGCGAACATGGGGGTGGTGCCGCCGGCCCCGGGGTTCCTGGAGGGGCTGCGCGAGGTGACGGCGCGGAACGGCGCGCTGCTCGTCTTCGACGAGGTCATCACCGGGTTCCGGGTCGCGCGCGGCGGGGCGCAGGCCCGCTACCACGTGACGCCGGACCTCACGGTGCTCGGGAAGATCATCGGCGGTGGCATGCCGGTCGGGGCGTACGGCGGCCGGTCGGAGCTGCTCGACCTGGTGGCGCCCGCGGGCCCCGTCTACCAGGCAGGGACGCTGTCCGGCCATCCGGCCGCGATGGCCGCCGGGCTGGCCACGCTGCGGCTGCTGGACACGGGTATGTACGCGCGGCTCGAGCAGCTCGGCACCCGCCTCGAGGAGGGCCTGCTCGCGGCCGCCGGGGACGCCGGGAGGGCCGTGTCGGTCGGCCGGATCGGATCGCTCCTCACGGTCTTCTTCCGGGCCACCGCGCCGCGCGACTTCGACGAGGTCCGCGAGGCGGACCCGGAGGCGTTCGCGCGCTTCCACCGCGCGATGCGCGAGGCCGGGATCCTGCTCCCGCCGGCCTCGCAGGAGGCCTGGTTCCTGTCCGCGGCTCATGCCGACGAGGATGTCGCCCGCACGGTCGAGGCGGCACGGGCCGCGTTCCGCGCGTGAACGACCGTCTCCTGCGGGCGTACCGGCGCGAGCCGGTCGACGCGACGCCCGCCTGGTTCATGCGGCAGGCGGGGCGGGCGCTCCCCGAGTATCGTGCCGTGCGCGAACGGGCCGGCCTGGCCGAGATCGTCCGCGACGCCGCGCTCTGCGCCGAGGTCACCCTGCAGCCCGTGCGGCGGCTCGGCGTGGACGGGGCGATCGTGTTCGCCGACATCACGACCCCGCTGCCCGGCATGGGCGTCGACGTCCGCTTCGTCGAAGGCGTGGGACCGGTCATCGATCGGCCCATCCGGACGGCCGCCGACGTGGCGCGCCTGCGCACGTTCGACCCGGGCGAGGCGGTGGGGCCGCTGCTCGATGCGATCGGGCTGGTGCGGGCCGGGAGCCCGGTGCCGGTGCTCGGCTTCGCCGGCGCGCCGTTCACGCTGGCGAGCTACCTCGTCGAGGGCCGGTCTTCCCGGGACGCCGGGCGGCTGATCGCGCTGTTGCGGACGGAGCCGGCGACCTTCCGGGCCCTGCTCGAGCGGCTCACGGACGTCAGCATCGCGTACCTCCGCGCGCAGGTCCAGGCGGGGGCACAGGCGGTGCAGCTCTTCGACAGCTGGGTCGGCGTCCTGGGGCCGTTCGACTACGAGCGGTACGTGCTGCCGCACCTGCGCCGGCTGCTGGAGGGACTCGCCGGCCTGGACGTCCCCACCATTCTGTTCGGCACCGGCACGGCCGGGCTGCTCCGGCTGCAGGCCGGCTCCGCCGCGAGCGTCATCGGGCTGGACTGGCGGGTCGGGCTCGGCGAGGCGTGGCAGCTGCTGCCGGGGCTGGCCGTGCAGGGCAACCTGGACCCGTCGCTCCTGCTGGGCCCGTTCGAGGCCGTCGCCGAGCAGGCCGGGCGCATCCTGGAGCAGGCCGGTGGGCGGCCAGGTCACGTGTTCAACCTGGGGCACGGCGTGCTGCCGTCGACCGATCCGGACGACCTGCGGCGCCTGGTCGACCTGGTGCACGACCGATCGGCCCGGAGCGGAGTCCGCCCGTGACCTCCCGCGCGTCCCCGGAGGGGTGGGCCGGCGCCACCCCGCTCCCCCCGCTCCCCATGACGGGCGAGCAGCGCTTCCTGGCCGCGTGCCGGCTCCAGCCAGCCGACGCCACCCCCGTCTGGTACATGCGGCAGGCGGGGCGCGGGAGCAGGCCGATGCGGGGCCGGGATGGCCTTCGAGCAGATCCGCGCGCTCGACGCGGACCCGGGCCTGGTGGAGGCGCTGGCTGGCGTGGTGACGGCGACCCTGGGCGACGACTCCTCGGCGGGGACACCGAGCGAGGTGCGCGGCTCGGCCACCGCCGCCTGAGGCCCGCCGCGGGTCAGGCCGTCCGCTCGACGGTGACCTCCTGCGGCAGGTGGAACCAGCGGAGCGCCTCGAAGTCGGGGCCCTCGTCGAGCGGCACCGGCGGGCGGGACGGCGCCGGGGGATCCGCGAGGATCGCGCGCGCCTCGGCCAGGTAGGCGGCCAGCCGCGACTCGGGCTCGCGGTGCCGGTGGGCCCGGTACGCCATGTGCCCGCCGTCGTAGCGCACGTCGTGCAGGCTCAGGGGGGGCTCGGCCAGCCCGTCGACATGGCGCCAGAGGCCGCTGCCCGGGTCGAAGTCGTACAGCGGCAGCAGCCGCCAGCCCTCGGTGGCGACCAGGTCGACCGCCTCGAGGATGTACTCGAACACCGTCTCGCTGATGAAGTAGTTGAAGTTGACCCGCACCCAGCCGGGCTTGATCCCCTCGCAGCCGCGGGCCACCTGCCGCTCGAACTCCCTCGATCGCTCGATGTCGATGCCCAGCAGCCGGTGCCCGTACGGCCCGGCGCAGGAGCACCCGCCCCGGGCCTGGATCCCGAACAGGTCGTTGAGCAGCGCGACGACGAAGTTGTGGTGGAGGTACCGCGCGCCGTGGCGGATCACGAACGAGACGATCGACAGGCGTTCGGCCGCGTGGTTGCCCAGGATCTCGATGGCCGGGTTGCGCTCCCACCGGGCGATGGCCCGTCCGATGAACGACGCCTCCCGCTCGCTGATCGCGTCGGTGCCCACCGCCTGCTTGAGCTGGAACACCAGGCCGGCACGGATCGACTCGACGATGGCCGGCGTGCCCCCCTCCTCGCGCCGCTCGACGTCGGCCAGGTACCGATGCTCGAACTGGTTGACGTACTCGACGGTGCCGCCGCCGGGCACGGACGGCACCCGGTTCCGGAAGAGGTCCCGTCGCGCGACCAGGATCCCCGGCGTCCCGGGGCCGCCGATGAACTTGTGGGCCGAGATGAACACGGCGTCCTTGCAGGCCAGCTCGCCGTCGGGCCCGTCGTCGCCGGTCATACGGATCTCCACGTACGGCGCGGCCGCGGCATAGTCCCAGCAGGAGAGCGCGCCGTACCGGTGGAGCAGGATCGAGATGGCCCGTGCGTCGGAGATGATGCCGGTCACGTTGGACGCGGCGGAGAAGCTGCCGATCACCAGCGGCCGGCCGGCGTGCGCGCGGAGCTCGCGCTCGAGCTGCTCCAGGTCGATCCGCCCGTCGCGATCCTCGTGCACCGTCACGAGCTCGGCGATCGACTCGCGCCAGGGGAGCTCGTTCGAGTGATGCTCGTACGGCCCGATCAGCACCACCGGCCGCTCCTCTGGCGGGATCGCGTCCCGCAGGCGGTAGCGGTCGTCGAGGTCGGCGGGGATCCGCAGGTTCAGCACGTCGACCAGGCGGTTGACCGCCGCGGTTGACCCGGAGCCGCAGAACACGACCGCGTGCTCGTCGGTGCCGCCGACCGCGTCCCGGATGACCCGCCTGGCTTCCTCGCGGAAGCGCGTGGTCTGCAGCCCCGTGCCGGACGATTCGGAGTGCGTGTTCGCGTAGAGCGGCAGCACCGCGTCCCGGATGTAGTCCTCGATGAAGGTCAACGAGCGGCCCGACGCGGTGTAGTCGGCGTAGGTCACGCGCCGCACCCCGAACGGCCCCGAGACCGCCTCGTCGTCCCCGATCACCGATGCGCGGATCGTCTCGATCAGCGAGGCGGCCGAATCCACGGGGTGGCCGTCGCGCGGGTGGCCGTCCCGCGCGCGTTCCTCGCCGCACCCGGCCCCGGACAGCTCCGCGCGGAGCTCGGTGCCCAGCGCCTCGATCGAGGGTGAGACGCGGTCCGCGTCGCGGAGCGCCTCGGGTGGGTAGGTGCCCGCCGGCGCCCAGACGAACATGCCTGCGCTGCGCGCTGCGGCAATCCCGGGCGGGCTGTCTTCGATGACCAGGCAATGGTCCGCGGCGGCGCCCAGGACCTCGGCGGCACGCCGGAACAGGTCGGGCCCGGGTTTGGGGTGGGCGACCTGCTCGGCGCTGAAGATCCGCCCGTCGAACCGGCCGAGCAGCCTCGTCGCTCGCAGCGATGCCTGGATCCGGGCCCGCGTGCCGTTCGACGCCACGCAATACGGGATGCCCGCCTCGTCGAGGAAGTCGAGCAGCGCCGGGACGCCCGGGCAGGGGGTCAGCTCGCGCTCGAACGCCGCCGCGAGCCGCTCCAGGTAGAGCGTCTCGAACGACTCGGGGAGCGCGCGCCCGGTGCGTGACTCGATGACGGCGCGGACCAGGGTCACGGTGCCGCCGGTGAAGTCGTGCCGGCATTGCTCGGGCGTGGCCGGCACCCCGAGGTCTCCGAGGACGCCGGAGAGCGTGGTGCTGGACAGGTCCTCGCTGTCCACCAGCACGCCGTCGTTGTCGAAGATCACGAGCTCGACGGCGGGGAGGGGCACGCTCGGTGCGCGGCCGGTCACGGGCGCCGGCAGGCGCGGATCGCGATGTTCACGGCGGGTTCCTCCGCATGGCAGACCGGCTCTTGCCGTCCCCCGGTATGGTGCCACTCCGGACTCCGGCGGACACGGCACGGCCGGTGGGGTAGCCTCCGGTCCGTGAGCGCCAGGACGAGCGCCGGGATCCTGCTCTTCCGGGTGCGCGCGGGACAACTCGAGGTCCTGCTCGCGCATCCCGGCGGGCCATTCCATGCGACGAAGGACCTCGGCGACTGGTCGATCCCGAAGGGCGAGCCGTCCGAGGACGAGGACCTGGCGGTGGCGGCGGTCCGCGAGTTCCAGGAGGAGACGGGAGCCGGCGCGCCCGATGCTCCGCTCGTCCCGTTGGGCTCGACCCGTCAGAAGGGGGGCAAGGTCGTCACGGCGTGGGCGGCCTCGGGCGACCTGGACCCGGTCGCCGCCCGCAGCAACCGGTTCGAGATCGAGTGGCCGCCGGGGTCGGGCCGGCTGCAATCGTTCCCCGAGATCGACCGCGTCGCCTGGTTCGGGACCGCGGAGGCCCGCCTGCGGATCAAGCCCGCGCAGGCCGTCTTCATCGACCGCCTGGAGGAGGCCCTGGGGGCATCCTGATCAACCGCGCAGTCGGCGGCAGGGTGGCGGCTGGATCTCCCCGGGGCTATTGCGTGGCCGGCGGCGTCACCGACGGACCGACTGGCGTGGCGATCGACGGTGCGGGCGATGGCGAAGCCGATGGCGTGGGCGTCTGTGGTGACGCCGGCTTCGGCAGCGCCGCCGCCACCAGCTGTGCGTAGGCGTCCGCCCCGGCGGGGCGGAGATGGATGCCGTCGTCCCAGAAGTACTCCGGGTGGCGATCCCCGGCGTCGTGCCAGTCCACCACCGACACGTTGGGATAGCGCTGGGCGGCCTGGGCGAGCACGGCGTTGTCGTGTGACTCCCAGCTGCGCGGCTCCTTCAGGTTCACGAACAGCACCTTCGTAGCGTCCCCGAGCACCTGCATCGCCTGGTCGATCTGCTGGCTCGTGATCCAGCCGTTGTCGCCCAGCCCGATGACCACCGTGTCGGGGAGCCGCCCTTCCTGTTGTCGCTGTCTGAGGATGTCGATGCCGGTCCCGAACGGGCGGCCGATCGCGGCGTTCACCTCGATGCCACGGATCGCCCCGCGGAGCTCGGTGACGGCACCCAGCATGACTGAGTCGCCGATCGCCAGGACGAGCGGCGGTCGCGCCGCGGTGGGGCCCGCCGGCGGCGAGACGCCCGGGGCCGGGACGCTGCCGGACGCGGAGGTGGCGCCAGGCGAGGTTCCGGGCCCGGCGTCGATGGGCACCGCGGAGGGGCCGGCGCCCGGCGAGGAACCCGCGCTTGCGTATCCGGCCCCGGGTGCGCCCGCGTCGCGGCCCGGTTGCGCCGGTCCCGCGGCCAGGTCCACGGGCGACGTTGGTGTCGGCGTGCCCCCGGCGGACGTGCCCCCGGCATCGACGGAGGTCACGGCGAGATACGGCGGGGGAGGGGGCGGCGTCGCGCCCGCGACGCGGGACCCCACCACGAGCGCGACCGCGAGGACTGCGCCGCCGGTCGCAACCGGCCACCGGTAGGTCGACAGGCGTCGCGCCCGCGGCATGGACCGCCATCTGCGCCACGCGCGTCCAAGCGCTCCTCGGCGGACTGGGGTCTCCACGAGCCGGTAGGAGGCCTCGGCGGCAGCGAGCGTGAGGGCCAGGCGCAGCGCCAGGTCGGGCAGCGGATCCAGTGCGACGTCGAGGTGCGGCCGCGTCAGGGTGAAGAGCGGCCAGTGCCAGAGGTAGATGCCGTACGAGCGTTCGCCGATCCAGCGCAGGGGCTGCCGGTCGAGCACGTGCGTGCCGAGACGGCCGCGCGGGTGCACCGCGGCCACGATCACCGCTGCCGTCGCCAGGTCGAGCACCACGAACCCGCCCCGGTACAGGAACGGCTCGTACTCGTCGAGGAGCGTGAAGCACAGGCCCATCACCAGCAGCCCGGCCACCCCCAGCACGTCCCACGCCGTGGGCTCGAAGGAGCGCGGCCGGCGGGCAGGCACGGGCCGGATCGGCTCCTCGGGCCACGGCGGGAGGTCGCTCCATCTCCGGGCGGCCTGCGGTGGCGCGCCGCCCGTCGGGCCGCCGGCTCCGTTCAGCACCGACGCGAGCGCCGTCCGGACCGGCGTCCAGGCCAGCGCGAGCGCCGCCCCCAGGAGGAGCCCCGCGGCGTGCGTGTCGGTCCCGTAGTAGACCCGCGAAGGATCGACGTCTGGCCGGTAGAGCCACGCCATCAGCAGTGCCGACCCGATCGCCCCGGCCAGGCTCGCGGCGAGCATCCCACGCCGGCGCAGGACGATCAGGCCGGCAGCCAGGGCGAGCGGCCAGAGCACGTAGAACTGCTCTTCGACGGCGAGCGACCACAGGTGCAGCAGCGGCGATGGGCGCCCCACGGCCTCGAAGTAGGACTGCTGCCGGAGGATCAGGTACCAGTTCGTCACATAGCCGAGGGCGGCCAGCGTGTCGCCGCGCAGCCGTGCGACCTCGTCCGGGGCGAGGACCACCGCGAGCGTGAGCGTGGCCGCGAGCACCAGGAAGAGCGCGGGCAGCAGGCGTCTCGCACGTCGCTGCCAGAAGGCCCGGAGCTCGATCCGGCCGAGCCGCTCGCGTTCGGCCAGCAGGAGCGTCGTGATCAGGAACCCGCTGATCACGAAGAAGACGTCGACGCCGAGGAAGCCGCCGGAAAACCAGCCGAGGTCGGCGTGGTACAGCACGACCGCCAGCACGGCGAGCGCCCGCAGCCCATCGAGCCCGGGGAGCCGACCGCCGTGGACGGTCTCCGCGCCGCAGGAGGCCTCCCGGGCGGGGGCGGCCTCGGCCCGCATCGTGAGCGCGTCACCCACATCCGCTTCTGCCATGTCCGCTCGGCCCCTCCGCGCGTCGTCGCCGCCAATGATGACGCACTCCGGGCCGCGTCTCCATCCACGCGCGGAGCGGAATCATCCGCGCCCGGCGTCGCCAGCGTCTACGATCGGCGACGAGGCAGTCGGCGGCCCGCGGATCGCGCCACTCGAGCCTCGCCCACCGGGGAGTCGACGTGCGAGAACTCTACCCACCCATCGAGCCCAATCGAGCCGGCCACCTGCGCGTGTCGGGCCTCCACGAGATCTACTGGGAGGAGAGCGGGAACCCGGTCGGCACGCCGGTGGTGTTCGTGCACGGCGGCCCCGGAGGCGGCGCGAGTGCCGACGACCGGCGGTTCTTCGACCCGGCGGCGTACCGGATCGTGCTGTTCGACCAGCGGGGCGCGGGGAAGAGCCTGCCCCACGCCAGCCTCGAGGAGAACACCACCTGGGACCTCGTCGCCGACATGGAGCGGCTGCGCCGGCATCTCGGCATCGAGCGCTGGGTCGTGTTCGGCGGCTCGTGGGGCAGCACCCTGTCGCTCGCCTACGCGGAGCGCCATCCCGACCGGGTGCGGGCCCTCATCCTGCGCGGCATCTTCCTGCTGCGGCCGCACGAGATCCGGTGGTTCTACCAGGAGGGCGCGAGCTTCATCTTCCCCGACGCGTGGGAGGAGTACCTGGCGCCGATCCCGGCCGCCGAGCGCGACGATCTCGTCGCCGCGTACCACCGCCGGCTGACGGGCGACGACCCCACGGTCCGCGCGGAGGCGGCGCGTGCCTGGAGCCGCTGGGAGGCGAGCACCAGCAAGCTTCGCCCGGATCCCCGACTCATCGAGCGCTTCGCCGACGAATGGATGGCCGACGCGTTCGCGCGGATCGAGTGTCACTACTTCGCGAACGGCGGCTTCTTCGCCTCGCCCGACGAGCTCCTCGACGGCGTGGAGCGCATCCGCGCGGTGCCGGCCGTGATCGTGCAGGGCCGCTACGACGTGGTCTGCCCCATCACGACCGCGTGGGACCTCCACCGCCGCTGGCCCGAGGCCGACTTCCAGGTGGTCCCCGATGCGGGGCACTCCGCGATGGAGATGCCGACCATCGACCGCCTGGTGACCGCGACCGACCGGTTCCGGGAGGCGCGCTGACCCGGCGCGGCCGTCAGACTCAGGGCTTGTTCCAGAAGGCCGTCGCGACGTACAGGGGCGAGGCGAGCGGCTGCCCGTTGATCGCCGTCACCAGGTACCACGACAGATAGGTGCCGACCTGGAAGCAGGAGGAGGTGTAGGAGCCGCCTGCGACGGCAGCGCCGGCCGTGGCCGTGGCGCCCGTGTCGAGCGTCATCACGACCGGGGCCGTCGAGCTGGGCGCCGTGCGCACCCGGATCGAGGGGCACATCGCGGTGATCGTGGCGGGGTACCCGCCTGCCGACGGCGACGGACTGGGTGACGGCGACGGGCTCGGCGACGGAGCGGCCGACGGCGACGGGCTGGGCGAGGCCGACGGACCCGGTGACGGCGACGGACCGGGCGATGGGCTGGGCGCCGGCACGGTGCCCCCGAAGGAGACCGCGAAGCTGTAGCGATTGGGGCGCCCGCCCGCGTCCAGCCCCGAGATCGTGACGGTTCCCGGTCCCGCCAGGGCCGATCCGCTGAACGTGGCCTGGTAGTGCCCGGGGCCGAGGACGGTCACGGCGCCGGCCAGGGTCTGCCCCGCTGCGCTGAGCGTGATGGACGGGGTGGAGCGCATCGGCTCCGACGCCCACGCGTTGACCGTGTACGACAGCGCGGGCGCCTCGCCGGACAGCGTGGTCCGCACCATGTATGCGGCGACCGTCAGCGGGCGGGTGAGGAACGCACGACCCGCCGGCCCGGTGGCCACGACCTGGATCGTGTAGTCACCCTGCGGCACCATGGCGCCCGCGCTGTTGCGCCCGTCCCAGGTCCAGGCGTACGTGCCGGCCGGGGTGCGGCGCGCATACCACGCGGTCTTCACCACGGCCCCGGCGGCGTTCAGGATCCGCACCGTGCTGTTGGCGGCGGTCGCCAGCCGGTAGGAGATCGTGGTGGTGCGGGCGTAGGTGTCGCCGTCCTGCGGGTAGAAGCGGTTGGGGCTCGCGTACAGGAAGCCGAGCACGCGGTTGACGATCACCGACGAGGTCAGCGCGAGCGCGTTGCCGTGCGCGTTCTGGACCGACAGCGCGACCGTGTAGGTGCCGTCGGGCACGGCGGTCCCGGCCGTCGTGGTGCCGTTCCAGGCGACGCTGCCCGATGATGCCGTCACCGGCGCACTCCAGATGGTGGTCGTTCCCGACTGGACCGCGATGGTGCCTGTCATCGGCTCGGAAACCCACCAGGAGAGGCTCGCCGTGTCGGCGATGCCGTCCCCGTTCGGAGAGAAGGCGTTCGGGGGGTTGCCCGGCGAGTTGCCCGTCGTGACGGAGAGGGCGCCCGTGGGAAGATCGGGGGTCGCGGCGCCGAACACCTGGTGCAGCAGCTGGGTGAGCTCGGGCCGCGTGCCGTCATAGCCCAGTGCCCACATGCCGGTGCCGCGCAGGTTGTCCGACAGGACCAGCTGATACTTCGCGGCGAGCGACTGGGCGTCGTCGTAGTAGAGCTCGCGCCAGACGTTGGGACACGTGTCGCAGGCCTGCTTCTGATACGCCGTCCAGGCCGAGGTCTCGGTCGCGTCCCACTGGTGCCCGTTGGTGTCCGCCAGGCCGGCCGCCACGTCGTACGGCGCGGCCACCGAGTACCCGTTCTGGTCGTTCTGCGGCAGCGTGGCCGCGTTGGGGGCATTGGAGACGGTCGACCAGGCGCGGCCGTAGTAGGGCAGGCCCAGCAGCAGGTGGCCCGGCGTGGTGAGCGCCAGGTACTGGTTCACCGCCCGGGTCAGGTCGGTGTAGTAGGTCTGCGACACCAGAGGGTCGATCGAACCGGCGTTGGCGGCGCCGGCTCCCCGGTAGTCGTAGCCCATGATGAAGAGCGCGTCGGCCGCTCCCGGAGCGGTCAGGGACGGGACGTCGTAGTTGCCGATGTCGGACGTCACGTCCACCACCAGTTCGAGCCCCGGCCGGGCGGCGTCCAGCGCGACCCGGAGCGACCGCACGAACGCGGCGAAGTTCGCCGACTGACCCGCCGGCACCGGTTCGAAGTCCAGGTTCACGCCGTCCACGCCGCGCGACACCACCTGGGCCACGATCTGGCTGACGAGCGTCGCCTGGGCCGCCGGGCTGGATAGCAGGGCCGTGGTGTTGGCCGCCCCGCTGGTGTCCCAGGCGAACCGTTCGACGGTGAGGGCGACCCGCGTGCCCTGCGCGTGCGCCGCGTCGATGATCGACGTGAGGTCCCCGCTCTGCCAGCCGGTCCAGCCGGCCTCCGGCGTGCCGTCGGACCCGACCTGCTGCAGGGTCCCGTTCGCCGAGGCCGTCAGGCCGAAGTACGCGATGGTCGAGAGCACCGAGTAATCCAGCGTCATCGTCGGATCGCCGAGTTCCCAGTAGGGCAGGAACCCGTAGATCTCGCGACCCGGGCCGCCGCTGGCCGCCGGCGAGGGCGTCGTCCCCGGCACGGGAGTCGGCCCGGGCGTAGGCGCGGCGCCGGCCTGGGCCAGCTGCCGGGACGCCGCGGAATCCCCCGCCGGGAACGCACCGGAGATCGAGCCGGCCACGCGGCCGTCGATGGAGAACGCGTCGGAGGCGCGCTGGCGCAGTGCGACGGTGACGGGCCGCGGTGCCTCCAGCGACAGGTGGTCGTGGGCGTGCGCCTGCGCCTCGAGGTACGCCTCACTCGGGACCGCCTGCGGGGCCGCGCCGGAGGCGGCGACCGCGAGCGTCGGGCCGGCGACGGTGGCGGCCACGCCCCCCGGCGCCACCACGGCTGCAGCGAGCAGGATGGAGGCGAGAGGGTTGGCACGTCGCATCGGTTGGCCTCGCTCATCGGCGTTCCGCCGGGCACCTGGCCGGCGGCCGTGTGACCGGGCCGCGTCGCCCTCCGCGCGGCTTGCCAGAGCATAGCCGCGCGCGCCCCCCGCCGCCATGCCGGCCGGAACCGGGGCCCTGTCGCACCCGTGATCGGCCGCCACCTGGGGCGCTCAGCCGCGTGTCAGCGCGCCTGAGGCAGTTCGATGCGAATGCGGGCATCGACGACCGCAGCCCCCTCCTCCAGCACGATGAGCGGGTTGCAGTCCATCTCCACCATCTCGGGGTGCGCCTCGACCATGGCACTCACCCGCAGCAGGATCTGCTCGAGGGCGGCCACGTCGGCCCGGGGCGCGCCCCGGTAACCGTCCAGCAGGGGGAACGTCGCGAGTGAGCGGACCATCTCACCGGCGTCCCGGTCGGTGAGCGGCGTGATCCGCACCGCCACGTCCCGGAGCAGCTCGACCGCGGTGCCCCCGGCGGCACAGGCGACCACCGGCCCGAAGAGTCGATCGTGCACGACGCCGACCAGCATCTCCACGCCCGGCGGAACCATGCGCTGCACGAAGAAGCGCTCCACGTGGTGCCCGGCGTCCTCGAGCGAGGCCGCCATCTGCCGCGCGGCGCGCTCGACGGCCGCGGCACCCTCCAGCGAGAGCACGACCGCGCGCGCCTCGGCCTTGTGCACCACGCCCGGGGCCACGGCCTTGAGCGCGACCGGCCCGCCGATCGCCTCGGCCGCCGCGCCCGCCGCCTCCGGCGTGTCGACCAGGCGCCAGGTGGCGATCGGGATCCCGTAGCACTCCAGCAGGCAGGCGACCTCGTCCGGGCCCAGCCAGCGCGAGCGGCCGTCGGCCGGCTGGGCGGCGAGCGAGGAGCCGGCCAGGGTTGCGCCCGGAGTCGCCGTCTGCGGGTCGATCCGTGCCAGTGCGGCCGCCACGACCGCCGCCGCCTGGTCCTCGCGCAGATCGTCGAACTGCGGCACGCTCCCGAGCGGCGCGGCGCGCCACTCCGCGTACCGCACGGCCTGCGCGAGCGCTCGCGCGGCCTCCTCGGGGAAGCTGTAGGCGGGCACCCGCACGGTCGAGCCGCGGAGCGCGGCCGGGCCGCCCTCGCCCGACATGAAGACGCTCAGCACCGGGATCCGGCGTGGCAGCTCGAGCACCGCATCGCGGATCGCCGCGGCGACGTCCTCGGTCCTGGTGTCGAGGGGCAGCACGAAGAGCACGATGAGCGCGTCGATCTCCTCGCAGGCGGCCAGCGTCCCGATCGCCCGCCGGAACGCCTCCGGCGACGCGGTGATCATGTCCACCGGGTTGTCGAGCGCGGCCTCCGGGGCCAGGAACTCCGCCAGCCTGTCGCGCACGTCCGCGGGCAGCCGCGGCACGACCAGGCCATCGGCCTCGCAGGCATCGGTGGCCAGGATGCCAGGACCGCCCCCGTTGGTGAGGATCGCCACCCGCCGCCCGGCCGGCAGTGGCTGATTCGCCAGCAGCGACGCCACGTCGAAGAACTCGCCCAGCGTGTCGGTGCGGACCACGCCGGCCTGGTGGAAGAGCGCATCCACCGTGACGTCCGACGCGCCGAGCAGGGCCCCCGTGTGGGACGAGGTGGCCCTCGCACCGGCGGACTGCCGGCCGCTCTTGACCACGATGATCGGCTTGTGCCGGCCGACCCGGCGGGCGATCCGCGCGAACTTGCGCGGGTTGCCCAGCGATTCGAGGTAGAGCGCCAGCACGTCGGTCGAGGGGTCGTCCTCCCAGTACTGGAGGAAGTCGTTGCCGGACAGGTCGGCCTTGTTGCCGATCGAGATGAAGCTCGACAGGCCCATCCCCAGGCGGTTGGCGTGCTCGATGATCGCCAGGCCGAGCGCGCCACTCTGCGACAGGAACCCGATGTTGCCGCCGGTGGGCGGGGTGGGCGAGAAGGTCGCGTTGAGGCGCACCGAGGGCTCCATGTTGACGACGCCCATGCAGTTGGGCCCCACCAGCCGCATGCCGGCCTGGCGGCACACCGCCAGCAGCTCCCGCTGCCGCTGCCCGCCCTCCTCGCCGGTCTCCGCGAAGCCGCCGGTGATCATCACGAGCGACTTCACCCCCTTCACCGCGCAGTCCCGGGCGATCTGCACCGCGGTCGCGGCCGGGGCGGCGATCACCGCGAGGTCCACCGGGCCCGGGACGTCCAGGATCGAGCGGTAGGCCGCCACCGACTGGACGACGTCGGCGTTCGGGTTGACCGGGTAGACGGGCCCCGCGAAGTCGCCGTCGAGCAGGTTGTGGAACAGCTCGCCACCGATCGTCCAGCGCCGCCTGGAGGCGCCCACGACCGCGATCGCGGACGGATGGAGCAGGGCCCGCACCGCGGCGGCGGCGGCGATCTGCTCGCGGTGCTCGAAGCGCTCGCGCGCCGGGCCGGTCAGCTCGGTGGGGAACTCGACAAGGATGGCCCCGGGCTCGACGCGGAGCGTGGTGGGAAAGCCGCTCTCGCGGAAGACCTCCAGCATCCGCGCGTTCTCGGGCAGGACCTCCGCGCAGAAGGTCGTGATCCCGTCCTCGTGCGCGCGCTCCGCCAGCTCCTCCAGCAGAAGCGTGGCAATGCCCCGGCCCCGGTAGTCGTCCGCGACGACGAAGGCCACCTCGGCGGTGTCGCGCCCCACGCGGTCGTAGCTCGCGTTGGCGATGATGCGCCCGTCGATCCCGGCCTCGGCCACCAGCGAGCAGTCCTCGGGATCGGCCGGCGCGGCCCAGCGGTGCGCCATGCCCTGGAAGTCGGTGACCACGCCGCCGAACCGCATGCGCCGCGAATCGAAGGCGAGGCCCTGCAGGAACGACACCAGTGCGGGCTCATCCTCCGCCCGGGCGTCGCGAAGGTGGATCGATGAGCCGTCCCGCAGGACGGCGTCCCGTTCTCGATGCCGGGGTGTGTCGGCGCCCATCGCTCTCGCAGCATACGGCACGGGCTGCCGCCCGGCCGCCCGATCCTCGTCGCGGCCGGACATTTCGGGGCGGACCCGGCGGACGGACTCGCTATAGTTGCGCGATGAATCTGGGGTTCGGCCGCGATCCCGGCACGCTCCGCGAAGCGGTGCCGGGCACCACCGTGGCCCGCCGTCCCCGCGGCGACGTCCGCGCGACCTGACACGGCAGGCGGGTCATCGTGGAGCACGAAGCCACCGCGCCGGACCAGCCGCTGGTGGTCTATGGTCCCTCGTCGCTGCTCTACGACTTCGGCGCTGACCATCCGCTGACGCCTCGCCGGTTCGGCGCGGGGATCGGCCTGCTGCGGGCGCTGGGGGCGGAGCGCTTCCTCCCGCCGCCGGAGGCCACCGACGCGCAGCTGCACCGCGTCCACGAGCCGTTGTACGTCTCGACCGTGCACATGCTCTCGGAATACCCGGACGCCGGGTCCATGCTCGGCTTTTCCTCATGGGGCGACGACCCACCGTTCTACGGCATGCACGAGGCGGCCGCCGCCGTCGCCGGAGGGTCGCTCGCGGCGATGGAGCACATCCTGGCGGGAGACGTGCTGCACGCCTTCCACCCCGGCGGCGGGCTGCACCACGCGATGCCCGGTCGTGCCAGCGGGTTCTGCATCTACAACGACACGGCCCTGGCGGTCGCGCGCGCCCGTGACGCCGGGCACCGCGTGCTGTACGTCGACCTCGATGCCCACCACGGCGATGGTGTGGAGACGGTCTTCTGGAACGATCCGCGCGTCCTGACCGTCTCGTTCCACGAATCCGGGCGGGTGCTGTTCCCCTGGACCGGCTTTGTGGACGACTGCGGTGGGCCCGACGCGCGCGGCACGGTGGTGAACGTGCCGCTGGACCCGGGCACCTCGGATGCGTCGTGGCTCGGCGTAGTGGAGCGGGTGGTGCCACCGCTGGCCACCGCCTTCCGCCCTACGATGCTCGTCTCCCAGCACGGCAGCGACACGCATGCGCTGGATCCGCTCACGCACCTCGACCTGACCACGTACGCGATGGCGCGCGCCGCACGGCTGCTCGACCAGCTCGCCCACGAGTACACGGAGGGTCGCTGGCTCGCCACCGGCGGCGGCGGCTACGACGTCTACCGGGTCGTTCCACGGGTATGGGCGTTCGTCTGGCTCGCCCAGGCGCACCGGGACGCGCCGCTGGAGACGCCGCGGGTCTGGCGCGAGCAGTGGGCCGGGGATGCCGCCAGGTACAACCAGGGCCCCCCGCCGCGCGCGATGGCGGACTCCCCCGGGCTCGTGCGTGCCGAGGTCCGCGAGCTGATGGATCGCAACGCGCGCACTGCGGAGGCGGCGCTGCAGGGTTCCCTGCGCGCCCTCGACGAGACCAGCGCCGCCTGACCCGGAGGGCGCGCCCGAGCGCCGACTACGAACGGATATCGAACGACGCACGGATCGTATCGTGCGCATATCCATGCGTGCGCACTTCTTGACAGGCCATTTCGGGGGGATACCCTTCGCACATCGCGCCTGCCGGGTGCCAGTGTCCCGCGCAGTTTCCGGTCTCAGCATCGGCACCGGCGACAGTCCGTCACCACGGAGGTCCCGAATGAGCGTGAACGCCCAGCCCGAGATCGAGGCACTGTTCTCCGAGCAACGGGAGTTCGCTCCGCCGCCCGAGATCGCCAGGCACGCCAACGCCACCGCGGATCTCTACGAGCGCGCCGAGCAGGACTTCGAGGGGTTCTGGGAGGGGCAGGCCGCGGACCGGCTGGACTGGTTCCGCACGTGGGACAAGGTCCTCGAGTGGGACCTGCCCTACGCGAAGTGGTTCCTGGGCGGCCAGCTCAACGTCGCCTACAACTGCGTCGATCGTCACGTGGAGCACGGCCTTGGATCCAAGGTCGCCTACTACTGGGAAGGTGAGCCGGGCGACAGCCGGACCATCACGTATGCCGACCTGCAGAGCGAGGTCAACAAGTGCGCCAATGCGCTGACCGCGCTGGGCGTCAGGACCGGGGACCGGGTCGGGATCTACATGCCGATGATCCCCGAGCTGCCGATCGCGATGCTGGCCTGCGCCAAGATCGGCGCGCCCCACGTGGTGGTGTTCGGCGGCTTCAGCTCGGACGCCCTGCAGGGCCGCATGATCGACTCCGAGGCGGTCGCGCTCATCACCGCGGACGGCGGCTGGCGCAACGGCAAGGTCCTCGACCTGAAGGGACCGGCCGACGTCGCGGTGGGGAACGCACCCACCATCAAGAACGTCCTGGTGGTCCGGCGGACCGGGCACGACGTGCCCATGACCGCCGGACGCGACCACTGGTGGCACGAGCTGGTCGAGGCGCAGTCCGCCCAGTGCGACCCGGTGCCGGTCGACTCCGAGCACCTGCTGTACCTGCTCCACACCTCCGGGACCACCGCCAAGCCGAAGGGCATCATGCACACAACGGGTGGCTACCTCACGGGGGTCGCCACCACGCACCACACCATCTTCGACATCAAGCCCGACAGCGTGTACTGGTGCGCCGCCGACATCGGCTGGGTGACCGGGCACTCGTACATCGTCTACGGGCCGCTGGCCAACGCCACCACCTCGATCCTGTACGAGGGTGCGCCGCAGTACCCCGCGCCGGATCGCTGGTGGTCGATCATCGAGAAGTACAAGGTCAACGTCCTCTATTGCGCCCCGACCGCCATCCGCGCCTTCATGAAGCAGGGCGAGGAGTGGCCGGCCAGGCACGACATGTCGTCGCTGCGCGTGCTCGGCACCGTGGGCGAGCCGATCAACCCCGAGGCCTGGCTCTGGTACCACCGGAACGTCGGTGGCGGGCGCTGCCCGGTGGTCGACACGTGGTGGCAGACCGAGACCGGGATGATCCTCATCACCCCGCTGCCGGGCGTCACGACGCTGCGCCCGGGTTCCGCGACCCGCCCCTTCCCGGGTGTCGCCGCCAAGGTGGTGGACGCCGAGGGGAAGGACGTGGCGGACGGCACGGGCGGCGGCTACCTGGTCCTGACGCGGCCCTGGCCGGCGATGCTGCGCGGCATCTACAAGGACCCCGAGCGGTACCAGAACACGTACTGGACCCGCTTCCCCGGGATGTACTTCGCGGGCGATGGCTGCAAGGTCGACGCGGACGGGTACTTCTGGCTGCTCGGGCGCGTCGACGACGTCATGAAGGTGTCGGGCCACCGCATCAGCACGATCGAGGTCGAGTCGTCGCTGGTCGACCACCAGTCGGTCGCCGAGGCGGCCGTCGTGGGGAGGAGCGATCCCGTCACCGGCGAGGCGATCTTCGCCTTCGTGATCCTCAAGGCCAACGTGGAACCCGGTGACGCGCTGGCGGCCGAGCTCCGCGAGCACGTGGCCAGGAAGATCGGGGCGATCGCGCGTCCCAAGATGGTGATGTTCACCCCGGAGCTGCCCAAGACCCGCTCCGGAAAGATCATGCGCCGGCTGCTGCGCGACATTGCCGAGCACCGGCCGTTGGGCGATGTGACCACGCTGGCCGATTCCGGGATCGTCGAGACGATCCGGGACAAGGCCCAGTCGAGCGAGGCGGAACAGCTCATCTGACGGCTGGTCAGACGAGCGGTCACCGGTTGGTGGACTGACGGCGGCTGTCCGCGCCGCCCGACCGGAAAGGAGTCCCTGCGTGGCTCAAGCCCAAGGCATGCCGGCAGCGAAGATGGCGAACCCAGCGCCACTTGGGCTGGCGGGCTTCGCCCTCACGACGTTGATACTGTCCCTGGTCAACGCCGGCCTCGTCACCGGGAGCACACTCGCCATCGTCGTCGGCCTGGCGCTGGCCTACGGCGGCCTGGGCCAGCTCATCGCCGGTTGGTGGGAGTTCAAGAACGGCAACACGTTCGGGGCCGTCGCCTTCAGCTCGTACGGCGGCTTCTGGGTGAGCTTCGCCGCGTTCGTGTTCATGTTCCAGGGCAAGGACGCGGGCAACGCGGTGGCCTGGTACCTGCTGGCGTGGGGCATCTTCACGTTCTACATGTGGGTTGCCGCGCTGAAGGGCGCCAGGGTCACCATGGTCATCTTCCTGCTCCTCTGGATCACGTTCGTCGTGCTGGCCCTCGGCGCCTTCAACGGGGCCGCGGCAGGCAGCGGCCTGACCCAGATCGGCGGGTACATCGGCATCCTGACCGCGATCGCGGCCTTCTACGGCTCGGCCCGCGCCGTCATCAACGAGGGATGGGGCTCGGAGGTCCTGCCCGGCTGATCGCATCACCCCGGCCCGGGACGGCCCGGGCATCATCGCTGCGGACGGCCGGATCCACGCTGGGCCGGCCGTCCGTGCATCTGGCCGCGCGCCTGGTCCCGTCCAGTCGCGTCGCGCCCGAGGCGCCATGCCGGCGGGCGAGTCGCGGGTCAGCCCTGGGAGGGCGGCACCGCATCGAGCACGAACAGGCGCGCCTGGAAATCGCCGCGCGCGGCGATTTCCCACCGATCGCCGGCGAGCAGCAGCCCGGCCCGCATCAGGTCGTCGCCGCCCCGGACGATCGAGTTCGACCCGGCGACCGTATCGACGCTGTCCGGCCAGACGGATACCCGGTAGGAGGCAGCCGGGTCGAGGCCCCGCAGCCGGAGCCGGGCCGGGCCGGGGTTCGGCGTGTTCAGGACCGTGTAGTGGCCGACGACGGCGGCACGCCGGTCCTCCGCGACGACCATCCAGGCCGTCTCGTTCCCGTCGCCCTCGAACGGGCTCCGCAGGCGCACGAAGCGCCCCCGCTGGAACAGGTCGCGGTGGCGCAGGTAGAAGGCCACCTGGTCGGACACCTCGCGGCGCTCGGCGGGTGACATCGCGGTCGGGTCCAGCTCGTAGCCGAAGACGCCGAAGAAGGCGACCGCGGCCCGCGTGGCGAGCGGCGTGACGCGCCCTGTCTGGTGGTTCGGTACCGCGGACACATGGGCGGCCATGGAGCTCAGGGGATAGCACAGAGAGGTGCCCCACTGGATCCGCAGCCGCTCGACCGCGTCGGTGTCGTCGCTGGTCCAGGCCTGGGGCGCGTAGGCCAGCAGGCCCGGGTCGAACCGTCCGCCACCGCCGGCGCAGGACTCGAAGAGGATGTCCGGGAACTCCGCCGTCAGCCGTTCGTACAGCTCGTACACACCCAGGATGTACCGGTGGAAGAACTCCCCCTGCCGGTCCGGCGGCAGCGCGAGGCTGTACGGCTCGGTGATGTTCCGGTTCATGTCCCACTTGACGTAGGAGATGGGCGCGCTGCGCAGGATCCCCGCGAGGGTCTCACAGAGGTGGTCCACGATCTCCGGGCGCGACATGTCGAGCACGTACTGGTTGCGGCCCTCGGTGCGAGCTCTGCCGGGCACGCCGATCGCCCAGTCCGGATGCGCGGCGAAGAGCTCACTCCGCTGGCTGACCATCTCCGGCTCGATCCACAGCCCGAAGCGCAGCCCCAGCGCCTCGATCCGGCGCGCCAGCCCGTCGATCCCGTGGGGAAGCTTGCGGCGGTCCACGAACCAGTCGCCCAGCGAACTCGTGTCGGCGTCCCGTTGCCCGAACCAGCCGTCATCGAGTACGAACAACTCGATGCCCATCTCGGCGGCACTGGACGCCATCGCGACGATCCGCTCCTCGTCGAAGTCGAAGTAGGTCCCCTCCCAGTTGTTGATGACGACCGGCCGCGGGCGGTCCCGCCAGGCGCCCCGGGCGAGCCGCTCCCGGTACAGCCGGTGGTAGGCGTCGCTCAGGCCGCCGAGCCCTGCCTCGGAGTACGCCAGGATGGCCTCCGGGGTGTGGAACGCCTCGCCGGGGCGCAGGAGCCAGGCGAACTCGTCGGGATCGATCCCGATCCGGACCCGGGCCGTCGCGAACGCATCCACCTCTGCCTCGGCGAGGAAGTTCCCGGAATAGACCAGGCTGAACCCGAAGGCCTCGCCCGCCTCCTCGGTGGTCGCGGCCCGGCGCAGGACCAGGAACGGGTTGTGCTCGTGACCGGAGGCGCCGCGGCGGCTGGAGATCGACTGGCGTCCGGGCTCGAGGTGGCGGGTCCGGACGTGCCGCTCCCGGGCCCACGTCCCGCTCAGCTGCAGCAGGTCCCAGCCGGCGTCCGGAAGGTCGAGCGACGCGCTCATCGCGACGCGAAGCCGGACGGGCGCCGGCCCGCCGTTCGCGATGCCCGCGCTGCGGGCGATCACCGGGAGGTCCGCGAAGATCGTGTACCGGAGGCGCACCTCGATCCCGCTCGCGACGTCCCGGAGCAGGATCTCCGCCGTCTCCGCCTCCTCGTCGCGATCGACGCAGGTGGAGGGAAGGCCGGGGATGGGCGGCTTCCCCGGAATGACCCGGTGGCCCGCGTACGCGAGATCGAGGACCGTCGACCCGTCCGGGTGCTCGACCACCACGGCCGGGACGCGGTAGTCGCCGCGCCCCTGGGTGGGATACTCCAGCCGTACCGGTTCCCCGAGGCGGTTCGAGAAGCCGTGGAAGGGAGCGCCGTCCAGGTGCCGGTACGGGCGGCCGCCGGTCAGTTGGCCCCCGACGTATGTCTGCCCCAGCGATCCGTCGTCCAGGACCCGGATCACGTAGCTGATCCGGTCGTTCCGGAGATGGAGCTGGCGGGTCTCGGGATCCCAGTCGATCGTCATCGGTCCACCCACGGCGCCTCGGCCTGGCACGGCCGCGCTGGCGATATTGTCGCGGGTCAGCGGCCGGCGATCGCCGGCGTTCTGCTGCGCCCGAGCGCGACCCGGCGCCCGCTCCCGGGCCCGCGTCCCGCGATGGCGTCGGCTGCACCATGGCCGTCGTTCGATGCCGGCCGGCCGCGCCCGGGCAGGAAGTCCTCCGCGACGCGGACCGGGATCGCCCGGCGCAGGAGGCGCTGGATGCCCCGCAGCTGCTCGACCTCCTCGGGCGAGACCAGTGAGATCGCCACGCCGCTGGCGCCGGCCCGGCCGGTGCGGCCAATGCGGTGGATGTAGTCCTGCGGGTCGAAGGGGAGCTCGTAATTGACCACGTGCGGCAGCTCATCGATGTCGAGTCCGCGCGACGCGACGTCGGTGGCGACCAGGACGGCGATGTCGCCGCGCTTGAAGCCCTCGAGCGCGCGCATCCGCTCGGGCTGGCTGCGGTCGCTGTGGATCGCGGTCGCGGGGACGCCGCGGCGGTCCAGGTGGGCGGCGAGCCGGCTGGCGCCGGTCTTGGTCCGAGTGAAGACCAGCACCTGCGTCATCTGCTCCTGGCGGATCAGGTGGACCAGCAGGTCGGCCTTGAGCGTGCCGTCGACCGGGTACAGGGCCTGCGTGAGGTTGTCGGCGACGCTGTTGCGCCGCGCGACCTCGACCGTCGCCGGGTCGTGCAGGAACTCCCGGGCCAGCCGGCGGATCTCGTCCGAGAAGGTCGCCGAGAAGAAGAGGGTCTGCCGGCGGGAGGTGAGGAGCGCGACGATCCGCCGTACGTCCGGGATGAAGCCCATGTCCAGCATCCGGTCGGCCTCGTCCAGGACGAGGACCTCCACCTGGCCGAGCTTCACGGTGCCCTGCGCGAGGTGGTCGAGCAGGCGGCCCGGGGTCGCCACGAGGACCTCGACCCCGCCCCAGAGCGCCTTGACCTGGGGATCCATGGGCACGCCGCCGTGGACCACCGTCGAGCGGAGCGGCAGACCCCGGGAATAAGTCCGCACCGATTCCTCGACCTGGACCGCCAGCTCACGGGTGGGCAGCAGGATCAGCACGCGGACCGGGTGGCGGGCCGGCGAGACCGCCGTGTTGGCGTGCGGCCGCAGCCGCTCCAGGAGCGGGAGGACGAACGCCGCAGTCTTGCCCGTGCCGGTCTGGGCGGCGGCGAGGATGTCACGGCCGGCCAGCACCAGCGGGATGGCCGCGGCCTGGATGGGGGTCGGCTCGGTGTACCCCTCGCGGGCGACCGTCTCGAGGAGGTCGGGGGCGAGGCCGAGGCTATCGAATGTCAAGCGAGGACTCCTGCGTGCGTCCCTGGACGCGACGACTCGATGGACGCGCATGCGATCGGGCGCCTGTGGGCTGGCCCTGGAGATCGCGCGGCCGGGGCGCCGCCGGCATGATGCCCGCGCACGGGCCGTTCCGGACCGGATGCCGCTGCTGCACGTCGAACTGGTTCTGTTGAACGGATCCTATCATGCCGCCCGCGGGCACCCGGGAACGGGGTCTCCGCGGGCCCTCCACGCTGCCTCCACTC
Source organism: Chloroflexota bacterium (assembly GCA_021786265.1). The sequence goes on from JAJYNP010000320.1 coordinate 50,222, forward strand.
GGTGTCCACGTCCGACACCGATCCTCGACGGGTCCGCGAGTCGCGGGCCTCGACCACACGGAGGTGCAACTATGCGCAGGGTCATCGGCGCGGCCGGCGCGGCCGGCCTCGAGCTCACCGCTGCGCCGCTGCCGGCGGCTGCGATCGATGGCGACCGGGACCGGCTCCGGCAGGTCCTGGGCGCGCTGCTCGACAACGCCCTGCGACACACGCCGTCGGGCGGACAGGTGCACGTGTCGGCCGGCGCCAGGCCGGAGCCGGACCGGAACGTGCGCATCGAGGTGGCGGATACCGGGCCCGGGATCGCCCCGCAGGACATGCCGCGGCTCTTCGACCGCTTCTACCAGGCCGACCGGGCACGCGACCGCTCCACCGGGACCAGCGGGCTCGGCCTGGCCATCGTCCGGGCGATCGTCGAGGCACACGGGGGCACCGTGGGCGCGGCGAACTGGACCAGTGCCCCCGGCACCGGCGGGGCATCCGGCGGGGCATCCGGCGCGGCGGGTGGCGCCACGCGCGCCACGGGCAGGTCCGGCACCGTGGGTGGCGCCACGCGCGCCACGGCCACGTCCGGCGCCGTGTTCTGGATCGAGCTCCCGCCGGCCCATGTATCCATTCCGGGCGCCACCTCGTCCTCCATGTGACAGCGGGGACCTGCCCCGCGCGAACTGGAGGAACCAATCGATGCCCATCCGGCAGAACGAACACCTCGTCGACCGCCTCGTGCGCATCGTGCTCGGCATCGTCCTGGGGGCCGTGGCCCTCGGCGGCGCGGTGACCGCGCCGCTCTCGTATCTTGCGGTGGTGGTCGCCGCGATCGCCCTCGTGACCGGCATCGCGGGCTTCTGCCCGCTGTATGCGCTGCTGCGCGTGAGCACGCGGTCGGCCGCGCGACGCTGACTGGGGGAACGCCGACAGCGAGGGAACGTGGCAGACGCGCGGGAAGGCGAGCGGTTCGCAGAGCGGCTGGCGGCCGAGCTGCCGGCCCTGGTTCGGCTCGCCACCCGACTCCTCCGCGACGCGGACGTGGCGGAAGACTGTGCCCAGGAGACCGTGGTGGGGGCGTGGAGGCGGCGCGACCAGCTGCGCGACGCGGCCGCGCTGGCGCCCTGGCTGCGCCGGAGCCTCGTCAACCGCGTGATCGACCGATCGCGCAGCCGCCACGACGAGCTCGACATCGACCGGATCGAGGCCGACTGGAAGGACGACGCGTACTCGGTCCGGCCCGACCTCGTGCTGGACCGGGCCGAGCTGCGCGACGAACTCGAGGATGCGCTCGCCCGGCTCCCCGTGATCTACCGCGTCCCCGTCGTCCTGCACGATGCCCTGGGCTGGACCGCGGCCGAGATCGCCAGTGCCATGGCGGTCGGGCTGCCCGCCACGAAACAGCGGCTGCGGCGGGGGAGGATGATGCTGGTGAGCGCGCTCGCCGAAGACGATGCTCGCCGCCGGGCGAGCCTGGCGCAGCCGATGCGGTGCTGGCGGGCACGGCGGCACGTGTCGGCGTACATGGACGGCGAGCTCGACCAGGCCACGAAGGCGGCGGTCGAGGCCCACCTCTCGACGTGCCCGACCTGCCCCCCGCTGTACGCCGGCCTGGTGGGCGTGCGCGCGGGAATGGGCGGGCTGCGCGACCCCGACACCGTGATCGAGGCGGAGATCGCCGCCCGGATCCGCGATGCGCTGGCCGCAGAGGGCGCCGGCGTGCCGGTCAGGCACCCTGCCGTGACCGCGGACCCGACGGATCCCCCCGGCGCCTCCGCCGGGGCGGACACGCGCTGATCGCTGGTCGGCGCGACTCGGCGACAATGGGTGCATGACCGAGCACGACGAGCGCCGCATGGCCTGGGATCGGCGCCATGCCGAGCGCGAGCACATCGAATCCGAGGAGCCCGATCCGGTCCTGGTCCGGGAGGCCGGGCCGCTGACCCCCGGGAGGGCACTCGATCTCGCCTGCGGCGACGGCCGGAACGCGGTGTGGCTGGCGCGCCACGGATGGCAGGTGACCGCCGTCGACTTCTCGCCGGTGGCGCTCGATCGAGGCCGCCGACGGGCCGCACGGGCGCAGGTGGAGCTCGACTGGGAGGCGCAGGACCTGCTCACCTGGGCGCCCCCGGAGGGACGCTTCGACCTCGTGTCGCTGGTCTACCTGCACCTGCCGCCCGATGAGCGGCGCCTGGTCCTGCAACGCGCCGCGCGTGCCCTCGCCCCGGGCGGCCGGCTGCTGGTGGTGGGGCACCACCGGCGCAACCTGGCGGAGGGCGTGGGCGGGCCGCAGGACCCGCGGGTGCTCTACACGCCGGAGGAGATCGTCGCGGAGGTGCCGGACGTGGTGATCGAGCGGTCCGAGGCGCTGCGCGCGAGCCGCGGCGGGAGGCCGCGCGTGGACACCGTCGTGGTGGGTCGTCGGGCGTCCTCCTGAGCCGCGCCCGGGGAGCGTGCCTTCACTCCGGGACGGGCGCCGGGCCCCGAGACCGGGGCCGCCGTGCCCCGCGCCGTGCACCGACCCCGGTCGGAGCGGGCAGGCTACGTCGTCAGCAGCCCGGGCTCGGGGGTGGCCGCCGCCTCGTGCTGCCGCGGTGCCGCGCGGTGCTCGCGTGATGCTTCCTCGATCGTGAGGCCCGCCGGCTCGGGCAGCACGAGCGTGACGAGCGCGCCCAGCAGCGCGACGCCCGCGGTGAAGAGGAGCGTGGCCTGCAGGCCAAGGACGGCCTCCAGGTGCGGGAACGCGTAGACGCCGACGAACGCCCCGATCTTCGCGACGCCCGAGGACAGCCCGTGGCCGGTGGTCCGGCTGGTGATCGGGTAGACCTCGCTGGGCAGCACGAAGGTGGTCACGTTGGGCCCGAACTCGGTGAAAAAGTAGCTGATCCCGTACAGGACCAGGAAGGGAAGGACCAGGTGCGTGATCGACGGCACCAGCCCGATCAGGGCGAACGCGCCCGCCATTCCCAGGAAGCCGATCCACTGCAACCGCCGGTGTCCGATGCGGTCGATGGTCACGAGGGCGAGCAGGTACCCCGGCGCCGCGGCCAGCGCGAAGATGATCAGGCTCCACGCCACCGACTGCATCAGCGCGGCGTGCGGGGCGACCGCCCGCAGGATCAGGGGCGTGGAGATCGTGTTCCCGTAGTACGCGTAGTCGAGCAGAAACCAGGACCCGGCGGTACCCGCCAGGAGCACGAGGTTCCGCCGGTCCCGGATGAAGTCCACGAAGCGCTGGCGAACTGCGGGCGCCTCGTCCCCGAACGCCCGGATCGCGCCGCCCGTGAACCCCGCCATGCTCGCCGCGGCGGCGGATGCGTTGCCCATGACGCGCGCCACGTACCGGGGTGACTCGGGCATGGTCCGCCGGAGGTAGATCACGGCCATCGCGGGAACGGCCCCCAGGCCGAGCATGACGCGCCACGCAAGCTCGTTGGAGACACCCGCCCCGAGCAGGGTCAGCCCCACGACGGGCCCGATGATCAGGCCCACGGCCTGCGTCGAGAAGACCATGCTCACCAGCCGCCCGCGGTCCTTGCGGTTCGCGTACTCGCTCATGATCGTGGCGCTCACCGGGTAGTCTCCGCCGATCCCGATCCCGAGCAGGAACCGGGAGGCGATCAGCCACGCGATGTTCGGCGAGACCGCCGAAAGGATCGCCGCGACCGCCATGATCGCGGCCTCCAGCCCGTAGATCGCCTTGCGGCCCAGCACGTCGGCGAGCCGGCCGAACACCACCGCACCGAAGAAGGCGCCGACCAGCGCGATGCTGCTCGCGAGGGTGGCCTCCGTCGTCGTCAGGTGCCACTGGGCGGTGACCAGGGCGAGCGCGACGCCGATGACGAACAGGTCGTATGCGTCGGTGAAAAAGCCCATCCCTGCGGTGAACATCGCCCGGAGGTGGAAGACGCTGAGGGGCGCCTCGTTCAGGGCGTCGGTCAGCGTGCCCGAGCCGCTCGCACGGTCAGACGACATGCAGGCTCCTTTCCAATCTTGCGCACCAGACCGTATCGCCTCCCCGTTATGGGCCTGTTAAGCGCCCCACCAATCTGTTACGTTCCTGATAACTGCTTGCGCGATTACGCAAGTTGTGGCCCACTCGCGTCACCGGTCGCGCGCGTCCGTGCCGGCCCCGAGGAGCCGCCGCCCGACGATCGTGAGCAGCCCCGTGGCGCCGATCGCCGCCCCGACCACCGCCAGCGGCGCCTCGGCCGCCGCCACCTGGAGTGCGGCCTCCAGCCGCAGCGCCAGGTCGTCCAGCCCGAAGCCGGCGTAGAGGCCGGAGAGGGCGTTGGGGCCCTGGAAGACGATGAACCCGGCGCCCAGCGCCATGAACATGGCACTGGACACGACCGTGGAGATGTGCCGCTCCGCCCCGCCGATCCGGACCTGCCGCCCGCGCATCCGCCCTCGCCATCCGGTCCCCAGGCCCTCCCAGGCCAACGCCAGCAGGAAAAGCGGGAAGGCCATGCCGGCCCCGTAGGCGGCGAGCAGGACCGCGCCGGGAAGAAGGCCCCCGGACCCGGCCGCGATGGTCAGGATCGCGCCGAGGATCGGGCCGGCGCAGAAGCCCCCGAGCCCGTAGCTGAGGCCGAGGACGAAGGTGCTGGCCGCGCTTTCCGCGCTCATGGCGGGACGCAGCGACACGCCCGGGAGCTCGAAGCCGCCGAGCAGCAGCTGCAGGGCACCGATGGCGATCAGCGTCAGCCCGGCAAGCAGTGTCAGCGGACCGCGCTCGGTCAGCAGGAGCGCGCCGATCGCGCCCGCGCCCAGCCCGGCGGGCACGAGCAGCGTGATCAGGCCCAGGTAGAAGATGGCCGTCCGCAGTGCGAGCCGCGTGGGCGATGGGAACGCGTAGGCGAAGAACGCGGGCAGGAGCAGCGCCGAGCACGGGCTGAGCAGCGAGAGGACGCCGCCCGCGAACGCGACCAGGAGCTCGACTGGCACGCGCTACCGCTTGTGCGCGGCCGGTGGCCGGTGGACCGAGCTCCGGCCGCCGATGCCCCGGTGCGTCCGGCGAGCCTCGTTCCGGCTGACGACGGTCGCGCCCCGACCCACGACGATCGCGCTCACTGGCCGGCCAGCGCCGAGTCGATCGCGGCCTGGAACGCGGAGTACGGCTGCGCCCCGTCGATCCGCTGGCCGTTGATGAAGAAGGCCGGGGTCCCGGTGATGCCGAGCCTGGCGGCCTGCGCGAAGTCTGCCTGCACCGCGCCGCCGTACTCGTCCGAGTCGACGCACGCGTCGAACGTGGCCGCCTTCAGCCCGAGCTGCTGCCCGAACGCCTTGAGGCGATCCTTCGAGAAGGCGCCGCTGTTCTGTCCGGCCTGCGAGCGATACAGCAGGTCGTGGTACGCCCAGAACTGGCCCTGGTCACCGGCGCAGCGTGCAGCATTCGCTGCGTCCTTCGATTCGCCGCCCATCCAGGCCATGTCGTGCCACTCCAGCTTGACTTTGCCGGTATCGATGTAGGCCTGCTTGATCTGAGGCTCCACCGTCTTTGCCCAGGTGGCGCAGTACGGGCACTGGTAGTCGGCGTACTCGACGATCGTCACCGGCGCCGTCGCCGCGCCGAGCGAGGGGGTCGCCGCGCGGACGGGCGGCGCCGTGGCGGCACTCACGCCGGCCACGACGATCCCGACGGCCGCGACACCGGCGAGCGTCATCAGGGCGGGGAAGGCCCATCGGCGCAGGCGGGAGGCCCGGCGTCGCCCCCCGGTGCGGTGCGACCGCTCTGCGGTCGAGCGCGATCGCTCCGCGGCCGCATGCGATCGGTCCGGGGAAGGGCGCTGGGGCTCGGACGACGGTTCGCGCCGCTCCGGCGGCGGGCTCGCCTGCGCCCCGGAGGGACGCGTGTGGTCAGGGGATCGACCTCGAGATCGGCGGTCGCGACGGGACACGGACGATAGCCTCCGGCACCATGCGCCGCGGATCGGCCGTGGCGGGCCGCATCGATGCTAGCACCTAGTTGCGTACTTGCGCAATCGACTGACAATAGGTGGAAGCGCACGGACGAGGGCAGGGGAACCATCTCGCGCGGGGCAGGGGAAGCGCCGGTGCCTCGCGCCGGCGTGGGGATGTGTGCCGAAACCTAATGCGATGTTGACCCGCGACGCATCTCGGTTCGGTACCGTTCGGCGATGTTCCAACGACCGCTGGCCGTCGCTGCCGTCATCGCTGCCCTCGTCGCCGTGCTGGTCGGGGGCGTCGTCCTCGCCGGTTTCACCCGCTCCAGCACGGCCTCGACTCCCGGTCCGGGCCTGGCCGCCGCATCCGGCGTCACCGCCGGGGCGGCCTCCCCGGGGGCCGGGGCATCGTCGCCGGCTGGGGCATCACCCCAGGCCGCGCTGGCACCCGCGACGTCGCCGAGCCCCTCGCCGGCGGCAGTCGCGGGCCCGCTTCCCGGCGACCTGCTGATCGCCGACCGCGGCAACGACCGCCTGCTGATCGTCACGCCGGCCAGGCGGATCATCTGGTCGATGACCATCGATCCGGGCGGGCCGCGCGGATCGCAGTCCTGGGGGCCCGACGACGCGTTCTTCACTCCCGACGGGGCCCACATCGTGATCAACCAGGAGAACGCCCACACCGTCTCGATCATCGACATCGCGACCCGGCGGATCGTGTGGCAGTACGGGCACACAGGCAGGCCCGGCAGTGCGCCCGGCTACCTGAACGGGCCCGACGACGCGTACGTCCTGCCCGACGGCACCGTCACCGTGGCCGACATCAAGAACGAGCGGATCCTCTTCATCTCGCGCTCGAAGACCATCGTTCGCCAGTACGGGCTCACGGGGGTGCGCCGCCACGATCCGCCCGTGGCCTACGCGGCCCCGAACGGGGACGTGCCGCTCGCGGACGGCGGCATGCTGGTCACCGAGATCGGCGGCAGCTGGGTAGATCGGCTGGACGCCAGCGGGCGCCTGGTGTGGGCGATCCACCTTCGAGACATCGCCTACCCGTCGGACGCGCAGCTGCTGCCGAACGGGAACGTGCTGGTGGTCGACTACTCCACGCCGGGCCGGATCGAGGAGGTCACGCCCGCGGGACGCATCGTCTGGCGCTACTTCGTGCGGAGCGGACCCGGCATGCTCTCGAATCCGTCACTTGCGGTCCGCCTGTCCAACGGCAACGTCGCGGTCACCGACGACTTCGGCCAGACGGTCGACGTGATCGACCCCGCCACGAATCGGATCGTCTGGCAGTACGGGCACCCGGGGATCGCGGGCACCGCGGGCGACTACCTGTACAACCCCGATGGCCTGGATCCCGTCCCGGCCTCGACCGCCGCGCTGCTCTCGGCTCTCGCGGGCGCCGCGTCCACCGCGGCACCCTGAGGGTCCGTCCGCCGGCCGTGTGGGGCGGCACGGCGGTCAGTCGGGCCGTCCGGTCAGTCGGGCGGCCCGGTTGGTCGTCCGGTCAGTCAATCGGGCGGCCCGGTCGGTCGTCCAGTCAGTCAATCGGGCCGTCCGGTCAATCGGGCCGCGGCTCGCTCGTCGACGATTTCCTCGGGGCGGGTTCGCCCGCGTCGGCAAGCACCCTTGGCCAGCTCACCGACATGCTCGCGCCGCCGGCCGGCGATGCGCCGATCCGCCACCGCCCGTTGGAGGCTCTGACGATCGCGTCCGCGATGGCCAGGCCCAACCCGGCGCCCCCGGGGGTGTCGGTCGCCCGGTGGAAGCGGTCGAAGATGCGGGTCCGCTCCTCGGGCGGGATCCCGGGTCCCGAGTCGTCCACCGTCACCCGGACCCGAGCGCCGTCGTGGGTCACGGAGACGTCGACCGTGCCGCCCTCGGGCGAGTACCGGCAGGCGTTGTCCAGCAGCACTCCCAGGAGCCGGTCGAGCCACTCGGGAGGCGCCGCGATCACGCTGGACTCCGGCGCCGGGTGGACCCGGAGCGACAGGTGCCGGGCCTCGGCGACGACGGCGAAACGGTCCGCGGTCTGTGCGGCCATCACGCCGGCGTCCACGGGCTCAGCGTTCGGCTGCCCCTGGGAGGCATCGAAGCGGGCCAGCCAGAGCATGTCGTCCACCAGCCGCCGGATCCGTTTGTTCTCGCGGTCGACGCGCTGGAACGCCGTTCGGTACCAGGACTCGGAGCGGTCCTGCGACAGCGCCAGGCTGGTCTGCGCCTCGATGACCGAGAGCGGCGTGCGCAGCTCGTGCGAGGCGTCAGTGGTGAACTCGAGCTGGCGCTGCCGGGCGCGCTCGATCGGGGCGGCCACGCGGCGCCCGATGACCACCGCGCCGAGGAACACCAGCACCAGCAGGATCGGGCCGATGATCGACTCGGCGACGATCACCGTGGACTGGGCCTGCGAGACACTCTCCATGGTCTGGCCCACGACCACGTACTGGCCGCCGGCCGCGGCGCCTGCGATGCGCACCTCGGCGTTGTTGATCGCGACGGTCTGGGGCGCGGTCACCGTCCGGTAGGCGGCCGGCAGGACCGCGTTGGAGGTGTTGCAGGTGACGTCGCCGTCGGGATGGATGGTCCACACGATGACGGGAGGCCCGAACGGCCGGTCGGGCGGAGGTGCCCCAAAGCCGGTGGTCTGGGGCGGCGGCTCGCGGCTGATCTGCGAGAGCGATGCGGCGAGGCGCCCGTCGATCTGCGCGGTCAGGTTGCGGGTGACGATCAGCACCACGGCCGCGGCGACGAAGAGATACGCCACCCCCACCACGGCGGCGGCGGAGAGGGCCACGCGGATCGAGGTGGTCCGGACATCCTGCCCGCCCCGCCCGTCGTGACGGCCGCGACCGTTCACCTCTGCTCCAGGCGGTAGCCCGCGCCACGCACGGTGACGATCCGCACACCTGCGGCCGGCAGCTTTGCGCGCAGGCGGCTCAGCTGGACGTCGATGGCATTGGAGCCGAGCGGGTCGGTCTCGTCGCGCCACGCGTGCTCCGCGATCGCCTTGCGGTCCACGACCGCGGGCGAGCGGCGCATCAGCAGCTCGAGGATGCTGTACTCGGTGGAGGTCAGGTTGAGCGGCCGCCCTTCGACGGTGATCTCGCGGCGCACTGGATCGAGCGCGAGGGCGCCGCGCTCCACGATCGGGCCGTCCACACCCCGCGGGCGGCGCTGGAGCGCCCGGATGCGCGCCAGGAGCTCACCGAAGTCGAAGGGCTTCACCAGGTAGTCGTCCGCGCCCGCGTCGAGCCCCTGGATCCGATCCGGCGGCGCGTCGCGTGCCGTGAGCATCAGGAGCGCCGTGGGGCGGCCGTGGCGGCGCGCCCAGGCGACGACGTCGATCCCGGGCGCGCCAGGCATGCGCCAGTCGATGACGGCCACGTCGTACTCGTAGAACTTGAGCTGCAGGATGGCGTCGTCGCCGCGCTCCACGGCGTCCACCTGGTACCCCTGGTCCTGCAGCCCCTCGACCAGGACGTCGCGCAGCCCCGGGTCGTCCTCGGCGACCAGGATCCGCACGGCGTCAGAGAATCCCGCGGATGTCGGCGGCCGCGGCGCGGGGTCGAGGGTCGGGTTCGACATGCATGGCATCCCATTATCTGCGCGGCTTATCTGCGTCGCGATCAGGTGGCCGAGGTAGTGGCCGGCTCGAGCGCCGGTTCCGGTCGCCGCCCGGCATGCACGCACGATGGTTCCGGCCGCCGCCCGGCAGGCTCGAGCGCCGGTTCCGGCCGGCGCGCGGCATGCACGCACGATGGTTCCGGCCGCCGCGCGCTCGTCGGCGCCGGAGCCGGAGGCGGGGTGGCCTCGGGCGTGTCGGGATCG
>JAJYNP010000032.1 GCA_021786265.1 Chloroflexota bacterium
TGGTGCCGCTTCGGGCGTCGGCCGGGACGATGGCCACGAGCGGTGCGCCGCCCCCCGCCGCGAGCGCGGCGTCCGCGGCCTCGCGGAGGCGCTCCAGCGCCTCGCGCTCGAGGAGCGGCAGGTCCCCGGGCAGCACGAGCAGCGCGGTGGCCCCGCCGGCCATCACATCGTCGCGTCCGAGGCGGATCGCGTCGTTGAGATCGCCGGCGTCCTGGCGCAGCGTGCGGGCCCCTGCCGCGGATGCGATCGACAGGAGCGCCCGGTCCGGGCTCACCACCAGGATCCCGGCCGCGCCGCCCCACGCCAGCAGCGTCCCGAGAACGTGGCGCAGCATGCCTACGATCAGTTCCTCGCGCTCCTCCGCGTCCAGCGCGGCGCCCAGGCGCGTCTTGCCGCCCTCCAGGGAGCGCAGCGGCACGACGGCATGGAGTCGGGACAGGTCCGCTCGCCGCGCGCCGCCCCTGCCGCCGTCCATTTCCTCAGCCGAGCACCGCGTCCGCGAGCCGGTCGACCTGGTCCGGCTCGGGCAGCGTTGGGAACACGACCACCTCGTCGACACCCAGGTCCCCGTACCGGCGCACCATGGCCCGCAGGGCATCCGGGGTCCGCGGCAGCCCCGCCGCCAGGACGGGTCCTCGCTGCGGCCCGTAGTAGTCGATCACGAAGTCGGCCGCCCGGGGATCGTCGGGACCGTCGCCGGCGGCGAAGTAGGTGAGTACGGAGATCCACGGCCGGCCGTCCCGGCCCGCTTCGCGCCACGCGGTCCGGACGCGCTCGACGAGCCCCGGCAGCGCGTCGCCGGCACTGCTGCTGGCCGTCCAGCCTGCGCCCCAGCGGACCGTGCGCCGGATCGAGGCGTCGGAGGTGCCGCCGAACAGGAGCCGGGGTTGTCCGCCGCCACCGACCACCGGCGCGCTGGTCCTGGTCGTCCCGGGCGGCGCCTCGCCCTGCCAGACCAGGTCCATGACCTCCAGCGCCGCGTCCCATTCGCGGCCGCGAGCGTGGAAGTCACGGCCGACCACCGCGAAGTCGTCGGGCCGCGCGCCGACACCGAGCCCCAGCGTGAAGCGCCCTCCCGACAGCCGGTTCAGGCTGGCCGCCTGCTTCGCGAGCAGCACCGGGTCCCGGGTCGGGCCGAGCAGCACGTCGGTCATCAGTTCGATCGTGCTCGTCGCGCCGGCAGCCGCAGCGAGCGCGGTGAGGGGCTCGTAGTTGGGGTACGCGACCCGGTCGATCACGCCGAGCGTGCCGAAGCCGCGCCGTTCGGCCCGTCGTGCCCACTCGAGCACGACCTCGCCCGGCACCCCGGGGATGACGGTCGGCAGCCCGATCCCGATGCGCACCTCAGCCCTCCTGTCGTGTGTCCCGTGGGGCGCTCCGGCCGGTCCGCAGGTCGGCGGCGAACGCGAGCACCTCGCCGGCCAGCCGCGCCCGATCCGCATCGTCGCGCATGACGGCCGAGGTTGCCAGGGCCCGGATGCCCAGGGCCTCGATCCAGGCGGCCTGTGCCTCGTCCGCGCGGTCGATCACCAGGCCATCGAGCAGCCCGGGGTACCGGCCGGCGTAGTGACGGGCGACCCCCAGTGCGCTGGACTCGCCGCCCAGCGTCTCGAGCATGCGGTCCGCCGGCCCCTTCAGCGCGACGCCAGCCACGATCGGGCTCACCGCCACGACGGGGGCCGCCGCGCCGGTCAGGGCGGCGGCCATGCCGGGCAGCGCCAGGATCGTCCCGATGCTGACGAACGGGTTGGACGGCGCGATCACGAGCGCATCCGCGGAGCTCACAGCCGACAGCACCCGTTCGGTCGGCCGCGCGTCCTCGGCGCCGTCGAACCGGATCTCCAGTGCGTCGTCGGCGTGCGCCCGGGCCACGAACCACTCCTGGAAGTCGAGCCATCCGCCGGGCGTCCTGACCCGGGTGCGCACGGGCCGGTCGCTCATGGGCAGGATTCGGGCCCGCACGCCCAGCGCCTGCGCGAGCTCACCCGTCACGTCGGTGGGGCTCACCCCGCCGCGGAGCCGGCTGGTGCGCACGAGGTGCGCGGCAAGGTCGCGGTCACCCAGGCGGAACCAGGTCGGCGCCCCGTACCGGCCGAGCATCTCGTGCGCCGACCAGGTCTCGTCGCGCAGCCCCCAGCCGGTCTCCGGGTTGGCCAGCCCCGCCAGCGTGTAGAGCACCGTGTCCACGTCGGGCGAGACCTCGAGGCCGTGCAGCTCGAGGTCGTCGCCGGTGTTGACGATGACGGTCAGCTCGACGCCGGGCAGCATCGACAGGCCGTGCGCGAGCCTGGCGCCCCCCACGCCGCCCGCCAGGACCGTCACGCGGGTCGGGGAGTGTGAGGGGTCCTGTCCGGGGGTCGGCCGCCCTTTCCGCTCTGCCCGGGCGGCACGACCCGCCGGCCACCCCTCGCCCTCGCCACGTGCAGGCTGTCTCATGCGGTCAGCCCGGGCAGCACCTCGCGCCCGAACGCTGCGATCCATTCGCGCTGGTTGCGGCCCACGTTGTGCAGGTAGATCTTGGTGAAGCCCATGTCGAGATAGCGCTGGATCTCGCGACG
>JAJYNP010000317.1 GCA_021786265.1 Chloroflexota bacterium
CGCGATCGATGGCCCACCGGAGGCGTCCCGGGGCTCCTGTTCGGTGCCGCGCTCGGCCTGGTGGCGGCGGTCGCGAAGGTGCCGGTCAACGTCGTGGCCGGGGGCGACGTGGGCCTCCTGCCGCTGGTGCTGGGCGTCGGCCTCGCGACGTGGTACGGGTACCGCATCGCTGGCGTCTCCGCCACGGTCACCTCGGCGATCGTGGACACGTACCTGTTCTCGCTGCAGGACGGCAGCCTCGCACTCGCCGCCCCCCGCCACTGGGCCGCGCTGCTCCTCTACCTCGTGGTCGGCATGGCCGCGGTTCTGGTGGTCGCCAGCCTCCACGACGCCCGCGAACGCGAGGCCGTGGCGGCGGCGGCCCGCGAGCGGCTCAACCGCACGCTCGCCGAGCGCGAGGAACGCCTCGCCGTCCTGCTCGAGCAGGAGCGCCAGGCGAAGGAGCTGCGCGATGCCTTCATCGACATCGTGTCCCACGAGCTCCGCACGCCGATCACGATGATCGTGGGCTCGGGCAGGCTGCTCCGCCGCTCGACCCGCCAGCTCGGCGAAGACGAACGCGAGCTGGTGGGCGGCATCGTCTCGGGGGCGGAGCGCCTCGCCCGGCTGGTGGAGGACCTGGTGATCCTCGTGCGGGCCGAGCACGGGGCGATCGCCGCCGTGGACGAGCCGGTGCGACTCGAACCGGTGCTCGGGCACGTGGTCGCCGCGGAGCTCGATCGCTATCCGGACGTGCCGGTCGACCTGGTCGTGGACGGCTCGCTGCCTCTGGTGCGCGGGGAGGAGCGATACATGGAGCAGGTCCTCGGCAACCTCCTGTCGAACGCGGCGAAGTACAACTCGACGGGCGGGCGCGTGCAGGTCCGCGCGGCAGCCGAGGGTGATGAGGTGGTCGTCCGCGTGCTCGACGACGGACCCGGCATCGACGAGACCGAGGCGAACCGTCTCTTCGATCTCTTCTACCGCTCGGGCGCGACCGCGCGGACGGTCAGCGGCAGCGGCATCGGCCTGTATGTCTGCCGCCGCCTGGTGGACGCGATGGGCGGGAGCATCACGGCACGGCGCCGCGCGGAGAGCGGATCGGAGTTCGCCGTCCGACTGCTGCCGTACGCGGGCGACGGCGACCTGCCCGACGAGGTGGCCGCGGCTGCGCCGCAGGAGCCGCAGGGAGCCGTGCCGCGGTCCTGACAACCTTCATCGGGCGTGACCCGACAGGCCGTAAGGTCGCCATTCGGCCTGCTAGAGTGAGGGCAATCGGCCCCTGCCAAGGTGCCGATTGTCCCCAGAGCATTACGGTGGCCGGGTCAGCCACTCGAGGCAACGGGGGCGGGAGCGCTGCTGGCCGCCCGGCGGGTGAGGAGGGCCCCGCCGATGTCTGAACCGGAGCGAGGGAAGGAGGAGCCTGGTTGGACGCACCCGCGCAGTACGTGTCGTGGAACTTCGTGCTGATCTCGATCCCGAACATCGTGATGATCGCCGGGATGATCGTGGTGTTCGTGCTGGCGCTCCTGGCGCCGTTCCCGCACGACGAGTCCGGGCAGGGACGGTCGGATGGCCACCATGACTGAGCCCACCGCGAGGACCGCGCCCGCCGCTCCTCCCGACGAGGAGACCGGCAACTGGACGCTGGCGATCCGGCGCTGGCTGGAGCGCAGCCTGCCGATCGATTCCCTGCTGCCCCACCGGATGCCCTATTACGTCGGCTCCTGGGTCTACGTCTTCGGGGTGGTCGCCATTGCCGGCCTGGTGTGGATCGTGGCCTCCGGCGTGGTGCTCGCCTTCTTCGGCCCCCAGTGGTGGCACATCTCGGGCGTCGGGCACTTCGTGAACAGCCTGCACTTCTGGGCGGTCCAGGTCTTCTTCATCTTCATGGTGCTGCACCTGTGGGGCCAGTACTTCATGGCCAGCTGGCGTGACGGCCGGGCCCCGACCTGGATGATCGGCGTGGTGATCTTCGCCATCAGCATCGTCACCGCCTTCACCGGCTACCTCTCGCAGCAGAACTTCGACGCGCAGTGGATCGCGGTGAACGCGAAGGACGCCACCAATGCGGCCGGCGTCGGCGCGTTCTTCAACGTGCTGAACTTCGGCCAGATGTACGGGCTCCACGTGATGATCTTCCCGATCCTGGTCACCACGCTGGTGGCGCTGCACGTCGTGCAGGTCCGCATGCGGGGCGTGGTGAAGCCCATCGACCCGGCCGGCTCCGCGCGGGCCAGCGGGGAGGCGGCGCAGTGAGCGGCACGACCGGCTCGCAGGGGGACTACTACGCCGGGATCCGGACCGTGCGCTACGACCTGGTCAAGGAACTGGCGATCGCCCTGCTGGTCACGGCGATCCTGGTCGTGGTCGCGGCCGTGGCGTTCTCGTCACCGGACGACCCATCCGTCACCATCCAGAGCTGGGCCCAGCGCGACCCGGTCGACTTCGTCACCACGGCCGTGTCCGAGCTGTCGGGCCAGAGCACCACCGCCGGATACGGCCAGCCCTACAACAACACCCCCGGAGCGGCGCAGGCGATCGGCCCCCTCCAGCCGGCGGTCTGGGCGGGCGTCAGC